>CAZBDA010000043.1:0-21467 GCA_964490445.1 uncultured Rickettsiales bacterium | reverse complement strand
CTGAGTTGCGTGTCGGTGTCGGTGTCGATGGTGTGCGCCCCGGTGGAAAGGGGCAACCCAGCTATCGAACTGCCCGCCGCCAGGTCGATGGCGTCATTGGTGACGAAGCCTTCCACCTGCCCCTCACTGAGTTGCGTGTCGGTGTCGGTGTCGATGGTGTGCGCCCCGGTGGAAAGGGGCAGGCCAGCTATCGAACTGCCCGCCGCCAGGTCGATGGCGTCATTGGTGACGAAGGCCTCGACCTGCGCTTCGCCCAGTTGCGTGTCGAGGTCGGGCGCACAGTCCCAGGCCCCGAGTAGAACGCTGAACTTGGCGACAAAGCCGTCGGCACAGGGCAGGTCGATGAGCGTATCGCTGTCGCCATCGAGGAGGTCGCCGGGAACATCGGTGATGGCCAACCACGGCAGACTGGTGGTCAGGTCGTCAGTGCTGGCGAGCGGCGCACCGCCGAGTCTGCTGCCAACGGCCAGGTCGATGACCCCGTTGCTGATGAAGGCTTCGACCTCGGCCTCGCTGAGCAGACGGTCATCGTCGCACTGCCACTGGCCGGTGGGATTGTCCCATGTGACCAGCTGGCCATCGGTGCAACTAAGCAGGCCCAGTGTGTCCGGGCCACTGGGCGCCGAACAGACCCACAGGCCCGTGCTCTCCTGGTAGGACGGAACCTGGCCGCCGCTACAGACAAGCCCTGCCAGGGTGTCGGCATCGCCGTCGGCGAGGTCACCGGGGACATCGATGAGATCGTTCCAGGACACCAGCAACGCTGGACCCACCCAGTGTCCGCTGCTGTCCACCACCAACTGGCCACCCACCGACAGTTCTGCTGCATCGACCACTCCTCCATCGACGTGCTCGGCACTGGTGGCGCGCAGGGCATAGGGAACAGAGACCAACTGGAAGCGGGGCTCGAGCAGCACTCCGTCCACAGACAACTGCAGCCAGACAGCGTCCGAAGCCAGCAGTAGATCATCGAGGGGGTCGACAGAACCGAGGGTCACGACGTAGTAGCCCTCATCGAATGGCACTTCCTGGGACTCGGACCACAGTTCGGTGCCGGAAGTGGCTGAGTCGAACAGGGAGTACTCGAGATCGTGGCTTCCCTGCAGCGGCTGGCCGTCGCCGTCCAGCAGGCGCCCCTGTTGCGAGACGGTGGTCGGCGCCGCCCAGGCCTGCGGCAGCGATGCCGTGATGACGAGCACCGCTGCAATCATTCGAAGGCGCATCCGGAAACCCTCCTGACCCCGTCAGCCTAGCGCGGCCGCTGCGGGATCGTCAGCCAAACAGCGCGCCGAGTTCGGCTGCTCGCTCGGCGGCCTCTCGCAGGATCTCCACGGTTCGGTCTTCCTCGAGACCGCAGCGTTCCTTTGCCAGGGCGATCAACTCTTCGCTTCCCTGGCCCTGCTCGTCGCCGAGACAGGCCGCAAGTTGCACTGCGATCGGGCACTGAAGCTCTGAATCAAGAGAGTGGTGCCCGGCAATGGCCTCAGACAGTCGCTCGGGGAGGCCCCAGCTGGCACAGAGCCATGACGCCACGTCGGAGTGCGTCCAACCGTACTCGCTTGCCTCGAGTGAGTAGAGTTCCCCATCGCCGTGGTGCCACGCTTTCAGGATCTGGCCGTAGCGTTCCCCGCGACTATGGGCAAGCAGAGGCACCGCCATGTCCTCGAGCAGGGAAGCTGAGAAACTCAGCGCCTTGCTCGACGGCTCGATGATCTCCGCCAGGGCTCTGCCCGTCGCAGCCCGGCGCGCCGCGGCAGACCAGAACTGCCTGCTGTCGAAGCCAGGTGCCGGAGCATTCGGCAGGGCGGCTCCAACGCCGATGGACAACACCAGCGACTCCACCCCAGAGTTGCCAAGCATGACGACAGCCTGCGCGACCGTCTCGATGGGCCGGGCCGAGGAAAAGGCCGCGGAGTTCACCATCTTCAGCAGGCCGGTCGACATGCCCGGATCAAGGGAAATCAACTCCGCTATCGCCGGGGCCCCGGCATCTGGGCGGCGAATCTCTTCCAATACCCGAAGCACCGTCTTCCGGAAGGCCGGCAACTGGTAGTCGCCGAGCACTTTGCGCAGTTCAGCCTCGGGATCTACCTTGCGCCGCGCCAGGAAGCCCAACACCATCAGCCTGCCCTCCGAGCCAGCTTGTTGGCAAGAATGCTCAGCAGACCACCGAGGCCGACGTAGCCCAGGATCACCTCGGTGATGACCAGCACCTGCCCCAATGCCGAGGTCGGCAGTACGTCGCCGTAGCCCAGGGTCGTGAAGGTAACGATGCTGAAGTACAGGGGCGACAGCAGGGTCTGGTGTCCCCCGTAGTCGATCCCCACCACCGGAAGGCTGTAGATGATGGCGTACAGCACCGCGGCGACGAAGGCGAACAAGCCCCAGCGGTACAAGCTGCGACCACAGTCCGAGGTCAACCACCACAACTGGTAGATCTTCTCGTGCGTGGCGCTCTGGGAGCGAAATTCAGCGAGAAAATTCTCGTCGAGAATGTGGCGACGAACCAGCCAGGCCCCCGCGAAATCGACGTTGCGGACGTCTGCCCCAACCCAGTCGGTGTTCTGGTAGCCACGAAGTCCACGAAAGCGAGCTTCGCGCAGGTCTGCGTTGCGAAAGGAGGCCTCCGACACGTCGGCGTCCACCAGGTCGACTTCCCTGAGCATGCAGTTTTCCAACACCGCTCCGCCCAGCTTCGCTTCGCGAAACCGGGTTCCTTCCAGTTGCGCCGCGCGCAAATCGGCTCGCTGGAGCTGAGACGACGAGAAGCTGGCGCCAGTAGCACGTAACGCGAAGGCTTTCGCATCGGTGAGGATCGTGTGCCCGAAGCCGGCGCGCTCGGCGCTGGCTTCACTGAGATCGACGCCACTGAGGTCAGCCCCGAGCAATTCGGCGTCATCGAGACATGCACCGTGCAAGACACAGCCGCTGAGCAAGGCGCCGGCAAGGCGAGTCTCACTCAGGTTGGCACCCGAGAGGTCCGAGCCCGAGAGATCCGAGCCCGACAGGTCCAGCCTGCTGAGGTCCGCGCCCAAAAGCCGCGCGTTCTGCAGCTGCACTACAGTGGGAATCGACGGCTCTCCGGCGTCCCGCTTGCGGCGCAACTCATCCAGCGCAGCCGCTCCTTCGGGCTGTTGCTCGCTCATCCATTCCCCTCTCGCGACGCTGCAGGCCTGTAGGAATGCTACCCGAGTCCAGACCAAGAGGCGCTCGGGTCGGAAAGCCAACCCGGAAAATGCGCTGCCGTTACCAGGACCGCGCCTTGTCGGGGTCGATCTCGAAGATGCCGGCGGCCTTCTTCAGCGCCGACTTCGGCAGACTGCCCTCGCTGACCAACGAGAACACCGCCGCATAGGCAATGGAGTTCGCGTCCACCTCGAAGTGGGCCCGCAACGCCTCGCGCGTGTCGCTGCGTCCGAAGCCGTCGGTACCCAACGAGAGCAGCGGGGACGGCAACCAGGGCCCAATCTGATCGGGCAATGCACGAACATAGTCGCTGACCGCGACGATGGGCGCGTCGTTGCCGTCCAGCTGCTCGCACAGGTAGGGCACTCTCGCCTTTCGGCCGGGATGGCGCATATTCCAGTGCTCGGCCGCCATGGCATCGCGCTTGAGCTCGGTGTAGCTGGTCACACTCCAGACCTGCGCGCCCACTGCAAAGTGCTCGGCGAGAAGCGCCTGCGCCTCGAGTACGCCGGGCAGGATCGCGCCGCTGCCAAACAGTCGCACCTGCGCTTTGGCCTTGGGGTCACCGGCGCTCACCTCGTACATGCCACGCAGGATCCCGTCGCGGCAACCATCGGGCATCGGCGGCTGGCGATAATTGTCGTTCTCCACCGTCAGGTAATAGAAGACGTCTTCGTCGTCGGCGTACATACGCTTCAGTCCATCTTCCATGATGACCGCGATCTCGTAGGCATACGCTGGGTCGTAACTGATGCAGTTGGGTACCGTCGACGCGTGCAGCAGGCTGTGTCCATCCTGGTGCTGCAGGCCCTCCCCCGGCAGCGTCGTACGGCCGGCGGTCGCGCCCATGAGAAAGCCGCGCGCCCGCATGTCGGCGGCGGCCCAGATGCTGTCGCCGACGCGCTGAAAGCCGAACATCGAATAAAACATGAACACCGGGATCATGTGCATGCCGTGGGTCGCGTATGCGGTTCCTGCAGCCGAGAACGAAGCCATTGAGCCGGCCTCGGTGATCCCCTCTTCGAGGATCTGGCCGTCCCTTGCCTCTCGGTAGTACAGGTACACATTCGAATCCACCGGCTCGTAGTTCTGGCCGCCATGGGCATAGATCCCGTGCTTGCGGAACAGCGCATCGAGGCCGAAGGTGCGGGCTTCATCGGGAACGATCGGCACGATGTTGCGACCGATCTCGGGGTGCGACAGCAACCTTGCGAGCATCTGCACGAACACCATGGTGGTCGAAGCCTTGCGCTCACCACTGCCCGCGTAGAACTCTTCGAACAACTCCTGGCCGGGCACAGAGAGCACCTTCGCCCGGGGTTTGCGAGCGGGAATGTAGCCGCCGAGCACGCGACGACGCTCCCGGAGGTAGTCCATGAGCTCGCCCTTCGGGTCCGGCTTGTAGAAGGGGGCGTCCCCCAATTCCCGATCCGAGATGGGAATGTCGAAGCGGTCTCTGAAGTCCCGAAGCTGGTCCTCTTTGAGCTTCTTTTGCTGGTGGGTGACGTTGAGTCCCTGGGCTGCCTCTCCGAGTCCATACCCCTTGATGGTCTTGGCCAGGATCACCGTCGGCGCACCCTTGTGTGTCACGGCGGCGGCATAAGCCGCGTTGACCTTTCGGGCATCATGACCGCCACGACGCAGGCGCCAGACCTCGTCGTCGCTCATGTTCTCGACAAGAGTCAGCAACTGCGGGTAGCGGCCGAAGAAGTGCTCGCGGACATAGGCGCCGTCCGAGGCCTTGTAGCGCTGGTACTCGCCGTCAATGGCCTCCATCATGCGCCGCGCGAGCAGCCCCCCATGCTCGCTGGCGAGCAGCGGGTCCCAGCCGCCGCCCCACAGCACCTTGATGACGTTCCAGCCCGCGCCGCGGAAGGCTGCCTCGAGCTCCTGGATGACCTTGCCGTTGCCGCGCACCGGGCCGTCCAGGCGCTGCAGGTTGCAGTTGATCACGAAGGTGAGGTTGTCGAGTTGCTCTCTCGACGCCAGGGTGATGGCGCCCAGTGACTCGGGCTCGTCCATTTCGCCGTCGCCCAGGAAGGCCCAGACCCGCACGTCGTCCGTGTTGCCGAGGCCACGGTTGTGCAGGTACCGGTTGAAGCGGGCCTGGTAGATGGCCGAGATCGAAGACAGTCCCATGGACACGGTCGGGAACTGCCAGAAGTCGGGCATGCACCACGGGTGTGGATACGACGACAGGCCACCACCGTCGGCCAATTCGCGACGAAAGTTGCGCAGGTGGTTCTCGCTCAGCCGCCCCTCTAGGAAGGCGCGCGAGTAGATGCCTGGGCTGGCGTGGCCCTGGAAGTAGATCATGTCGGATGGACGGTCGCCGTCCTCGCCGGATCGGAAGTAGTGGTGAAAGCCTACCTCGTACAAGGTGGCAGCCGACGCGTAGGAACTGATGTGCCCGCCAATGCCCTCGAAAGAGCGATTGGCCTGCACCACCATCGCCATGGCGTTCCAGCGGATGATGGCCGTGATCTGCCGCTCGAGTTCTTGATCACCGGGATACTCGGGCTGTTGCGAGAGGGGGATGGTGTTGATGTAGGGCGTATTCGCAGAGAAAGGCGGCCGCACGCCGACACTTCGGCCGTAGTCGAGCAGCCTCGTCAGCAGGAAGCGGGCCCGGTCCTCGCCACCATGCTGGATCACCGCATCGAGGGACTCGAGCCAGTCGTTGGTCTCGTCGGCATCGATGTCATGGGACGACTCCGGGAGTCTCGGATCGCCAGTCGGTAAATTGCTCAAAGCATGAACCCCTACACTGCAGGAAGTGCCCCCTTTTTATGACAGGTGCAGTACAGGTGGCAACGCCGACGGCGCTAACACTACCCGGGAACGTGATAGCTTTCCCAGTCGACGAGTATCGAGGGGAACTACCCGATGTCCACCAGCACCCCACTTGGCCCGGCCGCCAGGCGCCGCGCGAGCCTTACGCTGGTCACCGTCTTCTTGGTCGGTAGCCTCACGACACTCTCGTCGGTCGGGGAGGCTGACATCTTCCCCTTCTCTGGCTGGACTATGTTCAGCCGGGTTCCCGGCGAGGTGCTCCAGACGGAAGTGCGAATCGTGGAACGCGCTGGTCGGCAGATCGAGGCTCCAGCCACTCTCACCAGCAACGCCGCAACCCGCGCCCGGCTAAGCCACAGAGACCGTGTCAATCTTGGCCGTCTCGGCCACGCCCTTGATGCTGGCGATCAGGATGCAACAGCCCTGGCGACCGGGGCTCTGGCGCACCTCTTCGAGCCAGGGGACGTCGTCGAAGTTGTCGAGACTCGCTTCCAGCCGCTGGAGCGCTACCGCAGGAACGAAGCCGCGATCGTGCGCACTCTGGGTCACATCACCGTGCCGCAATGAGAATCCTACGAACGGCTGCCAACATCGAAGACCTCGCCTGGCGGCTGCTGACTCGCGGTCGCCCGCTGTGGGACGAGTCGCCTGGCAGCGAGCAGCGGTCGGTCGCCACGGCACGGTTGCTCTATGCGTCCGGGTTACTGCTTCTCCTACCTATCGGGCTCCGTATCGAGAGGCTGAGCGAGGGAGGGCTCCCCTACCCTGTCGCGCTGATCCGCCCGCTCACCTGGCTGCCACCCTCCGCGCTCGTCCCCGCCCTGGCAGGGATGGCGGCGGCCGGGTTGCTCGCCGCGGCACTGTGGCCTCAGCGGCGGCCAACCCGGGTCTTCGCCCTCCTTGCCACTACCCTGTGGGCGTCCACGCAGTACAGCCTCGGGACAGTCTCGCACGGTTGGCACCCCTGGATCTGGTGCTATGTAGCGCTTGCCTGGCTGCCGGATTCCGACCGCCAGGGAGAGAGCAAGCCTCGCGGTGATTGGTGCTTCGCCATCTGGCTCTCACAGGCACTATTCATGCTGTCCTACTCGATGGCCGGACTCTGGAAAGTCCAGGGCGCCTGCTTGCAGCGGATGGTGGAGGGACAACTCAGCTACCTCCACCTCACTGGATTGAGTCAACAGGTCGCGGATCGGGTGCTGGAGTCGGGAGTCAGCCCCTGGCTGGGCCACCTCGTCATCGAGACTCCCGTACTCGGCTTCGTGCTGATCTGGGCTGCGATCTACCTGGAATTCGGAGCACTGGCCGCGGCATTCCGCCCGGAGTTGCATCGACTGTGGGGCGCTCTATTGATCTCCATGCACATCGGCATCGACCTGTGCATGAACCTCCCTTTCCGCAGCGCAGTGCTGCTGCTCGGGATCCTCATGATTGGCTCGCCAATTGCGCGCCCTGCTTCAGCCCGTGAGGTCAGCTTGTCCCTGCCGGGTATCGCGGCCCTGAAGGCACTGAGGGGTCTCCGACAGAATGAGTCCCGGCGTTGAAGTCCAGCCTATGCCCCAATCTGCCCGCCTCCGCCTGCTCATTCTCGCCGCGCTGATCGTGTTCCTGGCCGGTACCGCCGGCTACCGGTTTGCAGCCAAGCGGGACATCAGCAACGTCTCCGAACTGAGGAGCTTCCTCGCCAACAAGATGCTGGCCGAAGCGCAACACCTGCCGTGGCCGCACCTGTGCCGACCACCCGAACCCCTACGGCAAAGCGGCGAGGTGCGACTCGAGCCGGCCTTCGCTGGCATCAGCTTCGACAAGCCGGTCGATGTTGTCCCGCACCCATCCGAGCCCGGCAGCTGGCTGGTTGCGCTGCACCAGGGGCTGATCCTTCGCGTCGGTGACGATGGCTCTTCGGCACCATTCGCCGACCTTCGGCAGCAGGTCACGGCCGGTGCGCAGTGGGGACTGCAGGCGCTGGCACTGGCGCCGGACTTCGCTGCGACCGGCGTGCTGTACGTGGCCTACACAGGCAGCGAGCCGAGCGATGTGGCTCCCGGACTGACCTCTTACGTCGCGCGGTTGACCAGCACAGACAGCGGCCGCACTGCATCGGTCGACTCCCTGGAGGTTCTGCTCTCCGAATCTCAGCCCGGGCCCTGGGCACCGGTGGAATGCCTACGCTTCGGGCCCGACGGACTGCTCTACATCTCCTGGGGAAGCGGGGCGACCAGCGCTCGAGCGGACAGCCTGAGGGGCGCCCTGCTGCGCATCGATGTCACACAGGCAGGTCACGACGGTCGGCCCTACGGCATCCCCAGCGACAATGTGTCGCTGGACACCGAGCTCCGCCCCGAAATCTATGCCAGGGGCTTCCGGACCCCCTGGCGCTTTTCCTTCGACCGGGAGACGGGCGAGCTGTGGCTGGGTGACGTCGGACAGCGCCGCTTCGAGGAGATCAACCGGATCCTGCCGGGTCGCCACTACGGCTGGCCCCTGTTCGAGGGTTCCGAGTGCCGCGGGGCGAACTGCGAGCTACCCGACCGCGAAGATCCCGTCGTGACGCACGGCGGGGCAGAGATGTGCGCCCTCATCGGCGGCTTCGTCTACCGGGGCAGGTCGATGCCGAAGCGACTCGGCCAGTACATCTACGCGGACAGTTGTAGTGGCTCGATCTGGGCGGTGGACCTGGCGGCACCGAGCCCGGCGCCGAGGCTGATCCTTCCCGGTGACAGCACGATGCAGGTCGGCTCGTTCGCCGAGGACCGCGACGGCGAACTGTACGTAGTGGAGTCGACCGAAGCCGGCGGCAGGCAGAACCAGGTATTTCGCCTGGTGGCGAGACAAGCGCAGCCCGAAGCCGCCAAGACTCCGCCTCTCAGCCTCGCCCAACTCGGTTGCATTGGCTCCGACGGCTTCGACGACCCACCCTTTGGGATGCTTCGATACCAACTCCGCGCACCGGCCTGGGCCGATGGCGCCAGGGCGTCGATATTCGGCGTCGGCAGGTTCAAGCGCTTCTACGGACCCCAGGAAACACCGAGGCCAGGCACGCCGGGGCTGTTTCTGAAGACCCTGTCCCGGGATGAGCGGCCCATCGAGACCCAGATGCTGGTGCAGCGAAGCGACGCCACCTGGGATGCCTACAGCTACGCGTGGAACGAAGCGGGCGACGACGCCTTGCCCGTGCAACGCAGCGAAGTGCGGCAACTCGCTGACGGCAGCCACTGGTCGTTCCGGACCGAGGACTGCCTTGGCTGCCACTCAGCCACCAACCAGGTGCTGCTCGGAGTGACCCTCGCGCAGCTCGACGTTGCGATCGGCAGCGGAGAGACAAGCCAACTGGACCAGCTCGTAGCAGACGGAGTGTTCCACGGAACCATCCCCGACGGCGTCCAGCCCATGGCGGACTGGCGCGACGAATCCCTGGCCCTGAACACGCGAGCACGCTCCTACCTGCACGTGCACTGCGCCCCCTGTCACAGGCCCACCGGTCGTGGCGCCCACGCCGGCTTCGACCTGCGCCGCAGCGTCCCTCTCGAGGCAACGGGCGCCTGTAGTGTCGAACCCGGCGAGGCCAACCGCGAGACACAGGGCGAGACCATTGCGACACCGCAACCCGGCACTCTGCGCGGCGCGGCACTGTTGGAGAGGATGCATAGCGACGGCCCCATGGCGATGCCGCCCGGTCGACAGCGGGTCGACCCTGTGGGCGTCGCGCTACTCGAGCAGTGGCTAGCCACTCTCGAGGCCTGTGGAGACGACGCACCCGCCGCTCCATGACCAGCGGAAGGCGTTATTCTCACGGCACTCTCGAGGAGGCTCAGGACGAAAGCATGATGAGGTTCCGAGGACCACTGTTCATTGTCGGTGCACCCCGCTCGGGAACCAAACTACTGCGCGACCTGCTGCGCCAGCACCCCGAGATCGGCATCCCCAGCTACGAGACCGGCTTCCTGCCCAGGCTGCTTGAGCAGGACTTCGACTTCGAGGCGGACTTCGCCAGCTTCTACCGCTGGGTGACTCGCTTCCTCTACTTCCGCCACATGGAGCGAGAGAACCGCTGCATCTCGAGCCAGCAGTGGCAGGAAGCAGCGTCGAGCCCAGACGTGCGCGGGGTCTTCGAGGGCCTGTGCCGCCACGATGCAGGTCAGGCCGAGGGGATTTGGGGCGACAAGAGTCCGAACTACCGCAATCACCTGCCCGAGCTGGCAGCGCTGTATCCCGAAGCCCGCTTCGTGCACATCGTGCGAGACGTGCGCGACGTGTGCCTGAGCAGTCACCGCGTGTGGGGAAAGCACATCCTGCGAAATGCCCAGCGCTGGTACGACGAGATCACAGCCTGCCGCAGTGCCGGGAAGCTACTGGGCGATGCCTACCTGGAAGTCCTCTACGAGGACCTGCTCGCAGACCCGGACCGCTGCATGAGGACCACTGCACAACACTGCGGCATCGGCTTCGACCCGCGCATGCTCAGTCCCGGCCGGCAGACAGAGACTCTCGGCGATGCTCGGGGCGCTACCGAGATCGTGCCCGACAACGCTGGCAAGTGGCGCAAGCAGATGCCCCCAGAGCTGGTGAAAGGGGTGGAGGAGTTGTGTGGACCGCTACTCGCCGAACTCGGCTACGAGTTGGCACACCCGGGCATCTCCCACAGCCGCATCGGCAGCGGCAGGATGCTGGCCTGGCGCCTGCAGGATGGTGCCAGCATGCTGCGCTTTCGCGTAAAGCACCTGGGCTGGCGCGACGCGCTGAAGTACAGCCGGGCGGGCTTCGAGCTCAACCTGTAGCTGCAACCACCAACTGGTACGACGAACAAATGCTGCGAGCGTCGACCGGGGCTACTGCCCTGGCACGTACTCCCAGTCCGGGGTGAAAAAGCCCGAGGAGCGGTTGCCACTGCGGGTCCAGACCAGGAAGTCGGGCATGCCTGAGCGCGAACTGAAGGGGCTGATCGTGTAGAGCAGCCGCGGGTCGTCGGCGGTGGCGGTGAGCACGGCGCTCAGCCGACCGTCGCTGGGAAACACCATCAGCAGACCGGCCGTGCCCCAGGAAATCGGGCCGATGTCCACCTCGTCCTCGTCCCACTCGAAGGACATGCCCGAGTCCACTGCGTCATCGTCGAGGCCCACCCAGACGAGGTTGCGCTCGGCGCGCAGGGCGTCGCTGACCTGGGACACCGGCAGAGCGCAGGCGTGACCATTGCCGAGGATCGCCCAGTACGAGGTCAGGAAGGACACGTACTCCTGGTAGATGCCGCCGGAGTCGGGATACACGAAACAAAAGGGACTGCGGAACACCTGGTTGAAGGGTCCGTACACGTCCTTGTGCTTGCCACCCTCGGCGCCGATGTGCAGCGCCTGCTCGCTCAGCTCGACTGCAGCGCCATCCACGCTCAGCGAGGCCACGCCCCGCTCGAGCAGGGCCGCGCCGTCCACCTGCAGGGCGCGTACATTCTCGGTGCTGAGTTCGACCGAGCTGCCCTCGCTGCTGGACACGACGCGGACGTCCTCGTAGGCATCTTCCGCCGACAGGATCGTCACGTACGAGTGGCTGGGACTGTAGGACGGAGAGGAACTTCGGAAGCTGAAGTCCAGCTCGTAGGGATCCAGGGTCCGCTCCTGCATGAACTCGAACAGTGGGTCCCAGTCGACACAATCGGCACCTTCGTCCTCGCCGTCGAGATCCCACCAGTGCCCTACATCCGGCTGCTCGTGGTAGATGACGTCGTCGCTGATCTCGGAGACCGCCGCGAACAGGTTGCGGCCCTCGCTGACAGGCACGTTGTCGTCCGCGTCACCGTGAATGATGTAGACCCCACGCTGCTCGAGATTCTCGAGGTAGTTGAGGGTGTCCGAGTGCGCCCTGGAACGCGCGAAAGCGCCACTGGGACGCGACGATCCGCCGTAGCTGTAGAACGACTCCCAGCCCGCCGAGGGCCCCAGCGTCGCGAAACGCCCGGGCGTACTGGTACCGACATGCCAGGTGCCGTGGCCGCCCATGGAGTGTCCCGCGAGGTAGACCCGGGTCGGGTCGATGTGAAAACGCTCCATCGAGTGGTCCAGCGCACTCAGGGCGTTGAAGCGACCCCACTCCTCCCAGTCGAAGCCAAACGGGTGACGGTTGGTCGGCGCGATGATGTAAGCCCAGTCCCGGGCCTCGTACGCGCGGCTCTGGCCCCGCCCCTGCACGCCGGCGCCGTGCAGGCTCAGCAACAGCGCGTAGTCGGCCTCGGGATCGAAGTTCGCCGGCCGCCGCATACCGAAAGCCTGCACGGAACCGTCAATGGGCGAGCGGAAGGTGGCCCAGTGACCTTCGTCGGGATCAGCCACGCCGATCGCGATCTCGCGTTCATAGGAATACTCGAGGCCGTCGGCGACCAGCCGCAGCTGGACCGTCATCGTCGCTTCGGGATCGGTCGGCACGTCCTTGGGACGCAGCAGCACCGGCATCTGGGTAACCGCTGCGGGTGCCATGGACGGAATGCTCACCTCGCTCGCGGCGAAGAAGTCGTTCTCGATCACCCGCGCCACGACTGAGGGCAGCGCACGGTCTGTCAGGTTGAGAACCGGAACTCCGAGCCAGGTCTCGCTCAGATCCCCTACCGGGATCTCCGGCGCGGTGAGGTCGCTCTGGTTCATCCACAACTCGTCGGGCGTGGCCCACAACTGCATCTCAGAGGTCCGGCCGCCCATAGCCTGCACAGCCACCACCGCGTCGTCTTCGCGGGCCAGCAGCGGGATCCGGTGACGCCGGTCCCCGTAGAAGTAGCCCGGCTGGCGCACCGAACCCACCCAGGTGCCGTAGGTCGCGCTGCTGCGCGCAATGATGCGGTCTCCCGCTGTCAGGGGCTCATCGAGATCCGCCACCACGTAGTAGTAGGACAGGTTGTAGGAGCCGATCTGGCCGCTGTCGCCGGGCTCAACGTCAATCCAGTGGGTGTCGTGTTCGTCGTAGCCCTCCTCGGGTAGCTCGAAGGTACCTGCCTCGATGGCAGCGCGGACGACGTCATTGCCGAGGTCGTCCAGCAGTCCCACCAGCCACTCGTCGACCTCCAGTGGGACAGGCTCGACGAGGGCTGCCACGGGAGCCTCGCCGGGCGGTACGTCGGGATCGGGTTGTGCAGTGCACGCGATGAGCGTGGCAAACAGGACGAACAGGACAACATTGGCCTTCATGGACAGCTCCGACCTGGCAAGGGTGTCGAGACGGACAGCAGCCAGATCCTGCCCCCTGAGTCCAGACAAGGCAACGGGTTCCGCGCCGCCGCTCAGCCTTCCGGCTCGTCCTCGTTCTCCTCGAAGCCTGGGCAACGCATCACCGGAAGCCGCGGATATTGTACGAAGCGAGAGTCACTACGCGAGCGTTCGCAGGACCAGTATTCAGTGCCCTTGCGCGCCTCGAGGTGACGGCTGTGGGCACACAGTCCGCACAAGCCAACCCGAGCAAGTCCGGCTGGCAACGGCCGCGACTTCATCGTCCCCGCAGGCCGAACAGGCTCAACCCGAGACCCGGCACGGTGGCAGCGATACGAGCACCAGGAGCGAAAGAGAGGGATACAGGCGATGTGAGCACGACATGACGGGTATTGTACGCCCATGAACCATCTACACTGCCTCACCTTCTGCCTGTTTCTGGCGCTGTTCGCCTGCAACCCGTCCCTGGAGCCGGGACCCGGCGATGACGACGACAGCACCGCCGGCGACGACGACGACAGCACCGCCAGCGACGACTGCCGCACCTGGCACGAGGATCTCAACCAGGCCCACGAACTGTGCCGCGAAGCCATGGGCGACATGTACTACTGCGGACCCGATGGCGTGTGCCTGGAAGCGTCCGGTTGCGAGGCGCTGGACTGCTGCCTGCCCGGCGAGCAGGGCGACCGCTGGTGCCGGGACAACTTCGGCGAAGACAGTTCCTGTATTGCCGGGCCCAACGACGGCTACTGCGGGCGCGGTGACTGACCGGTACAGGTAGGCTGTCGGCGGAGGTTTTCAGGTGGTCGAGACCATCGAGACGAGCGGCAGGACTCCGTTCATCGGCCGCGAGAGCGAGCTGAGCCGGCTGCAGGAACTGCTGGCCGGCGAGGCCCGCCTGCTCACCATCACCGGGCCACCGGGCATGGGCAAGACCCGCCTGGCTCGGCGCTTTGCGGCGCTGTGCGAGAGCGTGTCGGACTCACCCTGGTCAGGAGCCAGCTTCTCGGATCTCAGTTCCGCCTGGACCGTCGATGACATCGTCACGACGGTAAGCGCGTCCCTCGGGCTGCGCCTTGCCTCGGGTGAAGGCAGCGAGGGTACCGAGGTGTTGCTGGGACGAGCCATGGGCGGTCGTGGGCAACTGCTGGTCGTGCTCGACAACTTCGAGCAGGTCGCGGCCCACGGCTCAGACACCGTCAGCCGCTGGCTGGATCTCGCACCCGAGGCCCGCTTCCTGGTCACCTCGAGGGATCGGCTGCGCCTGCGCGGTGAGATCTGCGTCGAGTTGAGTCCGCTCTCCGTCGAGCACGGCAGCAAGCTGTTCGAGAGCACGGCAAAGCGAGCCCGCACCAGCTACCAGTCAAACCCCGACGAACAGAGCGCTGTCGACGAACTCGTCGGGCGCTTGGACGGGATCCCACTGGCCATTGAGTTGGCCGCCGCACGGGTGACCGTGATGTCTCCCAGCAAGATGCTCGGCCGCCTGAGCAAGCGCTTCGACCTGCTCCGTCACGGGCCCTCAGACGGAGTCGCAAGGCAAGCGACCCTGCGGGCCGCCATCGACTGGTCATGGGACCTGCTCGAGGAAGTAGAGCGCGATACTCTGGCCCAGTCCTCGGTGTTCCGCGGCGGCTTCTCCCTCGAAGCTGCCGAGGCCGTGATCGAGCTGGGTGCCCACGATGGCGAGCCCGATGTGCTCGACATCCTGGAGTCCCTGCGCGGCAAGTCACTGGTCCGAACCTACGAGTCCGCACTCCTGGGCGGGGAGCTGCGCTTCGATGTCTACGAGAGCATCCGCGAGTACGCCGCTGAACGGCTGGCCGAGACTGGCGGCTCCGAGGGCGCCGAAGAGCGACACTGCTGCTTCTGCGTCGCAGAAGGCGAGTCCCGCGTAGTCGAGTTCGGTGCCCCCGAAGGCAGCGCCCTGCAGTGGTTCGAGGTGAACCGCGACAACCTGGTAGCTGCATACCACCGCCGCCGCGACACCGACCCGGAGCTCGCGGCCCGCATCGTGCTGTGCCTGTCCCACGTGATGCTACGGCGCGGGCCGTATGACTCCAACCTCACCCTGCTCGAGGACATCGCAGCGCGCCTGGGTGGCAAAGCCGAACCGCTCGTCCTCAGCCGCCTGTACTTTGCCCGGGGAGCCGCCTGCAGCCTGGTGGGCAGGCTCGATGCAGCCGTCGAAGACCTGGGCCGGGCCCTCCAGATCGCACGCGAGCACAAGCTCGGTGCCATGGAATCCAAGGCGCTGCTGCAACACGGCCTGCACGCATTGCGCATGGGTCAACTCGGTGAAGCCGTCCGCTGGCTGGGAGAAGCCGAACAGGTCGCCACCGCACAGGGCCTGCAGCGAGTGCTGTGCCGCATTCACGTGTCAAAAGGAATGGCCCGCGAGGCGGTCGCCGAATTCGCCGAAGCCGAGGCGTCCTACCAGAGCTCTCTGAGCATCGCCCGCGCCGAGGGCGACCACTGGGAAGAAGTCCGCACGCGCTCCAAGATGGGCTCCCTGTGCACCTTCATGGATGGCCGGCTGGAAGAAGCCCGCGAGCACTTCGAGTGGGCACTGGCCGAGTGCCGCGAGGAAGGCGACTGGTTCATCGAGGCCGGCACCGCCTACAACCTGGGCCGACTGGAGACCAACCTCGGCAACCTGGAATCTGCAGAGAGGCACCTGACACAGGCCCTTCTGGCCTACCGCGAAATGGGCAATCGCAGCTCTTCGGGCTTCGTGGTCATGGCCATGGGACTGCTGGCCATGGAACGGGGCGAGTGGGACGAGGCGGTCACGCAGCTCGAGTTGGCGGACTCGATCCTGGCGGAGGTGCAGCACGCCCTTGCCCGGAGCTACGCGATGCTGACCCGAGCCCTGGTCGACCTGGCCCAGGAGCAGCCGCAGGTCGCGCTGCAACGGATCGACGCAGCCATCACCCTGGTGGTGGCGCTGAAGCACCGGGTGCTCGAAGGGATCGGCCGCTGCGTCGAGGGCATGATCCACGCCCGCCTCGATCGGCAGGAAGACTGGCAGGCGAGCTGGAATCGCGCCCATGAACTCCTCGGCGACTCAGGATGGGGGGAGGGCAAGGCGATGCTCGCCGCCCTCGGCGCGTACGGCGTGCTGGTCGGCGAGCCCGCCCAGGCTGCTGACGAGTTGCCACCCTTTGCCCGCGCCCGAGTCGGCCTACGCCTGCTGAAGACGCCGGCCGTCGCGAGTCCAACCGCTGCGACCACTGCGCCGAGCGCGACCATGCCCCCCCCACCGCAGGGCAGCCTACGCATCCACAGCGACGGGCGCTGGTTCCAGGTACCCGGTTCGGAGCCGGTCGATCTCACCCGCAAGCGCACGCTGCGCCCGCTGCTGCTGATGCTCACGAAGGCTCGCCTCGAGGAGCCGGGCACAGCGCTGGCAGTGGAGCCCATCTTCGAAGCCGTCTGGGCAGGCGAACGGATCCGCGACAGCGCTCGAAAGAACCGCGTCTACGTCGCCGTCGCGACGCTGCGCAAGGCGGGGCTGGACCCCTACCTCGAGACCCGCGGCGACGGCTACCTCATTCGTCCCGACGTCGAGGTCGTGTGGGCGAACTAAGCCCTGGTCATTCACGCGTGTCTCTGAGGGCAGGAGTCACCGTGAGCCGAGCCCTCCGAACACTCGTGCTCGCGGCGCTGCTCGGCGCCACCGGCTTGCCGAACGCAGCGTTGGCGGCGGACACCTGGACCCACCACCACCCGGGCATCGACCACCTGCTGCGGGTCGACGCCGGGCAGGTGATTCACGTGGCCCGGATCGATCTCTCCCGATCCGAGCTGTCCATCCGCGTCACCCGCGAAGGCGAGGGCATACGCACCCCCAGCAGCGCAGCCTCTCTGCTCGACGCAGCAGTGCTGATCAACGGTGACTGGAGCACTGCCGGAGGAACCCGGCCCTACGGCCTGTCGGTGGGCAACGGCTGGCCGTGGACCGATGCCATGGATCCTCCCAGCCCACCGGACAGTCCCGACCACTGGCTGTTCATGGCCTGCAGCAGCGAAAAGGAGTGCTTCTTCGACGCTCCCGGAGAGCAGAGCGAGTGGCTTTATGTCTGGCAGAACGTGGTGGGGGGCAACGAGGCCCAGCTGGTCCGAGCCGGGGTTCCCCAGTACTACTCGGGCCCCTTCTACACCTCCGAGCGGAACCCTCGCTCAGGAGTCTGCCTCGACAGCAGCGGCAGCCTCATGAGTCTGATCGTCGTGCAGGGGCGACGGCCCGACTCCCTGGGCATGACCTTCACTGAGATGGCCGATCTCATGGTCGACCTCGGCTGCCACGACGGCATGATGCTCGACGGCGGCGGCAGCAGCGGCCTGGTGATAGATGGCGTGCTGGTCAACAGCCGACCGGACAACGAACCGGCCGAACGGGTCGTCACGAATCACCTGGCCATCCTGCGCACGCCTAGCTTCCACCCGGACTGCGTCGCCACCCCCAACGGCCGCTTCTGCGACGGCAGCGAGATCAACCACTGCCACGGCGGCCAACTCGAGAGTGCCGATTGCAGTGTCTTCGGCCTGGCCTGCGAAGAAGGCCTCGGAACCGCCTACTGCGTGGACCCGCGCTGCTCGAACGGAGCCCACCAGAACACCTGCGAGTCGACCACGGTGATGGGCACCTGCCAGTGGGGCCAGTACCTGGACTTCGACTGCAGCAACCTGTTCGGTGCAAGTTGCGAGGAAGGCGGCGGTAGCGCGTACTGCGTCGACCCACGCTGCATCCACGGCGGCAACGCAAACTGGTGTGCGGGCGATGTGTCAGCCACCTGCATCGACGGGTTCTACACGACCGAAGACTGCCGGGACTCGGGGATGGAATGTGACGGCGGTGCCTGCGTACCGGCCAGCGGAGACGACGACACGACCGGCGACGATGACACGAGCGGAGACGACGACACCGGCGACGACGATGACAGCGCCGTGGCCGGTGACGATGATTCAGCGGGCGACGATGACGACGGCGACGATGATGCTGAAGGAGACGACGACACCAGTAACGATGATCCCGCCGGCAACGAGGACGAGAGTGCGCGACCCGAAACGGAAACCTGGGAATGCGCCTGCGAGCAGGGCGCGACCCCAACCGACCAGGCCGGGGCCGCACTCCTGGCTCTGTGGCTGCTGGCCATCCGGATCAGAGGATGTCGGGCAACTCCCGCAACACGGAAAACGGGCCGCTGTTCTGGTAGATCTCGAGAGTCAACTCGTCGTCAAACAGGTTGAGTACGGGGTAGGCACCCACGTCGATCCAGTCATGGAGCAGCAGCTCCCCGTCGGCGAGCACCGGGATCTTGTCGTTGGGGTAGTCCTCGTGCCATCCCTCGGTGTGGCTCAGGTCGGCAGGGCCGGCGCCGCCGGCGGAAAACAGCACGGTGAGCCACAGGATGTCGCCGTCCTGGATCGCGTCATACAGTCCCTCGTACTCGCTCTCCCACCAGGCGTACTCCTCGACGTGCGAGGTGTCGCCGTCACTGAGGTAGGCAGCCATGCCCTTGCAGGGCGTGCACCAGATGGTGCCCATGTCGAGGATGATCTGCCGGTCGTGGCCGGCCAGGTCATAGACATCGACGATCTCGCCGTACTGGTCGACGGCCTGGAAGCGCGGCATCTGGGCGCCTACTTCGGCAGTGGAGTCCCAGTCGGGGAAGTCGATGGAGTCCTTGTTCGGGTTGTAGGGCCAGCCGCCGGTATAGATTCGGCTCTCGGGGTCCAGGGGGTCGGTTCCCTCGGCGACTTCGTCACCATCTAGGTAGCCGTCCTCGTCACTGTCGGCGAGGGCCAGGTCGGTGCCCAACTCGAGCTCGAGCTCGCAGCTCAGGCGGTCGCCATCGTCGTCTTCCCCCTGCGAGAAGCAGGGCGAGCAGCCCGCGGCGAGGAGGCTGAGGCTGGCGAGCAGAGAGGCAGTTCGGAAGGAAGTTCGTGGCATGTTCGTGTCCCCGGCGTGGGTGGTTGTTTTCAGGTTAGCGTCTCAACGGGGAAAGCGCCCCACCCTCTGCTGAGGGGGGGCGCCGTGCCCGGAACAATCGTTCTCTAGTTACCCTCGGCTTCGGCCTGCAGGGCGTCGAAGAGCAGCAGGATGTCGATGACGTTGACTTCGCCGTCGCCATTGAGGTCAGCTGCAAGCTCGTCGATGTCGGCAGTGGGCCACCAGCGGGGGCTCTCGTCCATGATGTACCAGTAGATGAGCATGAGGTCGCTGATGTTGATGGAGCCGTCGCCGTCCAGGTCACCGGCCTGGCGAACCTCGACATAGTCCGAGCAGGTACCGAAGGTGCGGGCGTCACCACTGCAGATCTGCAGAGAGTCACCGACCTCGAGATCGAACCGGTCGATGGAGTACTCGGCCACGATGTTCCGACCAGACTCGCAAAAGAGGTTGGGGCGGAACTGGGCACGCTCGTAGTTCTCATCCATCAGGAAGACGCAGCCGCGCAGCTTGGAGCTGTACTCGACACGCACGGTGTCACCGGTCACGAGGATGCTCTCGAGTTCGACGCCGCCCGCAGCGTGTGCAGTCGAAAAGAGCGCACAACTGACGAGGATGAAGCTGGAGATGGCGACGACGGCGTAGAGGATGGCAAGCTTGAGGTCGGACATGATGTGTGTACTCCTGGTCGGAAACGGGGTGAAAAGAGGTGGTTCGTTTCGGGCCACACCAACATCATCCGTTTCGACCTTCGGATGTACTTAGAAGGCCGCCCAGCGCCTTTCTTTAAGGTTTCTAAGGTCTGTGAATGGAGACCAGTGGTCCGTTCATGAGAAAACGGCGTCTCAGCGAGAACTTGACGGCGATGAGAATGCACCCAGGTTGAGATGACCAGGGCGGGGGTCGTCCCCTCCCGATAACGGCAAACCGGCGGCGACGTCGGGACGCAAAGCTACGGGTCTCACCGAGACAGCCGAGCTACCGAAGGAGGTCGTGATGTCGATCAAGTCCCTATCTACCCGTTCCCTTTCCCTTCTTGCCCTTGTCTCCGCCGGCGCGCTGACCCTGTCGGGATGCGACCTG
This sequence comes from uncultured Rickettsiales bacterium, assembly GCA_964490445.1. GTDB lineage: Bacteria > Myxococcota_A > UBA796 > UBA9615 > UBA9615 > UBA6601. The sequence continues at coordinate 1,265 of CAZBDA010000043.1, read as the reverse complement.
CTGGCTCAGATCCAGGCTGACCTCGAGGGTGCCGGACAGCCCGACACCGAGGAGTCCGCCGAAGCGACTCCCGGCGAGGCTGCATCCGCCGAGGACGAAGACAGCATCTGCGACACCGAGGACGGTGCCGAGGAGACCGAAGAGGACCAGGAGCAGGAGCCCTGGACACCTCCACCCCCTCCGGGCGACTGCGAGGAAGGCGAGTGGATGGGCCAGCAGGTCATCCTGCGAACTCAGCAGGATGCCGAGGAATTTGCCGCGGTCTACAGCTCGGCAAACATCATCTACATCGAGGGCCAGGAGTTGACCCACCTCGACGCACTGCGCTGCCTGGAGGAGGTCAACCAACTGATCGCCGTAAACACCGGGCTCGAGCGGATCCAGTTGCCGTCGGCAACCATGGTGCGCCGGCTCATCCTGGAAGAGAACGGCCAGTTGACTGAAGTCTCGTTGCCACTTGCCCAGGAGGTCTGGGACATCAATGTCAATTTCAATCCGCAGTTGTCGATCCTGAGGGTTCCCAGCGCACAGGACCGCGACTTCCGAGCCTGGATCGAGGGCAACGCCGAGCTCCTGGAAGTCGACCTTCGTTCCGTGACTGAAGGCCGTGGTGTCGTCGTTCGTCAGAACCCGTCACTCAGGCGCTTCGACATGTCCAGCCTGGTGGAGTCTGGCTCCATAGAGTTCAGCGACACGGGCCTCGAGGGTAGCCTCAACCTGTCTTCGCTGGAAGTACTTGGCGGTCACCTCCAGTTTCGGCGCAACGACAGCTTGCGGGAAGTTCGCCTGGAGCGCCTCGTCCAGACCGGCCAGGAGATCGTCTTCGACGACCACGCGTCCCTGCAGACCATCCGGCTCGACAGCCTCGAGACGGCGGCGACCAACACGCTGTTCCGTGACAATCGCGCACTGGTCGAGATCCACCTGCCGGAGTTGACCTACCAGGGTGGGTCCCTGGGCATCAGCGGAAATGACAGCCTGGCCAGCGTGCGGATCCCGAGCCTGCAATCGGTAGGAGACCCGGATACCTCCGGCTACCTCCGCAGCACCCTGCACATAGAAAACAATCCCCAGGTGTCCGAACTTCGGTTTGACTCGCTGGTGGCCGTGGGCTGCAGACTGCGCATCGTCAACAGCGACGAGCTCACCGACCTCGACGGCTTCTCTTCGCTGCGAATCGTACGAGGCAACCTGCGCCTGGCAGGCAACCGGATGCTGCGCGACATGACCGGCCTATACGGCATGGAGAGCATCGGCATGGCGGC
>CAZBDA010000042.1:0-38472 GCA_964490445.1 uncultured Rickettsiales bacterium | reverse complement strand
CGACGACGACGACGACGAGTACGAGGACGACGACGACGACGACGAGTACGAGGACGACGACGACGACGACGACGACGACGAGGACGACGACGACGAAGAAGAAGAAGAAGAAGAAGAAGACGACGACGAAGAGGACCCGTCGAAGACCGTCGAGAAGGACGACGAGTAGGCTCGTCGATTCAGCCTGTGGCGGCGCCCTCGCCGAAACGGTCGCCGGTAGCAACCACCCGAAATTCATCCATCACGGGCTTTGGACTGCCATCGTAATAGAGCAGCCCCTCGTGCCGTTCTCGGCCTGGCGTCCAGTAACCGAGGCTCGGGTCATCGTAGCTCTGGTCGCGAAGAGAGGACCAGTGAAAGCCACTGGCACCGGACCGGCGTGCAGCGGCTACCGCCGTCACCAGGAACTCCCGCTGACGTCGCGGAGTCCACATCTGCCGATGGGTCGGATACGAGATCCGCGACACCTCGATCTCGCACGGCTGCTCCAGGGCACCGTATTGCTGTGCCGCAATCGCTGCTCGGGCGTCCTCGACGGCACGGCCCACTCTGCTCCCCAACGAAGGATCCGGAAGCCAACTGCAGGGAGACATCGACACCCCGATTCGCTCCACCACCAGGCCCTGGCGAAGCCAACTGCGCAGCTCCCGCTGCCAGCCGGGCACTCCCGCGCGCAAAGTGACCCGCAACGCTGCATCCGGCCGGGCATGACGGACGGCGGCACATGCTGTCAGCAACAGTTCCGAGCGAAACGAGCTGTCTCTCCAACGGCGGCCACGCCGGCGACGGGTGCGTAACGTCTCCCAGGGATGGGCAGCATTGAGTTCGTCCTCGACCCGGAACAGCGAGATCTCAGGGAGTTCCTGGACCACACGGGTGCAGTAGCGAGCAAAGAAGCTGCCGAACTCCTGGACATCGATGCCGCCCCGGTCCAGCAACCACTGTGGCAGAGCATGCGGCATCACCGGGCCGAGCAGCCCCTGCAGACGCACTGAGCTGCCTGAGAAGGAAGCCAGCAGGTGGCGAATGGCCGCCATGTCGAATCGATCTGCAGCGGACTCCATCCAGCGCCAGGACAGGGGTACTGTCACCACGTTGACCCCAGCCTGCTCCAAGGCGCCTACCTCGGCAGGAGATATGGGCCGGACGACGTGCACGCCCCACTCCATAGGAGACACTACTCCTCGACCCCCGATGCCTGGATCAGGTCGCGACGCAGGTCGGCGTCGTCGGCGAACCGGCCGGTAAACGACGTCGATGCAATTCGGCACGGCCGGCGCACCCCGCGGGCAAACACACACATGGGCGTCGCCTGGATGATGCAACCCGCCCCCGCCGGCTGCAGCACAGCTTCGAGGGTGGCCGTGATGTCCCGAGTCAACCACTCCTGCAGGGTCAGACGATGAGCGAGGCAGTCCAGCAGGCGCACGATCCCCGAGAATCCAACGGCCTTACCGTCGGGAATGTAGGCAATGTGGGCGCGCCCCTGGTACGGCATCAGGTGGTGTGGGCACGAAGAGAAGAACTCGATGTCCTTGACCAGCACCATGTCGCCGCTTGACTCATCAAATGCCTCACCCAGCGCTTCGCTGGGCGACAAGGCATAGCCTTCGAGCAGATCCGTGGCCCAGGCATCTGCGACCCGCGTCCCGGTCCGCTCCAGGTGCTCTTCGCCTCCAGCATCGAAGCCAGCAGCCTCGAGGAACTGGTCCATCGCAGCCGCCATGGCGTCGAGGTCCGGGGTCCTGTGACGGGGGATTCTCGTATCAGCCATCGGATCTCCTGCTTTCTTGGCGGCTCTAACCCGTTTGCAGGCTGCCCTCGTCGGGCGCCGTGGAGGGGTGTGGCCCGGGGCTGCCTGGGACGGTGAGTTGCTCGCCGACAGCATCGCCGCGATAGACGACATGGCAATCATCCGTCTCCCACAGCCGCAGCTCACTCAATTGCTGCAACTGCGAGACGATACGCTGCCATAGGTACACGACGATCGCCTCGGCCGTCGGGTTGGCCAACGCATCATTCAGGCAACTGCCGTCCATCGAGTCGACTACCGGTTGCACGGCATCCTCGACGTCATAAAAGTCCACCACCATTCCGGAATGGCCATCGGGCTGCCCCGAGACCACTACCTGCAGGCGGTACGAGTGGCCGTGCAGGCGGTGGCAGCGGCCCTTGTGTAGCGGCAGGCGGTGAGCAGCACAGAATCGGAATTCGACGACCAGGTCCACCATCTACTCCTGCTCTACGGGCTCAGCCAGGTCCATGTCAGCCATTGCGAAGAACTCGTCACCGACACCATCGGTGCGCAAGAAACGGGTCTCCATCAGCGCGCTCGAGCCTCCGACTTCGTCGCGCAACTCCAACCGATACGGCCAGGAAACGCTGTCGCCAACCGAGCGGTAGTCCGAGTACGCAGCCACCAGTAGCAACTGTTCATCCTCCAACAACTCCTCGCGCACCAACTGCCAACCGTCACCGCTGCGTTGCCATGCGAACCGCCGAACCACCCGCTCGGAAGCATCCAACTCCTCGAGGATCGCACAGGCGCCCGCCTGCCAACGCACGGACTGCCCACGCGCGCTGCCCTGCAGCAGCCCCGTAAGCAGATCGACCCGCAGCGGCAAGGTACGCCCCCGTGCATCTTCGAAGCTACTGGGCAGCTCGCCTCGGCCGCGACGATGAAGCTTGAATGACGGAACACTCAGTTGCCAGTCCTGACCGGACAGCACGAAGTCCAGCACCACCACACCCATCGGGGCCAGGAGCCGCAAACGAAGGCGCTGTTCGCCGCCGAGAATCAGTGCTCCCTGAAGTTGCTGGGACGGTTTTGGACCGACAGCGGCGAGGGTGACGGTCTGCTGCATCCATAGGCTGCCGCGGCTGCTGCGGGCCTCGAGTTCCCGGCGGTAGGCGTTCTCGGCTTCACCCGCAGCAGGCCACTCCTGCCGGGGTAGTTCCGACTCACATGCCGGCGCGAGGGCGGCGGGAGCGGACACATTGCGGACACAGCCGGTGGCTGGCATGGCCGCTGTCAGCGCCAGTCCCGTCGCCAGCAGCAGACCCAGGGGCGAGGTGGTCGGCGGCGCGTAGCCACCGCCCATGCCGAAGCGCTCGGCGACCTCCTTGCGCACGAGCAACGCGGTCATTCTCAGCAACAGTCGAAGGGCGACGCGCCGACAGGACAGACGCCGGCGCTGGGGCGAACTGCCGACTTCGACTTCGATGGTCGGAATGCCGGCTAGCACAGCAAGGAGCAGTGATTCGAGGTGGAACTCCATGCCACGACACTGCAGGTCCCGACGCAGCATCGACTGCAACGGTAGTACCCGCGGACTGCCCCAGGGATGCGCATAGCAGGTCTCGACCAAGCGCTCGAAGGTCGCCTCGACCCGGCCGACAATCCCATCACCGACCGGTGGTTTGAATTGAGACAGCGCTGGCGGTTCAAGACCCTCGGCAATCATCGCCGCCTCGACCCACTCCTGGCCGGCGATTGCTTCTCCGGGTCCTACCGCCATGAACAGTGCTTCGGGCGCCCGCAGGTGAGCACGTGTCAGCACGTCGACCGCCGCCGGTTCGAGCAACTCGGGCCCCGGCACAAGGGCGCCAATGTGACCCAGTTCCCGCGCCAACTGCATGCCGGCTCGTAGTGCGGCGCCTTCGCCCTGGGCAGCCGGAAGCCGCAACACACGCACGCCGCCCTGCTCCAACAGGCTGACCGTATCGTCAGTGCTCCCCTGGTCCACTGCAATCACCGCCGCGCAGCGATGCAACAGCGCCTGCGCCTGCTTGAGCACCACCTCACCATCGTTCCTGCTCACCAGCAGGCCCACCAACTCGTCGACCTTCCCGTCGAGCTTCTGCACCTTGGCCTTCAGCTCAGGAACGGGGGTGTCTGGTAGGCGAACTCTAGTCATTACGAACTCTCTCTGAGCAGGGTCACGGCGTGCATGCCGCCGCGTCCCACCGATACAACCAGCGCGACGGGGCCCCGGCGCAGATCCCCCCCAGCATTGACCGGCAGAGTCGAGTCCGCCAGCAGGAGCGCCGAAAGAGCAACCCGAAACGCGCCGTCCGCCGGGTGCACACCCACCCGAAGGTGATGATCAGAGCTTGGCAGGTTGCACCCAATTTTGCGACGCAGCACGTCGTTCAAGACGGTATCTCCCGGACTGGAAGACATGACTACACCGAGTTCGGACGGCTGGACATCCGATTCCCGCAAAGCCTGAGTCAACAGGCGGGCCAGCGTTTCCTCGCTGGTGGCCATCACAAAAGGAGACCGAACGGGGGCACAACCAATCCAGGTGCCCAGGTACTCGGCAAGGCTCGTAGCACCGCGTTCGGCAACCCGCGCGGATGACTCCAACAGGACCATCGCCGCGCCCTCTCCGGCAGTCCCCTGCGGCGGAGCACAGTCGGCCGCCCTCATCGCCGCCAGCCGCACCTCGCCGAGTTCCTCGGCACCACCCGCCAGAGCCGCGGCAAAGCGGCCTGCGCGGATCCCATCAGCAGCCCAGGCTACCGCCTCTTCGCCACAGACCTCGTGTTGACAGAAGGTCTGCGAGGGCCCCTTCATGCCAAACAGGATGCCAGCGTACCCCGCGCCGGCATTGGGCACGAGGTTGGGAAAGCTCATGGGATTCGCCAACGCAGGTCCCTTGTCGCGTAGCCGGGACAGGAAGCGCCAGGTCTCGTCGAGAGTTCCCAGGTCGGTACCGATGCCGAGAGCCATCTCTTCGCTGGCGCCGTCATCGTCCAAACCCGCATCCTGGCGAGCCAGGGCGGTCGCAACGCAGATCATTCGCGACAGGCGGTCCATCCGCCGCAGCAGGGAGCCCGCCGGGGGCAGGAATTCCCTCGCCTTGAAGGGAGCGAGGGTCGCGCTCTCCATGCCGTCGTCACTCGCCGCGACAGCGGAAGCGCCTTGTCGCCAGTTGAAGGCAAAGGGTCCCCTTCCCACGCCGAGGGGACTGAGCAGACCGACAGAGGTCACGAGCGGCGGGCTCACAGCTTCTCCAGGCACAAGGATGCGTCGTTTCCACCGAAGGCAAAGGAGTTGGAGAGGAGCACATCGACCTGCTGGTCGCGCGCGACGCCGGCAACAAAATCTTCGAGGGCGATCTCGGGATCGGCCTCTTCCCAGCCGGAGGTCGGCGGCAGAAAGCCCTGCTGCAGGGCCAAGGTGCAGGCGGCCAACTCCAGCGCGCCCGAAGCACCGAGCAGGTGCCCCACCTGAGACTTCGTAGAAGAGACCGGCAGCGACCGCGCTCGAGGCCCGAACACCTGCTCTAACGCCCGGGCTTCGGCCGTGTCGTTGTGCGGAGTCGCGGTGCCGTGGGCGTTGATGTAGCCGACCCTCGGCGCGGCGATGCCAGCGTCTTCGAGGGCGAGTCGCATTGCCTGCGCGGCACCGGCACCGTCACCCCGGGGCTGCACCAGGTGGTGCGCTTCGCTGACGGCTCCGAATCCGGCCAGGTGGGCGAGCACCGCCGCCCCCCGGGCGCTAGCACTCCGCTCGTCTTCGAGTACGAAGAACGCTGCGCCTTCGCCGATGCACATGCCGTCACGACGGCCATCAAATGGCAGAGGGCGCTCAGCCGCTACCAGCGAGAGACTGTTGAAGCCGGCGTGGGTCAGGCGGCACAGCGCATCCGAGCCACCCGCAATCACCCGGCTGCAGCGCCCGGCCCGCAGCCAGTGCAGCGCAGTACCGATCGCGTTGCTCGCCGAGCTACAGGCGGTGCTGATCGTCGATACCGGGCCGGCGAGGGCCAGGCTGTGGGCGAGGATGGCGGCAGTGCTACCCACCGGACTCACCAGGAACTGCTCGGGGTCTGCCGCCTGCCAGTAGTCTCCGTCCTCCTCCAGCAGAAGCAGCGGCCCCTCAGCCTCCAGGGTGCCGGCGGTGGAGCCGCCGAACGCGAGCCCGGTGGCAGGGTCGTTGCAATCGCTGCAATGCAGTCCGGCTGTCACCAGGGCCTCGGCGACCGCGGCGAGACCGTACAGGGCCGCCCGTCCGTAACGAGGTGTCAGCCGCAAGCCCACCGTCCGCGCGGCAGTGACAGCGCTGTCGGCGACCACGGCCGGCACCTCCGCCGCCGCTTGCGATCGATAGGCGGAAGCATCGAAGCGCGTGATTGGCGCAACCTGACACTCCCCCGAACGCAACAGGGCCTCCAGCGCAGGGACGCCATATCCAGCCGGACTGACGACGCCCATACCAGTGATAACGATGCGGTTGGAAGGAGTCACGCTGGGTCAGGGCTCCCCCGGCGCACCACGATTTCAGCCTGGCTGATCATGCGGTGGTGCACCCATACCTCACCATCCAACATCACCAACTCTCCGAACACCTTCTTGCTACGGATCTTGATGGTCAGTCGATCTCCCGGGCGGGCCTGACCGCTGAAGCGCACCCGATCCACGGATGCGAGCAGACCCTGCTCGGGCTGGTCACTGCCGTTCCTGAGCCCATGGAACGCGGCAGCAGCCTGGGCCATGGCCTCGACGGTCAGCAATTCCGGAAACATGCGCAGGGAAAAGCTGTCTCCCTGGCGAGGAAACTCGTAGCTGAACAGCGCGGCCTCAGAGCCGCTCTCCTCGAGACGGGTCAGGAACAGAAAGGGTGGCTGGTGGGGGATTGGCAGCATCGCCGCTACCGGAGGAGACGGCATCAAGTCTGGTGAGCGTTGATGTGCTGAGCAATCGTCTGTACGGAACGGAACACGTTGGGGCCGTCGTCCTTGTTCACGGTGACCTGGTAGTGCTCTTCCAGGGCCACGGCGAGTTGCAGGGCATCGAGGCTATCGAGGCCGAGACCGTCGTCACCGAACAGTTGACCGTCAAGGGGGACTTCGGAGGGCTCGTACTGCTCGCCGAGATTCAGCGCGTCGAGCAGCAGTTCCCGGATCTCTTCGGGGCTTACCTCGGCCATCTCTGCGCGCTCCTGGGAAGCCGCTCGGCGCCGGACCGAACGGACTGGCTGGGTATACCCGAAATACCGCCCCCTGGAAAGGCAACGGGGAGGGGGCTAGCGGGCCGGTGCATCAGTGCCCGGCAGCCACTTCGCGAGGAGCGCTGGCAACAGGATCACCGAGGCGAGAAACGCCAACAGCAGCGCGAGCCCAGCCGCCCTTCCGAACTCGGCCAACGCGGCAAAGTGCGAGAACGAGAGGACGCCGAAGGCCGCCAGCGAGGTGACCGTGGTCACCAGGATGGCGCGGCCAGCGCCGGCGATTGCGTTGGCGAGGCTGCCGGGCCTGCCACGCTCGAGGTAGCGGGCCAACATGAACAGGTGGTCGTCGATGCCGACTCCGACGAGCAACAGGATCCCAGCCAGGGAAAACGGCGTGATGGCAGCACCAGTGACCCGGTGCACCGCGACGAACACCAACAGCGAAAGCGCAAGCGGCAGGAAGGCTGCCAGCACCAGCTTCGGCCGCCGATAGATGAGGCCAAGAACGACGAGCAGACCGACAGCCACCAACAGCAACAGCCTCGGCAGACGATGCTCAAGGAGCGCGGCAGACTCCTGCTCTACCAGGGCGATGCCCGTCACATACGAGCTCACTCCGGCACCGGCTTCGGGCGCGGCAGCGCGGAGCAGCGCAGCGGACTCGACCACGCCGCCAGCCGGATACACCCGGGTCAACACGCGTACTTCATCACCGGCCCGGTGCAGAAAACGCTGATCGAGCCACGCCAGCCATTGGGCATCAAAGCCCCGACCGGCACTGGCTACGGCAAGCTCAGAGAGCGCTGGCTCAAAGGCACCGTCCCGGAAACCCTGCTCGGCCAGTGCCGCTCGCATCGCGCCCACAGCAGCCTCCAAGTCGACTCGTTGGCGCAGCCGGTCACGCCGAGAGACTGCCGTCGAAGCTGCCGGACGCAGGGTTGCAAGGCTGTCAAAACCCGAGATCCGGCCCTGCCGCTGCAACTCTGCGAGGGCCACATACCAACGGTCATTGGCCTCGAGTACGGCCTCCATGTCGGCACCCCGTGCCAGCACGAACAACTCACCGCGGTCTTCGTCGAAGTGGGCTTCGAGCGAGCGCTGCACGCGGACCGCCTCCAGTTCTGTGGGCTGGAAGCCACGCAGAGTCGCCTCGTAGCGGCCCGGACCAGCAAAGACGCAAAGCACCATCAGGGCCACGGCGAACAGGGCCAGCAGCACACCCGAACGCCGATAAAGAGACGCCGCCAGGGCGCCCGCCGCCGCTACTCCAATGCCGGGATCGGCACTGATCCGTTCGCCGAGCAGTACCCACAAGGCAGGCAGAACCGTGAGCATCACCAGCGCATTGATCAACACCGCACCGCCCGCCAACAGGCCGATCTGCCCCTGCACCGGATCCAGTAGCGGCAACAGCAGCAGAGCCCCCGCAGTCGTAAGGGTTGCCAGCAGGACCGCCGGCCCAACTTCCTGCACGGCCGCCACGGCCGCTTCCTCCGAGGGCAGGCGGGTGCGCAGAGAACGGTAGGCGCTGATCATGTGGATGGCGGGGTCGATTCCCAAGCCAAAGACGATGGCGATAAAGCCCACAGCCAGTGGGTTCAGAGAACCCGTGAGGTAACCGGCAAAGCCCAGGGTGATGAGCACAGAGACTGGCAGCAGCATCAGCACGATCGCGAGGCTGCGCAGAGACCGGTAGAAGCCGACATACAGCAGCAAGATGACGAGCAGCGACGCCAGGGACAGCTTCTTGGCTTCGGCACGGGTCGCCTGGGAGATCTGCCAGGACTGCACATGCGCGCCCGTCAGCCCGAAGCGATAGGCGCCAGCAGCGTCCTGCGCCGCCATCACCCGCTCGTGAATCGCCTCCAATTCAGCGTTCAGTCCGCCGTGCAGGGGATCGCCACTCTGAGCGACAGGCTGGATGACCAGCACCAGGGCATTTCCATCCGCCGAGACAAAGCCCTCTCCTGCTCCGCCCAGACGGGGAATACCGCGCGAAATGTGTTGCCCGAGAAATTCGAGCAGGCCGAAGGGGTCCGATCGCAACAGCCGGCGCATCTCCGGGTCCATCGGCCCCGAGAGGAACTGACCCAGGGCTCGTGCCCGGCCCGCTGCCGCCTCGGGCGCCATGGCCGCCGCGACAGCATCCAGTTCGGCCTCCTCTATGAGCCCGAACAGCGCGCGCGGGTCACTGCTGGGCAGGCCTTCGGCGGGCCGCCAACGGCTCTCCTGCACCCAACGAGAGGCCGTGAAGGCGGCAGAGAGTGCCGAGCCCAGTTCTTCGAGGCGCTCGGGGTCGGCGTCCGTGCCGGGTGCCGACTCGAGCAGACCGTACACTGCATCGGCCTGCGAGAGGCCTTCGAGCACCAGCGCCAGGCCTTCTGAGGCCTCGCTGTGGACCGGCACCAGGGCGCTGAGGTCGGTGGCGACCTGCAGGCGCAACAGGCCGGGTGCGCTCACTGCCAGGGCCAACAGCGCACACGCCAGGACTGCGGCCGGTCGGCGAATTCCCAGCTCCCCGAGGCGCACGGCAAGACGACTCATCGAGGAGTGACCTGCTCCCCAGGCTTGCGGAGCAACTCTGCAGGGATCGGCACGTTGAGTTCGACCTCGGTGAAGACGATGCTCGTCACGTCCCCGCCCGGCTCCTCCATGACAACCTCCTGCAAGGCCAATGGTTGCCCCCCGACCCGCAGACGCACCGCCTTGAACGGCACTCCAGGAGCAGGCTTCCTCGGGTTCAGACGAAACCAGCCATCACCCAGATCAGCCGCAAGGAAGTGTTTCTCCAGGCTCTCCAGGCGCAGGAAGAACAAGGCCTCCATCATCTCGGCCATGGGGGCGGCGGCCGGCGGCAGCTTGCGGGCCCGCTCCCGGCCGGAGCGCGACTCTGAGAGCGCGAACAAGCGTCCGTCGGCCAGCAGAAGTCGCGCGCCCTGGTCATAGCTCCACAGCAGGCGGCGGTCCTCGCTGCGCAGCTGCAGCAGCCCGGTGCGAACGACCTCTGCGACGAACAGGTCGGAACTCTTGCTCTGTCGGAACCTGGACTGCACGGTGCGATTCCCAGCAAGGGCGGCCGCAACGGCAACAAAGCTGGCTGGAAAGCCATCCCTGAGAACCGGCTCCTGCGAGGACTCCGGCTCGACAGCCAGGGCGCTGGCTGCCGCCGCCAACAAGATCATGGCGAAAGTGGCGGCCACCGCGCGTGCCAGAAAAGGCCTGCTCGGAGCCTGCCTGCCAGCGGCTTCAGGTGCCTGGACATCCTGGTACGGCGCTTGGTCGAGCAATTCAGCCACGGTGACCGGCGCGAGGCCCCGCTCGGCGAGGCCCGCCAGCACTCCCGGCAGCGCCGCCACGGCCGGCGGTGGCTCATCGCTAGCAGGGTCGGGGCCGGCGTCGTGCATCAAGACAACATCTCCCGAACGCACCGACGACAAGACCCGCTCCCGGACACGCTCGGGCGCCACGGAGCGTCCGTCGAAACTGCGCAGAGACCAGGTGATGGGGACCAGCCCGGCCGCCTCGACGGCGGCCAGAAGATCGGGGCTGACCAAGCCGATCGGCGGGCGAAAGCAATCGCAAGGCTGCCTGCATGGAGGTCCAGCGCCGAGCGCCGGGGCGAGAACATTACACGCCAATCGTGCTGCCCACCGTGGTGACCCACCTGGTGGCCACGGTCGACGACCTCTCGGGCCACCTCAGGGGACTCACCGACCCGCGCGCCGACCATAAAGAACGTCGCGCGGGCGCCTACCTCGTCGAGTAGGTCGAGGATGCGTCGCGTATGCACTGGGTGAGGCCCGTCATCGAAGGTGAGTGCCACTTGCCCGCGCTGCCCCGAACCGCGCAATGCGACGGTTCCAAACCACTGCCAGGCTGGGTTCAGGGCGCCAAGCACCAACAGCAGCAGGAGCGTCGCCAGCAGGACGAACAGTAGCGGCCAACGACCAGGGGCCAACCACCACAGGGCAGCAGCACTGAGCCCAGATGCAGCGAGGACCACAGGTAAAAAGAGTCGCTTCATGGCAGGGCGAGTGTACTGGCTCACGTCCTCGCTGTGTCAGGACTCGTCGCGGCCGAACTCCCGCCAGTCCATCTGCGCGATCTTGGCAACGGCTTCTTCGCCCCCTTTGGAGAAGGCCTCTGCCATGGCCTTCTGCCAGGCTGTCTTGCGGCGGGCCTCCTCCTCGGGACCAATTTCGCCTTCCTCGTCGGCGGCCATCGGCACTGTGGCCAGCTCGTCAGTGGCGGCAAACGGGTCCACCTCGTCAGCCGCGTACTGCGCATCGGCCATACCTTGCGCGTCAGAGGCCTCGTGGGTCTCGGCCCCCTGCTGAGTCTGGTCTTGCTGCTGCGTGTCGACGGCCTCCTGCGCATCGGGCGGGGTCTTCTGGACGCGAGACTCGAGGGCCTCCATGTCCAGGGGGACGCTCTGGACAGGCTTGCTGACATCGCCACCAGTGGTGGCAGCAACCGGGTCCTCGCCGCGCAGAACCGCCTCGTTCCAGGCAGCCAACCGACGCTCCTCCTCGCTTTCGCTGGCCGGGACATCCTCCTCGGCAGCCTCGGCATCTGCCGCTTCCTCGGCCGCCTCCCTCGCCTCCTGTGTGTCCTTGAGTTCACCGAACAGCACCGCGTGTGGGGTAATCCCCTCGGCATAGGGATCAAGGATCTCGACCACCCGGCGCTTCAGTACGCTCGACTCGAACAGGTCTACTTCCCGCGGCTCACTGACACTGCCGTCAGCATTGCGAACAATCATGACCAGGGGAGAAGCAAAGGACTCGGGATCGCGACCACCCGAGGTGACCACGCCAACCTCACCGGTGTTGAGCGCAACCAGGGAACCGTACGGATAGCGGCCCACCACGTGCACAAGTGCCTTGACCACCACCGGGTCGAAGTGGGTACCGGCCGCCGCGGCGATACGCTCGAGAGCCTTGACCGGCAGGAGTCCGGGCTGATTCTCGACCGGCGTGACCAGGGCGTCGTAGTGATCGGCTACCTGCAGAATGCGCGTATACACCGATAGGCTCTTCTTGCCGAGATTCGGGAAGCCTCCCGGTCTCTTGTAGTGCATGTGGTGCTCGAGGTTGACCAGCAAACGACGCATCAGGGCCGGACCGTACTCACCCTGCCGCAACAGGGACTTGAAGCCGTAGATCGTATGGAGCCGGTAGCGTTCTTCAGCACTCAACTCCTCGCCGCGCTTCAAGCTCTCCTGCTCTACCACCGCGTAGCCGACGTCATGAAACATCGCCGAGGCCCCCAACTCCGAGAGCTCGACGCGGCTCAGGCCCAGGTACCTGCCCACCGCGATTGCCAGGGAAGCCACGTTTACGCAGTGGTTGTAGTAATTGTCCTCGACGCCGTGGATCGTGTGCAGACGCAGGAAGTCATCGCCCTCGGAATCAGCGACGTCAACCAGGTCATGGACGATCTTGCGAATCCGCAGCGGGTTCGCCACCTCGGACGCCTCCACGGCACGGAAGTAGTCCTTTACCGCCAGCACACCCTTGGCATAGGCCAGCGCCGCCTCTTCCTGTTCGGAAGCGCCTTCCTCTTCGCCCAGGTCGCTCTCTCCAGCCTTGTAGAAATACGGCTGGTCGAAGCCGACGCCGCTAATCTCGAGTTCCTCGAGCGCCTGCCGAATTCCGGCGAGACTACCGCCCTGCTCACCGGCGAGTTCGGTCGGTGTCTGGTACTTCAGGAGCAGCTGAAGTAACTGCTGCAGTTCGTCCTGGCTGGGCGAACGGTCGAAGCTGATCCCACCAATTCCGTGGCGGTCGAAGATGTTCACCAGGTACTTGACGTTCTCGAAGGCCGCCGACTCCATGCGAATGCGCAGGTCGTTCAGATAGACCTGCCCTTCTACTGCGATGAAGTGGACGCTGTGGACCAGGTTCGACAGGTCCTCGAGGGTGCTCGCAAGGCGCTCGATGGGCAGCCGCACGGCCTCGTTCTTTGCGCTGTGCATCGACAGGGTACGCAGCGACATGAACGTGTAATTGACCAGGTCCACTCCGAGCCGGCGCAACTGCACCAACTCGCTGTCCATCGGGTCGACGATCGGCTGCTCATCGCCTCCGGCCCCGAAGCTGAGCAGGCCACCGCTTTCTTCGCCCTCGCTCACGGTGCCTGCTCCCGCCGCTTCTCGGCCAGCAGCCGGCCGACGAGTTGCTTGAAGTCCTCGCCACCACGAGAGCGTAGGAGACGCAGCCTGGTCAGGGCCGCCTCAGTGCCCACGGCAGCCAGGCCCTCAGCGGCCAGTGACTTCCACTCGCCGGCGCCACCGCGGCCGAGGCCGGCCAGTCTGCCCAGAGATGCCTCCAGTTTTCCGCCGAGGTACGCGGTCGCATGACTCGCGTTCAGATCCGCAATCAACAGGACCACTCTGTGGCGTGTTTCCGGGCTGGAATCCTTGAAACCACCCTCCTCCAACCACTTCGACAGGACCTGGGCAAAACGCTCGTCTCCCTGGTGGTCGATGGCGCCGATCGCCTCGTCGATCACCTCGAAGTCATCATCGCGAAGCAGTCGCGAAAACACACGTACAGCGCTGCCAGTCACCGGAACCCTGCCCATGATGCGCACAGCCGCACGTCGGATGGCAGGATCGAGACTCTCGGTGGCCTGCTCCACCAGGGCCGCTGCCTCGGCGGTTCGAAGTACGTCGAGGCAGCGAAGGGATGCGAAGATAAGAGCCACATCCGCACCCGCGATGGCCTCTTCGTAGAGGCTCAGGTCACGCCCGGTCCGGCGCACGAGGGTGCCGGCAAGAATCGTCGCCATCTGCGCACTCATGCTGTGTCCGAGCAGCCGAAGCAGGTCCACCGACTCCAGGTCTGGTAGCAGTTGCTGCAACACGTCCCAGACGATGGCCTCTCCCTCCTTGTTGCCCGAAGCAGCCGCAACCAGGGCGGTCAGCGATTCCGCGCTGCTGCACTCCTTCACCATCTCGCCCGCAGCGTCCATGAGGCTCTGCGGATAGACCCCCCCCTCGGCGATGCCACGCAGGTAGCGCAGCAGGCGGCGGTAGGTATCCAGTTCACGATGACGTACCAGGTGGCGGCGGATGGGCGTCAGCAGCGGCGTGAAGTCGTCACGAGAGAAGTACTTGGGTTCGAGGAGACACAACTGAAAGCAGTAATCGAGAAGGTGCAGGAGTCCGACCTCCGCCTCGTCGTCGAGTTCCTCGCGAATGCCCTGGAGTTCTTCCTCAGTGATGTGTTCGAACTCGAGCTCGGCAATGCCACCCCTCAGGGGCAGCGGATAGTCCGGAGAGCCGGGCCAGAGGCCGGAAAGAAAGGCCATCGCGGCGGCACCCGCGCTCCCGTCCGCGAACGCACCATCATCTTCGTCGGCGCCGAATTGCTCCTCGAGCAGATCGTGGGACTCGCTGTCGGCAAAAGAGCGCGCAACCCGCCCGCGGCCCTTGTCGGCCATGCTCCGCTCGCGGCTCGAGACAATCTCCTTCTTGCCGGAAATCTGCTGCATCATGCGCGGAATCGCCTGGCCGGTGTCACCGCCAGCGCCTGAACCCTCAGCGCCCTCACCAAAACCGCCTGCTGCGTGCAGGTCGTGGGTGAAGCCCTCGACTGCCTGGTAGGCGATGTTGTCGAAGGACCGCCGCCACAGCAAGGTCACCAGGTCCTCTTCCTCGGCATCGTGTCCTGTGGTGGGTCGCCGGGACAGCAACTCGAGGAAGTCCTCCATCTCCTCGCGAGCCAGCCCCGGGCTGATGGAGAGCATCCGAACGCCGTCCCGGTAGAGACGGAACGGCAGGCCCGCCTCACGATCAGCGTTGAAGTACACGATTTCGCCCTGGAACAGGAAACGGTCGGCGGCGACTCCCAGCCAGAGAGTCCCTTCACGACCGAGAAAGTCGGTGATGGAGTCGAACAGATCGGTCAGGAAGCGGGCGATCGCCTTGTTGTTGCGGGCATAAAAGCCAAAGGAGCGCGCGGTCTTCGACAGGTCGTACAGGATCTGGGCGACCTCCTTGGACACGCCCTCCAAGTCCCGGCGCAGATCACCGGTGATCTTGTCCTGAGACTGCTCGCCGACGCCTGTGGCCACCTGATCCCCTCTTTTCAGGACGGAACTGCGGACTCTCGAGTCCGTCCCGCCAAGTTACCTCAGAACCCCTGTCTCCGGGAGCAGTCTGTAGACCTCGGTCGACAGCAGCACCCACCCGGTTCAGGGCGCGCTGACGCCACCCAAAAGGGCACCTGTGAAGGCTTGGAAGCGCTCTACCTCCACTGCTGCATCACGAGCGAGTGACCGTCCAACGAACCGGATCCGACTGCGGCGCTTGAACAGGGGCCCCGACCATCGTCCAAGCGCCTCCACCTCCCAGAACGGAGTGACCCGGTCACCATCGGGCATGGCCCCCCCGGAGCGACGGCTTGCAAAGGTCCAACTCTCGAGCAGGCTGATGTCGAAGGGGCGAGCGTCCCGCGAGTACGGCCACGTCGCTCGGAACGGCCCCGGCGCGGCGACTTCCGGCAACAGCGGCGCCACCAGGGAACCGCGCTCGAGGACCTGGTCCCGTCCCAGGCTGCCGGCAGCCCGCAACTCGATACGCCCCCCTGCGGCTTCCACCGCGTCGAGCTCCAACAATCCGCGCCATGCTCCGCCGAGCCAGGCAAGGTCACGAACAGGCAGTTGCGCATCGAGGTGGCCCCCGACCCACCACTGGCGAACTCGAGCAGCAGGGGCACCTTCCAGCAAAGCCTCGACACTCACCTCGAAAACGCCCTCGGGCGTCTCCCGCACGTTGAGGGTCCAGTGACGGCGAGGCGGCTCCTCGGGAAGTCGTAGCCAGCGAGCACCCTCGCTACTCAGCAAGAACGCATCCCTGCCGAGTAGGGACTCATCGAGGGCGCCCAGCCAGGAGGAGCCCCGGGAAGGATCGATGAACAGCGGTTGCCCATCGCCGCGCAAAGACAGGTCCTGTACCAACACCAGGACCTGGTTGAGGAATAGTACCTTGCCGCTCGGCGAGACACGCCGCCCCGAACGACTGACAAAGATGGGACTCGCACGGATGTCTGCCGCTCGTAGAAGCGCCAGCAACAGGGCAGCCCGGGAAGCGGCGGTACCGCTGCCGGCATCCGCGGTCGTGGTGGCTCGCTCCGGCAACAGCCAGGTGCCTCCCCGGCCGCCGCTGTCATCAAGAGCGGTCTCGTCCAGGGCGATGGCCGCGGCCTCTCGGACCGAGGCCAAAAGATCGGGCTGTGCGAGCACCCGGGCGGCCAGCGGCACGACGGAACCTTGCAGGCGAGCGGTAGCAGCCCACCAGGACCGATGCTCGAGAGCAATGTCATCCCAGGAGACCCGCGGCCCTACCTCGATCGCGGGCACCCTACCGGCGATCCCCTCGACACCTTCACCCATCGGCAGCGCCGCGACCCGCTCGAGGGAAAACGACAGGCGCATCCTGTTGTCCGGCAAGGTCTTGCGAGCAAGATCTACCTGCCAACGCGAGGTGCGGAGTTCAATTGGTTCCGCGAGGCTCAGTTCGGCTTCGAACTCGAGTTTCTGCGCCCGCGCGAACAGCGGCTGCACGGGCAGCCAAAGAGCAAAACGGTCCTCCATGCGAACCACTCGCGGCCGGCTCACCAGCACGTGCCCTTCGACGACTTCCGACGCCCACTTGCCGGCCACAGGGACCGCGATACACAGGACCGGGCGAGAGAGATGGTTGAAGCCCACAGCCATCGGTTCGACCCGCACCCCGATGGCGGGATTGTCACCTTCAGCGACCTCGCAGACATCGCCCTGCGCTGCATCCATTACGGTCACGGGGATCTCAGCGGGTAGTTCGCCACCCTTTCCCGGCTCCAGCACGAAGCGGATGTACCGCTGGATCTCCTCCTCGTCGTCGAGGACCAGGCGCTCCTTCCAGCTTCGGAACTTTGGCTCCAGCGAACGCCGGGCACGGGCAGGACCGGGCGCATAGAAGAGTTGCCGGTAGCCCTGCGTGGCCACCGAAGCCGCACGGCGGGCCTGGGCGGGCGGCGACCACGCGGACACACACAGTGCCGCCAGCAACAGCCCTACGGACAACAGAGTGCTGCGTGAAAAAGGCATTCCGTGTTCAGTAAGGAGAATCAGGCCCCGCCGGAGTCCTGGCCGGCCGAATCATCATCATCCCCGGCAGAGTCATCGTCATCACCGAGACAATCCGAGGGAATCGAAGGTGGGGAATCATCACCGGCAGAGTCATCGTCATCACCAGGTGACGGAGCAAGGAGGTCGATTCCCACGGCGAAGGGGCGCCACGTATCAAGCCCCTCATCGAACAAGGACCAGCCCAGCGGCGTGCCGGCTCGCTGCAGTCCAAAGGCATGTTCCAGCGTCAGCGTGGACGGCTCGATCCACAACAGTGTTCTGCCATCGCCGACGGCCAACAACGTGTCGCACGCACTGGGGCCAAAGACAAGGTCACCGTCATCGAAGTAGGCGACAGCCTGGTAGACCGCGCCCTGCAGGTCGAGGCCATCGTCGCCTTGCGCCGAGTCATCGTCGTCGCCGACCGGCTCTCCCAGGACGCCGATGTGGCCCGAGGGCGGCTCACCGTCGATGTTCCAGGCAAGCAGAGTGCCGCCTGGCGCGGCCTCGTTGGAGGCAGGCGTCATGAACTGCTCGTAGTCGGCAACCGGGGCACCTTCAGCGGCGCTCGAGTGCCAGGCTGCGACCACTCCGCCATCGGGAACGAGCAGCTCGGTACGCACGCCCGTGGTGCCCCCCATGTTGGGGAGCAGGTCGGTCTCGATGGACGGCCCGTTGCTCGAGTTGGTGCCTTCGGGAACATGCAGGAAGCTCATGGCAGCGCCGTCGAGAAAGGCAGCATCCAACAGGTTCCAGCCCGGACCGGCGCCGAGGCTGCTCAACTCGCCCGGAAACGGGACGACGTCTTCCACGAAGGCAAGCAGCGAGGTGCTCACGCCCAGGAGCAGCTCACCCCCGTCGTAGCCCTCGTCCTCGCTCTCGTCGATGTAGGCAATGGCGGCATAGATGGCGGCTGTGGCGCTGGACCCTGCAATGGGGCTCATGTCTCCCGGCTCAGGATTGGACTTGAGATAGACGGTGTAGATCGTGTTTCCGCCGCTCAGTCCCTCTTCGCTGACCAGCGCACCGAACGACTCGCTCTGAGCGGAGGCCAGTCCATCCAGGTGGAACAGTCCGACCCGGACATGCGCCGCGGGCACCTCACCATCGCTAGGCTGCCAGAGCAGGTTGCCGCCGATGGGCAGGCCGTCGGGAATGGTGAAGTCGTCATCGTCGTCATCGCCACCGCCCGTGTCGTCATCGTCATCGTCGTCGTCATCGTCATCGTCGGGCGAGACCAGGTCGTCGTCGTCACCCACTGTGGGTGGACAGGCATACAGACCCAGGATGGTCGCCAACAGCACGGGCAAGGCGAGCCGAACCAGCACCTCCGACAGGGCATAGGGACGACTCATATCTCCACCATCACCAGCACCTTGTTGTCCTTTACGCGCACATCAATGGACGGCGCTTCCATGTCGGGGTCACTGGTGCAACTACCATCACGTACATCGAACTCGAGGCCATGGACGGGACAGGTCACGATGTGTCCGGCAAGGTCGCCGTCGCCCAACTGCCCGGGTCCGTGCGGGCAACTGCCCTGAGTCGCGTAGAAGGTGCCATCGACGAAAGCCAGAGCCATGCGCTGCCCGAACACGTCGATGCGCCGAATCGTCCCGTCAGCCATCTCGTCGGCCTTCACTCGCTTGATATGGACCCAGGTAGAACCGGCGCCGGGGTCCTGGGGCTCGGACTTCGCCGCGGTCGGAGGAGGCGGAGCGCTGGCAGGCGCCGAAGCCTCGGCCGGCTTGCTGGCCGCACCTGCTGTGGGCTTGGACGCCGCTGGCGGCGCGACCGGAGTCGCGACGCTGGGTTCGGGCCTTGCCACCGGCGCTGGTGGGGGATCAGCCGACGTCGCGGCACGCTCCCCGCCCACCACGGTTTTGACCAGACTCTTTAGCTTGTTTCGGATTCCAAATCGCGACATGGACGCATGGTACCTGATCGTGAACGCCCTACATGCATGACCATACGATCGGGACGCTGGAGTTGATTACGATGGGGGCATGATCCATTGTCTGGCAATGCCGACGACGCACAGAAAGACCGGGGCACCAGGGGATCCCGGTCACCGGATCACCCGCATTGCGGGGCTCGTCGCCACCATCCTGCTGCTTGGTGTGCACGGATTCGGCTGCAACTGTGGCGGGGAACTCACCGGCAAAGCCGAGGGGCGAACGCCGGGACAGTGGATGCCAGGCGGATCAGACCATGCCGACGACCTGGTCTGGGTCGCCGACGCCCAACCCGGACCAAAGCCCCTCGACCTCGGCGACTGGGAGGCCTATCCAGAGTTGGGCGAGGACGCGGAATGGCCGGATGAGCCCCTCAACGCGCAGCGCTGGGCACGGGTATCAGCCGAGTTGGCCTGCGCAGGGCGCAAGAATCGCGGCGACCCGGATTCTCAACGACAACTGGTGCGCAACATCATCGGCCACCACCGCACCACCCTCATTGCTGTTGCGGAGTGGAGCACCCACTTCAACCGGGAGCAGCCCGAGCAGGCCAGGCGCTGGGCCCAACCCATCAGCAACGCGGTCAAGGGCTGTCGCTGAGTTCAGCAGAGTCGTCGTCACCGGCAGAGTCGTCGTCACCGACACTCGCAGAATCGTCATCATCACCGGCAGAGTCATCATCACCGGCAGCGTCGTCGTCACCGACGCCCGCAGAATCGTCATCGTCTCCGGCTGCGACGGGCACGGGCTCCGCGGCGGCGTCGGAGGCAGGAGCGGGCTCCGCGGCGGCCTCGGAGGCCGACTGCGCGGCGGGCTCGGGTTCCGGACTGGCTTCGGGCGCAGGCTCCGCGGCGGGCGCAGGCTGTGCAAGGGCTTGCTCCATGATGGAGAACATCACTCGGCGATTCCGCGCCCGTCCCTCGGCACTCTGGTTGTCCGTCACAGGCCGGGCCTCACCGTAACCAACCGCCTCGAGACGTGCGGCTGCGATGCCCTGCTGAACCAGGCGCGTGCGCACAGCTTCGGCCCGCCGCTGGCTCAGTTCCAGGTTGTCTTCGGGATCTCCCACATCATCCGTATGGCCTTCGATACGGACCATTGTCACGCCGGGATTGGCATCCAACACGTTCGCCACCGCAAGCAATACGGGGAACGAGCGCCGCAGCAGCGTCGCCTTGCTACTGGCAAAATATAGCTTCTCCAGGATCACGATCTCCTCGGTGGCCAGGACCGCGAGCACGTCGTCGGGACAACCGTCCTCGTCCTTTTCGCCGTTCATTACCTCCGACTCGTTCGGACACAGGTCGTCGTCGTCCAGGATGCCGTCGAGGTCGTTGTCGGGGTCCGGGCAGCCATCCTCGTCCTCGAAGCTATCCTTGTCCTCGGCCTGGTCCGGGCAGCCGTCATCACTGTCAGCAACCCCATCGCCATCGTTGTCGGGATCCGGGCAGCCATCCTCGTCCTCGAAGCCGTCCTTGTCCTCGGCCTGGTTCGGGCACTGGTCCGACTCATCTTCGAGGCCGTCCTGGTCATTGTCCGGCTCGGGGCAGCCATCTTCGTCCTCGAAACCGTCCTTGTCTTCGGGCTCTTTGGGGCACTTCTCGGCAGGAAAACGAATTCCGTCACCATCGGCGTCCTGCGGAAACTGTTTGCTCCAGGCAAGCCCCACGACGATCCGCAACATCGGCGCCGGCACCCCGCGCGGTAGTCCCGTACCCACTCCAGCGGTGACTGCAAAGCCCTTGCCCGGGAAGACCCGGACGCCGAAGTCCAACTCGCCATACACCTCGTCGGGGTTCTCGAACGGCGCCTCCGCAAGCACTGCGGAGCTGTACTCCAGGCCGAGATCGAGCCACGGGATCGGTCGGAATCGAACCGCGGCACGAAGCGTCGCCTTGTCGTCATCGGTCAACTCGAAGATCGTCGATCTCGGCTGGAACAGGTATCCAAAGGTGCCCATGACCTGTACCGGGCCCAGAGTTTTCGAGACCGTCAGGCGCGGCTCGAAACCCATACCGGCATAGCCCATAAAGGCATCCGAATTGCCCGTCGGAAAGGACAGAGGCAGGGATACGGCGAGCCCCAACGGCGCGGAGTCTTCCTTGAAAATGGCGACCCGAGGCTGGAACACGAGGTGACCGAGTCCAGCGGATGCGGTCGGACCCATGCGCTGACCGGGAAACTCACCCTTCTGGTGGACGATGATGGGCAACATCAGCGCCAATTCCAGGCGGCCGAACAGACCGAAGCTCGCCCCCACATCAAGCTGCTGGCGGTTGTCGACCAGGCTCCGCAGCCACTCGTCCCCCTCGCTGGCCGCGACGCCTACCGGCCTGTTCAGGTGCTGCGCGACTACAAAGGCTCTCAACTCCAGGTGCGCCAGGACGTCGGCAGAGCTCACTGACAGGACGCCGTGGCCGCCAAGGTCCAGGTGGAAGGGATTGGCGTCAATCGAGGCCCGGCGAGCATCGGGATGAGCAGCCTGGGCGGGCATCGACAGCGCCGTCACCGCGAGACCCACGAGCAGAGCGCGAAGCACTACTGCCCCTCGGTAGCGACAGCTCGACGGCGACGGCTCAGGACAAGCAAGAGGAACAGGGCGAGCAAGCCGAGGCTGCCGGATTCGCTCGAAGCAGCGCTGCAACCACAGCGGCCGCCGGTAACACGGGCATCCAACTCCAACCAACCGAGACCATCATCGCCCGGGTCCAGCGGGTTGGTTTGGTGCAGGGTGACCTCGATCTCATCGGGCACACCACCATTGTCTGAGTCGAGGTCCTGGAAGTCGGCAGTGCCGTCGCCGTCGCTGTCCCTCGCAGGAGTAGCCAGGGCAATGTCGCCCGCCTCCTGCAGGTCGAGCAGCGTGTCTGCGTCGGAATCGAGGTCGAGGGCATCGATGACCCCGTCGTCATCGGTGTCGGAAGGATTGTCGGGATCCTCGCCGACCTCCTGGCCGTCACCGATGAAGTCACCATCGGTATCGGGGTTGAACATGTCCGTGCCAATCGCCAGCTCGTCGGCATTGGTGACGCCGTCACCGTCCTCATCGGCGCTGCCATCATCGCTGGGGTCGAGTGGGTCGGTACCGTCCTCGAAGACCTCGGTCGCATCGGGCACGCCGCCGTCGTCGGAATCGAGATCCTGGAAGTCAGGGATTCCATCGCCGTCCGTATCGACGGGCGGGGTCGCGAGATCGTCGTCCCCGGCCTCCTCGGAATCCAACAGACCATCATCGTCGCTGTCGGCTTCGAAGGCGTCGATGATGCCGTCGCCGTCGCTATCACTGGGTGCCAGCGCATTGCCCACCTCGTGCCCGTCGCCGATGTTGTCATCGTCGCTGTCGGGATCGAGGTAGTCGGTTCCCGCGAGCAGTTCGTCCTGGTTGACCAGCCCGTCGCCGTCGGGATCGGCGGGACCATCGTCCAGGGAATCGAGCGGATCAGTGCCGTCGTCGATCTCCTGGCCGTCTTCGGCGCCGCCGCCGTCGGTGTCCGCATCGAGCGGGTCCGTGCCGAACTGCGAGACCTCGTCGCCATCCGACAGGCCATCGCCATCAGAGTCGGCAAGTAGCGGATTGGTCTCACCGACATCGAGCGCACCGTCCTGGTCGGCGTCCTCGACACCGTCGTCGATCCCATCTCCGTCTGTGTCGGCCAACAGAGGATTGGTCTGGCTGCCCGGATGACTGTCGCCGACGACGCCCAACTCGAGACCATCGCCGAGGCCGTCGCCATCGGTATCCGTGTCGAGAGGATCACTGCCGTAGGTCTTCACCTCGGCACCATCGAGCAGACCGTCACCATCGCTGTCGCTGTTGAGAGGGTCTGTCTCGCCGGGGTCCAGGACCCCATCGGCATTGCTGTCCTCGGCGCCGTCGAGGAGACCATCGAAATCGGTATCCCGCACCAGGGGATCGGTCTCGAAAGAGAAGTCCCACAAGCCGTTCCCATTGCCATCCTCGACGCCATCACTGAGACCGTCGCCATCGCTGTCAGCCCGGTTCGGATCGGAACTTCCGCCGGTGTACTGGGAGTTGACCTCGACACCGTCCAGCAGGCCGTCATCATCACTGTCGGGATCGCAGGGGTTGGTGGAATTCGGCAACACGGAGCCGCCCGACGCCGTCACCGCCTGGTATTCGACGAGGCTACTCAGTCCGTCCCCATCGATGTCCTGCGCTCCATCCCCTGCATCCAGCGGATCCATCTGCTGACTTACAGCCGGGTCACAGGCGGCCGGAGCGGAGTGGCTGACCTCCCAGCCGTCGTCCATCCCGTCACCATCAGTATCGAACTTGGTCGGATCGGTCTCGACGCCGTCCCGGCTACCATTGAAATTGCTGTCCTCCGCCCCGTCGACCAAGCCGTCGCCATCGCTGTCGTCGTCGCGTGGATCAGTCGTCGTGAGCGGGTCTGTGTCGGCCTGGAACAGCGTGAGATCGGTGGCATCGGGGTCGAGAGGCGCGAGCTGTGGGCTCACAAAGCCCAACTCCAGGGCGTCCGACAGGCCATCAGAATCCGTGTCGAAGGTCACGGTCGGATGAGGGCAGCCGCCAGCGGTTCCACAGCTGGTGGTGCCACTGCCCGCCGCAAGTACCAGCTCCACTTCGCTGCCATCGAGGATGCCATCGTCGTCTGTGTCGGCATCGAACGGCAGAGTCTGGTCACCATCGCTCAATGCGATCACTTCCTGAGCATCGCTGTAGCCGTCACCGTCCGGGTCGGCGACCTGAGGGTCTGTGCTCACCTGGGTGATTTCGAACACATCACTGAGGCCATCTCCGTCGCTATCCTCCAACTGCTCTGTCGGGTCCGTGGGGTCCGTACCGTCGGAAACCTCCACCACATCGAGAATCCCATCCCCATCAGTGTCCGGCGTACACGGCGACGACTGCGCCCCATTGACCTCGTCACCGTCCACCAGGCCATCCCGATCGCTGTCCGAACTGGCAGGAGACAGGCAGGCGGTTGCGGGGTCTCCACTGCTTGCCAGGGTAATTTCGGCGCCATCGAGGAGCCCATCGAAATCCGAGTCGGTCCCGTAGGGGTTCGTCTCGAGGAACAGCTCCAGGCTGTCGTTCAGGCCATCGCCATCAGTGTCCGACGACGTGGGCTCAGTCTCTTCACCGAGTTGGGGCTCGAACAAGCCGTTGCCGTTGGTATCGCCGGTGAAGATGCCATCCTGGTTGGCATCTTCTTCACCATCCTCGAGACCGTCCGAATCGGTGTCCGGGGCGAAACGATCGGTGCCGAGCGCGTCTTCGAGGATGTCCCGCAGGCCGTCGCTGTCGCTGTCCTGCTGGTCGTCGAGTGGGTCTGTAGGGTTGGTGTTGTCCAGGTACACCTCGACGCCGTCGTCGCTGTAGCCTCCGTCGCTATCCGAGTCGGCAGGATCGGTACCCCAGACCCGCACCTCGGCGAAATCGTCGAGACCGTCGCTGTCACCGTCGGGATCGAGGGGGTCCGTGCCCTCCTGGATCTCCTCGAAGTCCGTGAGGTGATCACCATCGGTATCGACGTTGTCAGGGTCCGTGCCGAGCAGCAGCTCCTCGTCGTCGCTCAGGCCATCGAAGTCCGAGTCGACAGCGAGGACAGAGACTGGGAGGAGCGCCAGCAAGACGCAGTACAGGGCCGTGCGGACGGTCAACGTACCTCTGAAGAGCCGCACTCGCTGGGACTTGCGCCGGGTCATCCGCCAACCAATTGTCGCCGCTACTCGGGATTGGCGATTCCTCCACCCTCTCCCGCGCGGGGAGGGTGATTCTCGCACAGATCTCAGCCCCGAATCCGACCCTCCCTGCCCCCAAGCGACAACAGCGGACAGGTTACCCTGTCCGCTGTCGTCTCAAGAGCGTGCCGGCAGCTGGCTGCCGGCAGCGGCAATACGATTACTTACTTGTAAGCAGACTCATCCCAGTCGGGGATGGCGTGGTCGAGGACATTCAGCCAGTCCGCACCGTCGTTGCCCATGGCTGCTGCCATGTCGGAGGCACCGACAAGAAGGTCAGGAGCGGCGGTGTCGGACGCAGCGACCAGCGCCGCAATGACCGTCACGGTGGCATTTCTCTCGGACTCATCGGCGCTGACTCCGTTGGGGTCAGGAACGGAGAAGAGGTGGGCCAGCAGCGTATCGATGTCGTCGGCTCCACCGACCGTTCCGAAGGCTCCAATGGCGGACATGCGCACACTGTCCTCGTTGTTCTTGAGGCCGAGCACGGCGTACTGGGAATCTTCCCACTCGACGCTCTCTTCAATCACGCAGACCGCGACAGAGGGGGAGGTCACCTCGGCAAAGATGTCGCGTACCGCAGCAAGCTCAGAATCACGGCCTTCTTCGACCGCGGCCTCACAGGCGGTGCCCTGGGCATCCTTGTGCAGGTTCGGGTTGGCAGCCATCTGCTCGAAGATCTTGCCCCACTCCTCGTCCTTGGGAGCGATGTCGGCAAGCAACTCGACCAGGGGAACCCCCGCCGGATCGGCATCGTTCAACTCAGAAATCGACTGCTGAGTGTGCGCGATCATGTCATCCATGTCCGACTGCGTGGAAGAAGCCCAGCCCTGAACCAGGTCGAAGGCGTCGTCGGAGCAACCGAACTGGCGTTCCTGCAGAATCTGGAACTCGTCAGCCTGCATCTCGGGAACGTCCTTCTCAGAGGTCGGGTTGCGCGCGATCACGGCGATGTCGACCAGGGTCTTGGAAATCGTGGTGCGGGTCTCGTTGTCGATCTCCTCGAGCTCACCGATGGTGGCAACGAGTTCGATCAGAATGGCGGAGTTGGTGTCCATGCAGCCGGAAGAACGGAGCTCCTCGAGCAGCGCGGGCAGTGCCTTGCCACCAAATTCCTCGACCGTCACCTTGAGGTCATCGAGGGAGGCCATCTCGCCACCACCAGTCGCCTCGTCGAAGTTGACGATATCGCGGACACTGTTGAGAGGGCCACTTTCGACGGCGCCTAACTCGTTTTCTGCTACCAGCTCACCTTGACCACCGGCACAACCGGCTCCAGCTGCGCTGCCGGTCATACGATCAGGCTGTCCGAAATAGACCGCGACGAGCAGCAGTGCCACGACCGCGACGACGGGTAGGTAGCGTCGAGTAGATGGATTCATTCTTGCCTCCTCCTGAGAGAGAATTTGTGAGAAGCGGAACCACGCCGCTTCTGCGAGGGCCAAGACCACGTCCGACTGAGCCTATCTCCTCCGGGCGTCTCCTCAACCTTTGCACTCACTCCGAACTGTCAAGGCCGGAACGCGCAATTAGCGATGTCAGGCGCAAAGCGTAGGCGATTCCGAGCGAGGCAGCCACAAGCATCGGCAAGGTCACTGAAAAAAAGTCCGTGCCGCCAGGCCAGCGCAATCGGGCTCAATTGACAGGTGGGCAGCGTGGCTGCTCTGTGCTACGCCTTCGACACGGGGCAAGGCGCCCCAGGCTGCAAGCCCCAGCAGCGTCCACTCCTGGACCGGGAGTTACCAGAGATGAGCAGACCCCTGCCACAGGCCGCTACACGACTGCTCCTGCTGGCTACTGTGGCCTTTTGTGTCCTCAGCAGTGAGGCTGCTGCTGTCACCGTCGTGGTGGGGGACCCCGATGGCTTTGGGATCAGCCCGACCGACGGCCTGGTCGCCGCCAATGGTGCGCCCGCCGACAGCGACGATGACCAGATCATCGAGCCCGGCGAGTACCTCCCCGACTGGAACCAGGATGGCAGCACAGCGGTCAACCGGGGAGACACTTTTGACTTCCGCTCGGCGGCCGAAAGCTCGGCCACGGACGGAGCACAGTGGACTGACTACTCGGTCGAAGGAGGCGGCGGTATTGCCGACGGTGCGACCTTCACTTTTGATTTCGTGGTCCCCAGCGAGTTCGAGGCGGGCTATCAAGTCACGCACTTCATCAACTTCGTCTTCGGCGACTACGACGTACAGCCGGCGCACATCACAATCGATGGCACGACGGTCTCGCTGACAGTGCAGGGCTCCGGTGCCGACGGGCTCGTCCAGGACGCTTACGCCGAAGTTCCGTGGACGGACATGGAGGACGGACAGGTTGTCATCGTGGTCCACGCTCCCAGCGAGCCCTACCTGACCTTCGACTATGCGCTGCTCGATCTCTCCCGACTCGTCGACCAGGATGGCGATGGCATTCCCGGCTCGCTGGACAACTGCCCCTCTGTCCCCAACCTGGACCAGAGCGACGTCGATGGCGACGGCGTCGGCGACGCCTGCGACCTGTGCCCCGAGGTAGCGGACCCCGATCAGCTCGACTCCGATGGCGATGATGTCGGCAACGCCTGTGACCCCTGCCCCCTGAGCGCCCATGCCGAAGGGCCCGATGCCGACAGCGATGGATACTGCCTGCCAGACGACTGCGATGACTCCGATGCCGAGATCTCCCCTGCCGCCGAGCCCGGATGCGATCCGGAGATCGACCGCAACTGTGATGGCATCGACGACACCACCCAGAATGACTGCGGTGACGATGACGACAGCGCAGGCGACGATGACGACAGCGCAGGCGACGGCGACGACGACGATGATGACGACGATGGACAACTGACCGGCGAGGGCTGCAACTGCGGATCGCCCGGTGCCCGCGCAAGCCGCACGACCTGGGCGCTGCTGCTGCCGGTCCTCGCCCTTGGACGGCGACGACGCACCTGCTAAGCCTTGGCGCCATGAACTGCAGAGCTCTTCTTGTCAGCGCCCTCTTCCTGGTTGCAACCTCAGGCTGCGAGGTGCCCGATAATGAACCAGAACCCCTTCCCGAGCCCTCATTCTGTGGGCAGCAAGGCTGGACGGAACGACCCTTTGACAGCGAGGGCCCCTACGGCGAGTACCGACACAACACCGCCGAGAGCTTCAAGGTCGAACTCCTCGACGGCAACGACTGGAAGCTGCGCGACCACTGGAGCGGCTGCGAGAGCGTGGTCATCCTCACCGACCGCTCGCGTGTCTCGGCACTCGACAGCACCTCGCTGTGGGAGAACGCCGAAGATGTAGCGGCGCTGGTCGAGACCTCGCCCCGCAACGTCTACTACCTGTTTGTCGCCTCGCGCTCGGCAGCCAGCGCCGAGCAGAGCCTCGAGGACATGCAGGAGCGCATCGACGATGTCCTGGGCGAGCTCGACCAGGACGACCGGGACTGGTGGACGGAGCGCCTGCTGGTGGTCGGCGAGTTCGCCGATGACCTCAACAACTGGGTGGAGCGGGTGCTCGATGACCACGCCGGTGCCGGCTTCATCATCGACCGGCTGCAGCAGATCCGCCTGTTCGGCAACTTCGCTGACGTCAGTCGCTACGACACAGCACTCGCCAACGCCGACCATTGGCCCTGGCAGGGCAACCTCAGCTACGTCACCCACGAGGTGCGCGGCGCAAACTTTCGCTCCGACCGGGAAGACCGCCTGGCAGCCCAGGAGAACGTCACCCTTGTCACTGCCTGGGCAGGTGAAGTGCTGCAGGGCAACACCGACACTGATGTTGTCTTCCCAGAAGCCAGCACGATGGCAGGCTTCGATACCCTCGAGATTGACCTCACCATGGACTGTCCCGACCCCGAGCAGGGAGAGTCTGGTAACTGCCAGGCCTGGGACTACCTCAGCCACCTCTACCTTCTCGACGAGGGAGAAGCCGGTGAAGAAGATGACACCTGGATCGAGATGGCTCGCTTCATCACGACCTACCATCGCGAAGGTCGCTATCTCGTCGATGCAACTCCCATGCTGGTCCCCCTTGCTCAGGGCGGCACCCGGCGAGTCCGCTTCGACGCCAGCTCGCAGTCCTACCTGACCACCATCGACTTCCGCTTCCGCAACGCCGGCAAGGGCTATGCGCCGAGCGAGGCTACCTATCTGTGGGGTGGGCGCGGCTTCAATGAAAACTACAACGTAGATCGCGAGGCGGTCACTGTGGATATCCCCGCAGATGCCACCCGGGTCGAACTGCGGGCCATCATCACAGGGCACGGCATGGCTGCCGGGAACTGCGCCGAATTCTGCAACCACCAGCACGAGTTCAGCATCGGCGAGATGAGCTGGACACGCGATTTTCCAGAGGTGGGCAACCAGGAAGGCTGCATCGACCAGATCGAGAACGGCATGACCCCCAACCAGGGCGGCACCTGGTGGTTCGGGCGCGGCGGCTGGTGCCCCGGCCAACAGGTCGAGCCGACGGTCTTCGATGTCACCGAAGCCGTCACGGCAGGCGGCAGTGCCGAGGTCAGCTACCGCGGCCTGCTCGGCGGCAGCACGCCGCCGCCGAACTCGGGCAACATCCGGCTGAGTTCCTGGCTGGTGATCTACCGCTAGCCGCGGCCTGCCTCGAGGCTACCCCGCACAGGGGGAAGCTCTCGACCCACAGAGTAAAGGGTAGACGCTGGCCTCTTGCCATCGACCCGCCAGGGTGCGAGGTCGACTAAGGCAGCAGGCTGGGGTCCAGCCTACGCACCATGTCGAAGGACTTCTGCGCTGCTGTCGTACGGCCTGCCTGCTGCAGGTAGCGAGCAAGTTCGAGGTGGGCATAGACATTCCAGGGCTGGTTGCCCCTGCCCTGCTGAAGCATCGAAACGGCACCGTCGATGTCACCGCGCTGATGCAGTAACGCCGCACGCAGCCGCCAGCCGGGCATGGACTCTGGCGCGAGTTCGGTGACCTCGAGGGCAAGGTTGCCCGCCGCGACGAAGTCCCCTGCCTGCGCAAGCTGCAGGGCGCGGGCATGGAACAGCCGTGCCTGGCGCTCGCGCAGAAAGGGATGGGCCGGATCAGCCGCTGCGGCGGCCGTGACCGCGTCGAACTCGCCAGAGAGCAGCGCCCCTTCCAGTGCCGGCAGGGCCGCGCGGCGTTGCTGGATCTGCGCTGCCAGGGCATCGTCGGCGCCGGACACAGGCAGAGGGCCTCGCAGGGCCAGCAGCGCTGGAACATCGAGCAGGCCTTCGCTGCCGTACAGACCGCGCGGCACGGTAAATTCCAGGAAAGGGTCGCGGTCGTGCTGCACACGGCCGCTGCCCGCGAACTCGCGCAGCGAGGTGGCATCGAGCAGGAAGTGGCGCTGCAGGTCGACCACGTGGTGCACACGGGTCCAGTGGCCCGCATGCCAGCCGGCAGTCTTGTGGATCCGACTGTGCAGTCGTTCGGGGTCCAGCCGCAACGGCTCGCTACCCGCAACCAGGAAGTAGTCAAAGGGGCCGGCGTTCCACAGCGTCGCCTCGGGGAACACCTGCTGGAAGGTCCGGCAAATGGTGCGGAAGTCATCCTCGGGAAGCAGGTAGCCCTGCAGCCACACCGCAGCCACGCCACCTTCCTTCAGCGAGTCGCGCATCGCCGCGAAGAACTCGACCGTAAACAAGGTGCTGATCCCGGAAACAAACAGGTTGGTCGGCTGGCTGATGACGGCGTCGTAGCTCTCGCTGCCGTACAGCAATGCCTGGCGCCCGTCGCCGATGGCGAGGTCGGTGCGAGGATCGTCCAGGGGCGCATCCAGCAACTCGCCGAAGTAGGTGGCTGCCCGGTGTACCTCGGGCAGCAACTCGATCACCGCCACGCTCTCGACGGGATGCGACAGGACCGACTTCACGCTCATCCCCGAGCCGAGCCCGATCATCATCACCGAAGACTGCTCTCGGGCGAGCAGCAGCGGCAGGTGGCCGAGGAACCCCTGGCTGAGCCGATCACTCTCAGTCGACGCGTCAGTCTTGCCGTTGATGCGCAGGACCCGCGCGCCCTCGGGACGCTGTAGCACAGTGACCGTGGCGCCCATCCCCTCCTCGTGGAACAGGACCGAGCCCTGCTCCGCCATCGCATCCAGGGCGGCAGGATCGGCAGCCAGTTCGGCGGCATACATGTGCGGCGCCAGGTTCATGTGGCGGGGGTTCCACTGCGGGGCAAGCAGCAGCCCCGCCAGCCCCAGCAGCGGCAACAGCCGCGCCCAGCGGCGCCGGGAACCGAGCAGCACGGCCGCAGCAAGCAGATTGGCGGTAACCGCCAGCCAAAGGGTACCGCGCAGCCCGAACAGGGGAATCAGCGCCAGTCCCGTCAGCATCGCCCCGAGCACCGCGCCGGCGGTGTTCCAGCCGTAGGCACGCCCGACCACCTCGGGCGCCTCCGCCGGCTGGTCGGCGAGCGCCCGAACGGCCACCGGGTAGGTTCCGCCCATGAGGCAGGTCGGCAGGAACACCAGCACGAACAACACTGCGAAGACAAAGGCCTGAACCCCGACGAAGGAGCCAGCCAGGGCCGCAAGGGGCTTGATGAGCAGCAGCGGCAATTCACCCAGCAGGGGCACCAGCACAGCTCCCGCGGCCGCGATGCCGAGGTTCAGCCCGGCGAGCAGTAAGACACGGTCAGCAGAGCCATCAACGCGGCGCGCAAAGACATGCCCGCCCACGGCAAGGCCAGCGATGAACGCGCAGGCGATCAGGCTGAACGAATAGGTGGTCGAGCCGGTAAACAACTCGAAGCTGCGCGACCAGGCCACCTGGTAGGCCAGGGCTGCGCCACCGGAGATGGCGAAGGCGGCCAGTACCGTACCGGCTGCAGGCGCCGACGCAGCAGACCCGCGGGCGCCAGCTGGCGCGGCAGCAGACGGGGCGGCCAGCCGGCGCGGCGCCAGGGGGTACCGCCGCCCGAGGACGACCGCGCCCACAGCGACCGCCAGGTTGACCACCGCTGCCAGGGCTAGCGTCCTCGGCTGGCCCAGGGCGGGCAGCAGCACGAAGCCAGCCAATCCTGCCCCGAGCACCGCGCCAGTCGTGTTGATCGCATACAACCAGCCCATGTCGCGGCCAAGGCTGGCCTCATCACGGGCATACCAGCGAGTCAGCATGGGCAGGGTCGCCCCCATCGCCGTAGTGGGCGGCAGCAAGACCAGCACGGACACCAGCAAGACCCCAGGCAGGTGTCCGCCGCCATCGGTAAGCCGCGCGAACAGTCCTGCACCGGCATGCACCAGGACCGGACTGAGCAGAGCCAGCGTGCCGATCATGACCTCGAGCAGCCCATAGGCCATCAGCGGTCGCGCAACCCGCTGTGCGCGGCCGCCGGCCAGCCGGGCACCCAGCCCGAGCCCCGCCATAAAGATGGCGACCACCAGCGAGATCGCGACCACCGAGTGGCCGAGCACCCCTGTCAACATACGCACCCACAGCACCTGGTAGACCAGCCCCGTGGCCCCGGAGAGCAGGAAGAACACGGTAATGGCGAGGCGCAGTGGCATCAGGCGAGCAGCGCCGAGATTGCGCCGCATAGGCATCCGCGGTCAAGGCCTGAGCGTGCAGCTCGGGCAGGATCGGAACTGCTGCTATGCTTTGCAGTGGCTGGCGCGAGTTGCCACGGCTGGGTCGTACCTGCATGACGACGGACGAGTCCACACACCGCTACCTGCGAATCATCACTGCCCTCGTCGTGATGCTGCTCGGCGCTGCAGTACCTGCGATTGCCGGCAGTCCAAACACCGAGATGGTGCCGATGCGCGACGGTACGCTGCTCGCCACCGACGTGTACGTGCCACAAGGCGAGCCGCCGTGGCCGGTGCTGCTGATCCGTACTCCCTACGGCAGGGCCGGTTCGGCCGGCGTGGCAGACGACTACGCCGAGGTCGACCTGGCCGTTGTCGTACAGGACGTGCGTGGGCGAGGCGATTCGCAGGGGCGTGACTCCGTCTACCACGGCGAGGCCGACGGGCTGATCCAGGACGGCTACGACACCTTTGCCTGGATCCGAGAGCAGCCCTGGGCGCACGGTTCCATCGCCACCTTCGGCGGCTCGGCCTTGGGCATCGTGCAATACCTCCAGGCCGTCTCGCAGCCGCCCGGCCTGGCCTTCATGCATGCCTCGGCGGCCACCTCAAACCTGTACGACGACATCTACTTTCCCGGCGGCGTGTTCCGCCAGAAGCTGGCAGCACAGTGGCTGGAGGACCAGGGGATCCTGTGGTTCCTGGAAGACCTCGCTGCACACCCCTACGAGGACGAGTTCTGGGCGCCCGTCCAGAGCCGCAACAGCTACGGCCGGGTCACGGTACCGGCCCTGCATATCGGCGGCTGGTTCGACATCTTCGCCCAGGGCACTCTGGACGCGTTTCTCGGCTACCAGCACTCGGGCGGCCCGGGGGCACGGGGCAAACAGAAGGTCATCATGGGTCCCTGGACCCACGCCGCGTTTCACGAACCCAGGCAGGGGGAACTGACCTTTCCGCCCAACGCCCGCAACGCGCCGTACCCCGTCGGCGACGCCCTCAACACGATGCTGGACCACGTTCTACAGACCCGCTGGGAGACCGTGCCCGACAATCCAGCCTCGATTCCGGCCGTGCAGTACTACATCATGGGCGACGTCGATGACCCCGAAGCACCGGGCAACCGCTGGCGTGCTGCCGCAGACTGGCCTCCTCCCGCAGCCCGTGTCCGCTTCCACCTGCAGTCCGGGGGAGGCCTCAGCGAGGACTGCCCGACCAGCAGGAAGAGTCGTACAAAATGGCGCTATGACCCCGCCGAGCCGGTCACCACGTTGTGCGGCTCGAACCTGTACCTGCAAGCAGGCCCTTGCGATCACCGCAGCCTCGAGGCCCGCGACGACGTGGTCGTGTTCAGCTCCGAGGTGCTGACCGAGCCGCTCGAAATCACCGGCCGCATCAAGGCACACCTGCTGGTGTCCATCGACCGCACCGATACGGACCTCATGGTCTGGCTGAGCGATGTGTATCCCGACGGACGCTCGATGTTGATCACCGACGGGGCGCTGCGCCTGGCGAGCCGTGGCTCGAGCAGCGGGCTGACTCCCCTGCAGCCGGGAGAAACCGTCACAGCAGAGGTCGACCTGTTGAGCACCAGCATCGTGCTGAACAAGGGACACAGACTGCGCATCGCCGTCAGTTCGTCGAATTCGCCACGCTTCCTGGCCAACAAGAACAACGGACTGCCATTCGGAGCGATGCAGAAGGGGCCCATACTGCCGGTCAATGTCACCCTCTTCCACCAACAGGGGCAAAGCTCCTACATCGAACTGCCCCTGCCCGAACGGGCCGCGGGGGATGTCCAGGAGTGCCCGAGCACGGAACCAGTGGCGAGCGGGTCCGGACGACACTGGCTACTGGCGGTGGCCATCTTGGTGCTCGCGGTGGCCGGCGTGTGGCTACTGAGACGGCGCATGGGGGTGGGACGACGAACCCCAACGGGAGCACCCAGACCCCCGTCGACGGCCCTGCTGCTGGCATGTCTCGCGGTCCTGGCAGCGGGCTGCACAGGCTCCCTGCAGCACGATGGTGACGACAGCCCACCGGACGATGACGACGACAGCGCTGCCCTGGGGGACCACGACGACTCCGCCGCAGGGGACATCACGTTTCCCCTGGACGGCTTCGGCGAACTCAGCGGCGACTGTGACTTCCTGGACAAGGACAACCTCGACGACCCAGAACCCGTCCTGTACGCCAACCAACTCGACCTTCATTCCAAGGACTTCGACGCAAAGCTTCTCTCAGAAGGCGGCCAGGAAGTCATCAACGACGGCAACCTGGGGGGCAGTTCGCTGCACTCGGAGGCATTCGCGTATGAGGTTCTGTATCGCTGTGAATTGGCCGAACTGGTCAAGACCGAAGGAGAGATCGACTACCAGGACCCGGCCGGCAAGAAGACGGACCTGCTGGTGCAGATCGAGGGCCACCGTCTGGGGGTCAGCGTGACCCGCGCCTACGGTTGGCCTCCCGAGGCCCCCTACACCGAAGCTCAGGCAACCGAACTGCTCGGCGACAAGCTCAGCGATGTGTTGCTCAGCAGCGCCAATGTCGCAAACAGCGACCGGTGGTCGCGGCAGATCCTCAGCATCCTGGCGTACGCCCCGGAACACGGACAGCGCATCGAGGCTGCCTGGACAAGCCTCGACCCAGCGGTCAGAGCCAACACAATTGTCGTGGTCACCGTCACCGAAGGGAACGACGACTACATCTACTAGGCCCGGTGTCGAGGCCCCTCAGAACTCAATGCCCAGCTGCGCAAAGTCCTGCTCGGCGCGCTCGGCCCAGCCCCGGTTGGCAACGGGACTGGCGGGACTGGGGTGCAGAACCCGACCGATGCGGATCTCGCGGTCCGCCAGCACACGGCGAGCGCAGTTCTCGGCGAACGCACCCACACCCACTACCAGAGACGGCTGTAAGACATCGACTGTCTGTCGAAGCGCACGGTCGCACGCGGCAAACAGGGGTGCGCGCTCCTCTGCCGGGAGCTTGTCGGGAGTGCGATTCCGCCCGCCTTCCTCCATGAAACTGAGCGGGCAGTAGTTGGCGACGAAAAAGCGCGAGAAAAACACCTCCGGTGCTCCGAAGCGCTCGGCGGCCCAAGCCCAAAGCCGCCTGCCGCTGACCTCGCTGCGCGGGCACAGGAGCCCCTGCACCGGACGCTTGGGATGCTCACGCGGCGGCTTTCCCACCTCGCCGGCAAGCCCCATCCACTCGCGTACCGCAGCGACTTCGCCAAACGGCACACCGGTCTGCGCCATGCCCCAGGGGCCGGGATTCATTCCCAGCAGCACGACCTCGCGAGTTCCCCGGCCGAAGCGCTGAAGATAAGCGGCATGAACACTGCGCGCATAGGCCAGCGGGTTGTAGACGTAGGCCACCGGCGCGGCGAACGAAAGCCGTCCGACCGCTTCACTGAGTTCTGTACTGACCGTGACCAGGTCCATAGCGCGAGAGCATACAGGGCTGGACGCGCGAGCAGCGCCGACTATAGTGCCGCCCATGCACAATCCCATGAACAAGTTCGCCGCGTTCGATGCCACCGATCTCAAGCTCGTCTACCGCACCCTGCACGGCAGCTTGATGGACAACATCGACCTCATGGATTCCGAGTTCCTCGAGCAGCTGCAGACCTGGTTGCGTTCCGTCGCCAGGGCCGATGGCATCGATACCAGCGACCACAGTCAGTGGGACGCGTGGCTGGGTGCGCGGCAGGTGGCCTGCGCCGACCGGGTCGCTCAGCGTCGCAACCTCAGCGTCGTCTGAGACCGGTGAGCAAGCAGTACGAGGTCACCGACCGCCAGCTCAGCGAAGACGGTCGCGCCATCGAGGTGCACTGGGGCGACGGCCACACCTCGCTGTATTCCTTCCAGTTCCTGCGCGGCTACTGCCCCTGTGCCAGCTGCCAGGGACACGCACGCAGCGCGCTGCGCTGGCAGTCCCCCGAAGAGGTCGACCTGGTGGGTGTCCGGCTGGTCGGGAACTACGGCATCTCTCCCCAGTGGAGCGATGGCCACGAGACCGGCATCTTCGCCGACCAGAGTCTGCGCCGGATCTGTCCCTGTCCGGAGTGCCTGGACTGGCAGGGCGGCACCGAGCCCATCCAGCCCCTTCCCGAGTAGCAGTCTCACCGGCCGCAGGAACACAGCAGTGAAACAGAAACACTTCATCGATTCCCACAAGGGCGCGACCGGCGTCGCGGTACTCGTGATGATCGCCATCTACCAGCGCTGGGACAGCCCCACCGCCTGGACCTACCTCGCCCTGCACGGCGGCTACGGAATCATGTGGGTCCTCAAGAGCCTCAGCTTCCCAGACAAGCAGTGGGAACAGGAGTGCGGAATCGGTTTCGGACTGTACTGCTGGGGAGGCCTGAGCCTGTACTGGGTCACTCCGTGGTTGATCACATCCATGGGCATCGAGGCGCCCGCCTGGGCCCTGGGCGCCATCGTCGCCATGTATGCCCTCGGCGTGTTCTTCCACTTCGCGTCCGACATGCAGAAGCACATCTCGCTGCAGCTGCGCCCCGGCCTCATCACCGAGGGCCTGTGGTCACGCAGCCGCAACCCAAACTACTTCGGTGAACTGCTCATCTATCTCAGCTTCGCGCTGCTGGCGATGCAGTGGATGTGGGTGCCGCTGATCGTGCTCTTCCTGTTCATCGCGATCGTCTGGATCCCGAACATGCTCAAGAAGGACCGCTCGCTGTCGCGCTACCCCGAGTTCGCTGACTACAAGAGTCGCAGCAAGCTGATCATCCCCTACCTGATCTGAACCAGTGAACCTGCCTGTCCAACTGTCCTGGCTGCTCGCCCTGGCTCTGCTGGTCGCAGGCTGCCCGCAGCGCGCAGGCGACGACGATGACGTCGTAGGCGACGACGACAGCGCAGGCGACGACGACAGCGTAGGTGACGACGACAGCGCAGGTGACGACGACAGCGCAGGCGACGACGACAGCCTAGGCGACGACGACTCGTCCCCGCCGCCCGGAGACTTCCAGTGGTACTTCTCCATGCATGCCGGCGAGGTGGACTACGACCTGGTCCAGACCGCCGCGGCGTTCGAGCAGATCCTCCTGCTCGGCGGCAGCGGCGTGCGCATCGACATCTTCTGGTACGACGTCGAGCCCCAGCAGGGCCAGTGGGACCAGGCCATGCTCGAGTACTACGACGCGATGGTGACGCTAGCTCGGGACATGGCTGTCGAACCGATGATCATCATCTCCAACACGCCCGACTGGGCCGAAGACCTGTACGGCGCCGATCCGGCGGCGTTCTGGCAGCGCTACGAGATCTACGCCCAACGGGTCGTCGACCTGGTCGGCGACCGCGTCAGCCACTACCAGCTCTGGAACGAAGCAAACCACCTCATCGACCCCATCC
Source organism: uncultured Rickettsiales bacterium (assembly GCA_964490445.1). GTDB lineage: Bacteria > Myxococcota_A > UBA796 > UBA9615 > UBA9615 > UBA6601. The sequence goes on along the minus strand of CAZBDA010000042.1, from coordinate 836 downwards.
CGGCCAGCGATGACTGGCAGCTGTTCGACCGCGCCGGTGCGATCTTCCGGGCCAGCGACCCCGGCTGCATCCTGTACGTCAACGTGATGGCGAACCTGCTCGGATGGCAAGACGCGGTCACCGACTGGGTCACCCGCGCGTGGGACTCCATAGATGTCATCGGTGTCGACCACTACGCGGGCACCTGGGCGACCGTGCCCTACAACGACTGGGGCCCCGTCGACACTCTGCTGACCCGCATCAACGACCCGTCCGACCCCTGGTACGGCAAAGAAGGCGCGATGCTGGAAGCCGGGTACAGCTCCTGGGCCCTGTCCATCGCCGACGAAGAGGACCAGCGCGACTGGATCAACGAGGCACTGCCGGCACTTCACGCGAAAATCGCAGAGGCAGCGAACACGCAGGAACGAACCATCCGGGTCGGCAACTACTACCAACTCCTCGACGTAGACACCGACGGCATCGGCCAGGAGGCCCACTTCGGCATCCTGCACAGCGACTTCACGGCGAAGCTCGGCTACGAGGCCCTGCAGAGCCAACTCGCACTGTTTGATAGCCTGTAGCTTCCGCTCGCCCTCTGGCGACGTGGAGCTGGGAGTCCACCGTGCATCGTCTCCAACCACATCTCTTTGTGTCTCTGTGCCTACTGGTCGTCCCACTGCTATCAGCCTGCGGCCTCGGTGATGGCGAAATCTGCGACGACAATCTCGACAACGACAGCGACGGATTTATCGACTGCGAAGATCAGGACTGCCACCTCGAGTGTCCGGCGATCGGCGATGACGATGACTCCGCCGGTGATGACGACGACACCAGCGGAGACGACGATGACTCCG
>CAZBDA010000041.1:0-38612 GCA_964490445.1 uncultured Rickettsiales bacterium | reverse complement strand
CCTCGACAAGCGGCTCCTCCGCGGTGGGCTCCTCGGCGATGGGCTCCTCGACAAGCGGTTCCTCGACAAGCGGCTCCTCCGCGATGGTCTGCCCGACGATGGTCTCCTCCGCGGTGGCTTCCTCGGCGAGCAGTCCCTCCGCGGTGGCTTCCTCGACAAGCGGCTCCTCGAGCCGTGGCAGCCGGCTCTCCTCTGTCGCATCGATGCCATCTGCAGCCTCGAGCGCGGCATCGAGTACGGAGGCTACCGCGACGATCGTCGGTCGCTCATCCTCGGTCTCTTCGGCATCGGCAGATGTTGATGCTGCCGACGAGGACACGGACGCCGGGTCGACATCCGGCTCCTGCACCTGAATCGACTCCGCCTCGGCTCCCCTCTCGCTGCCCTGCACCAGGTTGTGTAGCGAGCCAAACAGCGTGTCCTTGAGCCTCTTGGCCGTTTGCAGTAGCGCTCTCTTGCTGCTGTTCTCGTCGGGACTCTGCTCAGAGGGGCCGGTTGACCCGAGGTCTGCCATCGCCGCGAGAAGATCCGCGCTGGGCGCATTAGCGCCCGTCTCGTAGCCTGCTGCGAGCAGCATATCCTCCGCTTCCAAGACCTCTTCTCCGCCACCATGGCCTGCCAGTCCGAGCTCGGTGAACTCGGCCTCGAGGGCTTCCCCGAAGGAAAGCGGCGTTTCTCCAGCTACCTTTGGCTGATCGCTATCATCCACCGCTGACGCAGACCCCGGTGCCACTGCCGGCCCCGACTCTGGTTCGCTGACAAGCGCCACCGATCCTGCGGCTATGACGCTCGCATTCTGGTCCGGCAGATCAGGTGCCGAGCCGGTATTTTCCACCTGAACCGGTTCCAGAGCTCGGGCCGAAGGGTGCTCCAGGGTGGCTCCGTACACCCCCTGCCCTGGTCCCGGAGGAACAACGACAGCACTCGTGTCGGCAAGCTCAGGTAGTTGTATCCAGGCTGTGGGCAAGGCGGTCGTCGGCCAACCGATACACAGCGGGGCGGGCAGAGGCTCAGCAATCGCCGTCGCAACCGCTAGCGCCTCGGACTTCTCCAGGGACTCGGCAACCGGAACGGGAGCCAAATCGGACACGGCTGCTGGCATCGGGGGCGGCGATGTCTCCGCGAGCACAGCGCTCCCCTGCAGCGCCTCCGCCACCAGGCCTGCAGGCGTACCGGGCGCTGGGAGCTCCTCGAGAACCCCGCGTTTGCGACGGGTCCACGCGCCAGCTCCAACACCCTGGCTGGGCCTGCTACTGCTCTTGTTGCTCCACCACATAGCTGTTCAACTCGGCGATGGCGAGACCGCTCTTCGAGAGCGCATACTTCCTAAACGCGGCAACCATGGGCGGGACCTCGCCCGGCGTCACCAGGTAGAGCTGGCGTCTGAGTTCCGATTCCGGCTCATGGATGGACAGCGGCAGGTGCTTGCGCACCTGCCCGTCCGGGCTACGAATCCCCAACACTTTGACCCCTGTCGTAGAAGAAGCAGACCCCAGTCCCAGTCCGAGCGGATCACTGGCCACCGCACCAGCCACTCCCTTGTCCGACGGCATGGTCTGTAGGCGCTCGGAAAACAAGGTGCCATCCAGCAACTGCTGGGTCTCGACATAGGTCGAAGCAGAGCGCTCCCCACCATAGAGGTGCAGCGGGCCCTCGAAGTTGCCAACCTGCGCCCAGTCCTTGACCCCACCTGTGAGCATCTCCAACGCCCTTTCCAGGGCAACCACATCGATGGGGTTCTCAGGGTGCGCAACGAGCACTACGGAAGAGTAGCCGAGCACCTCGTACGACAGGCTACTCCGAGCAACCAGCCCGTCGCCGCGCGAGTAACGCTCCTCCGCCCCGTTCGCCCGTCGGTGTAGGAGCGCTGCATCCACCCGGCCATCGATAAGGGACGTGATCACCTGGCCTTCGTCACGAATGATGAACTCCGGCATCGGTACACCGAGTTCGTTGCGGCGCGCGACCGACCAGCCCCTGAAGATCGCCTCGGCATCGTGGCTGACCGCCAGGGAAAGGACCGGCGCCTTGACCGACGGCGCGGCTGGGCTGTCGCGAGGAAGATGACGACCGGAAAGTGCAGCCTCGAACCGGTCATTCTCCTGCCCGCACGCGGAAAGCATCAGCGGTGCGCACAGCAACAACGAGAGCACCAGCGCCCCCATCCGGTAGAGCCTGGCAGCCGTCGCTGCGAGGACACCAATCATCCATGCGCCCCCGACGACCAGTGTGACGAGCAACCACCCGTTCTCCCACAGCGGCACCGCGGCCCCAGCGTGATACTGCTCTGCCGAGCCGACCTTGGAATAGAGAGCCCACGGGAACACGAGCAAACAAACGTAGGTCAAAGCAACGGCCAACAAGATGCGCCGCAGGACAGGCGGGGACCAACCCGTGGAGAATCGCTGCCCGAGCCAGAAGGCGCCCACCTCGAGGCCGACACCGAGCACAAGGGCCATGCCGACCTTGTCCTCGACGCCTGACCAGTACCACCACGACCAGTCGGGCCAGGCCAGCAACAAGACCGTGGTTACAGGCAGCCACGAAGCCAGGAAACCGTTGCGGGCAAGCCGCTGCGCCTCCAATCGAAGGGGGGCAGAACCGGCGGCGCCGAGATTGGCGGCAACACCTATCCCGAAGCACATCACTGTGTCTTGAGCGCCCGTCACGCCCACAATGCTATCCTGCCGGCCGTGAGCGACGCCAGCCCAGAGGCCCCAGCGCCAAGCCCCCAGTTGCTGAGCCTGACCGTCAACGGACGGCCCTGGTGCGGAGCGGTAGCACAGCACGCGCTGCTTCTCGACGTGATCCGCTACCAGGTTGATCTCACCGGCACCAAGCGGGGCTGCGACATGGGAACCTGCTCCTGCTGCGCAGTCCACATCGACGGCGAGCCGAGACTCTCCTGCCTCACCCTTGCCCACGACTGCGAGGGCGCGGAGATTACAACCATCGAGGGCATCCAGCAGGGCCCACTACTGTCGGCCCTGCAAGATGCATGGGTGGCCACTGGAGCCTCTCAGTGTGGCTTCTGTTCGCCCGGATTCATCATGGTCGGCGAGGCCTTTTTGAAACACAACCCGCAGCCCAGCGAGGAAGAGGTTCGCAAGGCGATCAGTGGCAACCTGTGCCGCTGCACCGGCTACGTGAAGATCGTCGAGGCTTTCATGGTCGCCAGCTCACAAGCCGAAGCGGGGGCGCAAAGCCCAGGCCCGGTTCTGACCCCGGTCGCCCCAAGAGGCTCTGAAGAAGGCTGAGCCTTGTCGCAGCCCGTCGCTGAACAGAAGCCTTCACCCCCTCCTCGCCGCTTGTGGCTGCCAGCACTCGTTGCGTTACTGGTAGCGGGTACCTGGCTGAGGCTGCAACAGCACCCATTCCACCAGAACGTCTGGGCGATCGACTGGCTCGGCTACTACGAAGACCACGCCCGCGACCTGTACGGCCTGCACCTGCTCTCATTCTTGTGGCGCTGGGAAGGGCTTCACCCGCCCCTGTCGGGGATGCTCCATGGCGTGATGATGGTGGCGGGAGTAGGACTACCCCTGCACTGGGCTGCAACCATCAGCGCAAGCCTGGTCGCGCCGCTGATCCTCGGGCTGGCAGGAGCGAGGCGCTTCGGCACAGGTGCAATGCTGCTCGGAGTGGCCTGGGTCAGCCTATCGCCGCTCCAGGCAAACTATGGACTCAACACGACTCCATACCCGTGGCTCCTCCTTTTTGTGGCTGGTTCTACTGTAGTCGTTCTCCAAGCCATTGAATCGAGTAGTAAACGATCATTTCTGGCTGCTGGAGTGCTCTCCTCTCTTTCAGTCCAGGTACATATCCTGGCATTTGCAGTAATCATTGCTCAAGCAATAATCATCTCTCTTAGAGACCGAAAACATCTACCTGGAAAATTGAGCCCAGCAAATCCGTGGTGGATCCTGACAGGGGGCTCTTCGGCGGTAATGTGCTGGAAAGCCTACGGTATGAGCACGGACGAATGGACCTTCCATGTCAGCGAAGCGAGCGGAGGCTGGCTAGGCGAGATCGTGCTCGCCCTCTCGAACCGCTTCGGCACCTGGAACGACAAGTACCTGCTGATCGCCGTGGTGGCGGCGGGCATTGTGGGAGGTCTCGCCCGCGGCCAGCGCACAGCCATCGCTCTCCTGTTGCTGCAGGCCGCAGGGACTCTTGCTGCACTGGGCCTGTTCTTCCAATTGCACGTCGCCGATCCACGGCTGGTGCACTACTACGCGCTACCGCAGATGCTGCTGCTCACCGCGGGGGCCTGGGGGCTGGCCAGCTTTGCCGGCAGCATGGCGGGCCGGCGCGGCGTGGCCCTGCTTACCCTCGCGGCGGCACTCAGCCTGCCGTGGCTCTGGAACACCCTGCAGTGGAACCAGCAGCGGCAGCTGCGAGCGCAGGAGGCAATCGAAAGTAGTTCTGGAGAACGCGTCCGGAAACTCTTCGTAGACGCCGCAGAGGGCGATGTCGTCGCCTACCTGTGGGACAACCAGTTCCTCAACGACGAGAGCGACCACCTTGACCCCATCGCTGCGCGCTGGCCCACCGAACGCCTGGGCCGACCCTGCTTCGATGTAGAGATGCCGCCCCACCACTGCAACCGACACGGCGGCGCACACTTCTTCTTCTCGCCAAGCGCACAGACCGGAGTCGATGGCGACATCGAGATCTCCTTCGAGGGCATGGAAGAAGGCTTCCGACGAATGATCAACCTCAGCGAGCCGCCAGGTAGGACGGTGATCGTCGTGTCCCCTGGAGAGAACGCGCCGGCCCGGCCCTGGCCCATGGAAACCTGGCTGGTACACCACGGGGCAACCGTGGAAGGGCCTGCAGCAGACCGAACCGTTGTCTTTACCCTGCCCGTTGGGACGAAGGTAGAGCCCCCCCCGCCTCTACATCCCTAGTGCTCGACAGGGTCGAGCCGCGTCGACTCGGCGTTCTTTACCGCACCGACAGGACTCTGTGGCCTCGAATAGAGGGAAAATCGCACTAGTTTCAATGCCTTAAGAGAGACAAAAACGGCGTTTTCTGTCGACGCGGGGTGGCCCGGGAGCTATTCTTAACCTTCGGGAGGCCTTGGAGGAGGAACCGAGCGGGTGCATTTGAGTTGAGGGGGTAGAATGAAGACGCAACGAAGGTGGACGCGCTGGGCGCTCATCGTCGCCATCGTGGTTGCCCTGGCCGGCACCGCAATTGCCTTTGTTCCTGACCAGAGTGACGCCGACTGTTGGCGCGCTGTCTGGACCGCCAAGGAAGCGTGGAACGAAACGGACGCTGAGGTAGCTGCATTGCAGCAGCGACTCATGGCGCGGCAGGCGGACATTGCAAATCCCGAAGAGACCAGGCGGGCGGAGCGAGAGTGGGAACTCTGGGCGACAGCCCGACAGGCCTCTGACGTGGCTGCTATGCGCAGCGAGAAGCTCCCAGTTGAGGCTCGCGCGAGTTCCCAGGTAGCGCTGGAAGCGTGCTGGTTGGCGCGGGACAATACCGAAGCTGTATCCGCTGATCCTGAGAGTGATCTCTCTGGCCGCGTGTACCGACCAGGAGCACTCGCGACGAGAGCCTGTGAAGCGGCCGCTGCCGCAAGTGAAGCGGCCTTCAGCCTGTGTGAATTCAAGGTGCTCGAGAGCTTCGGTGTCTCACTGGCAACGCAGGAGGACTACAACTTCTTCGGCGGATGCTTCTAGGCGGCTTCTGAGTAGCCAGAGCAGCGTACTAGCTCATCCTGCCTGCCCCAAACCTTGAGTCACAGCTTCGACTCTCGCATGCTGTCATGCGATGGCGAGCCTCCCTTCCCCTTGCGTGGCGGTTACCGGAACCACAGGGTTCCTCGGACGGCGAGTTCTCGACACGCTCCTGAAACGTGGGCTCCGCTGCCGCGTCTTGCTGCGGGATGGCAGAGAGCCGCCGCTTTCGAGCGAACTGGTGACTCCGATCCGCGGTGATCTCGGGAGGCCCGCTACCCTCGCTACTCTGGTCGACGGTGCCGACGTGGTGATCCACGCGGCGGCAGCCCTCGGCACAAGCGACACTGCCCTGCTGCACCGGGTCAACGAGGAAGGCAGCCGGCAGTTGGCCAGGGCTGCCGACCAGGCGAAGATCCGTCGCTTCGTATACGTAAGCAGCATGGCAGCACGACGACCGGGCGACGGACCCTACGCCGCAAGCAAAGAAGCCGGCCAACGGGCCGTTCAGACGTTCTCTGGTACCTGCATCATCCTGCAACCCCCAGTGATCTACGGCCCCGGCAGCCAGGTGACCGATGCCATCGCCCGACTGAGCCGCCTGGGCCTGGTACCTGTCATCGCCTCGACGGCAGCGCTATACCCCGTCCACGTCGATGACATTGCCGACGCCTGCGTGGCAGCAGCGACCCGTGACGACCTCTGCAACGCTGTCTTGACCGTTCCAGGCCCAAACGGCATTAGCCTTGCCGACTTCACCGGCCGCGTGCTCCGAGAGATCGGCAGCCGTGCGCGGATCGTGCCGCTGCCCGGAGCCATCAGCAAGGGGCTGGCGCATGCAATGGGCAGGGTGATGGCAAGACCGCTACTCACCGATGAGAGCGTCCGGGCAATTCTGCAGGGCTCGTACACCGGCGACTTCGGCGCCGCAAAAGAGCAACTCGGCTTCGCGCCGAGAGGTCTGGACGACGGCCTCGCGACCCTCAGATGAGAGTGACGTAATTCGCTGTTCGCTTGCGTGGGTCGCCGACGTGGGCGAAGTAGCGCAGTCCGTCCAACCAGCGGATGTGGGTGATGCGCTTCTCCTCGTAGATCCCCCACAAACGGAACGCCTGCAGCCAACGAGCGTCGGTGCGTCCGATGACGCGCCGCACCAACGGCTCCGAGGCCGGCACGTGCACCGCCAGGCGAAACAGCATGTACAGGTTCACCAGGGCATCCCGCTCCTCGGTCTCGAACAACACCTCGGGCTCCATCAAGGTGGCCACCTTCGATGCCCCGTCGTACTCCTTGAGCAGGCCCTTCTCCATGGCGTGCTCCTCGAAGCGCGTGTAGGGCAAGGGGATGGCGATGGTCACCCGGACATGATCGACACCAATCGCACGGTTGAGGTGGATGGTCTCCCAGACGTTCTCGACGGTCTCACCGGGCGAACCCACCATGTTGAAGGTGGACAATTGCATGCCGTGACTCTTCACCAGGCGGGCAGCCTCGTGGACGTCTTCGTTGCTGACCACCTTGCCGAGGATCTCCGCACGCAAAGCCTCGTTGCCACACTCCAGGCCAATCCCGACACCCGCGCAGCCGGCGGAGGCCAGAGCGGCTGTCGTGCGTTCGGTGACCAGGGGGATGGAGCTGTTGCAGGTAAAGGGGACGCCTACCTCGTCGCGGTAGATGGGTGCGAACTCCTCGAGCCAGGTCGGGTGGACCGTGAACAGGTCGTCGGAGAAGTGCACGTGCTCGAGGGGATAGCGACCCTTAACCTGGAGGATCTCATCGACGGCACGGCGCGGAGATTTGCGCCGGGTGAAGCGACCACCACCCTCGTACATCTCGCGCAACGCGTCGTTCCAGCAGAAACCACACTCGTGGAAACAGCCACGACCGGTGGCGAACTTCTTCCAAGGCAATTCTGCGATGAACGGATAGGTCTGGAAGTACAGGTCTCGATCAGGAAATGGCAGGCCATCCAGGTCCTCGATCAGCCCACGCATAGGGTTCTTGATGAGCTCGCCTTCGCGCTCGATCACCAGGTTGGCGACGTCGTCGTAGCCCTCGCCCCCGCCGATGCGCTCAGCCAACTCAACCACGGCGCCCTCGGCCTCACCGATACAGACAGCATCCACCTGCGGCAGGCGAGCGAGGTCGGGGCTAAACGTGGCGTAGGTGCCACCCAGCACGGTCACACAGTCCGGGTGCATCTCCTTGACCAGCTTTGCATCCGCCAGGGCGCGCTCATGTCCTGCAACCGGACAGGGAACCACGACCAGCTGCGGAGAAGAGGCCTGCAAGCGGCGACGTAGGTCCTCTTCCTCGTCGCCGAGCACGAGCTCGACACGGTGCCCCTCAGCAGTCAGGACAGCAGCCAGGTCAGTCACCCCGAGTGACTCGTTAATGCCGTTGTCCTGTAGGAACATGATGTTCAGCATCGCGGCCCTCTCCCTGCACAAAGCGCGACTAAGGGTGCCATTGTAGCCAACGCAGAGGGAATGCACTCGCTGCTCTTTCCGGCTAGGCTGAGTGGGAACCCGCTAGCTGGTTCCCGACGGACAGCAGCAACCAGGGAGTTCCGTGCAAGGTCGCGTCACCCTCATCGACCCTCTGGCCGTCATCGACGGGCGCGAGGCTCTGTTCCTCCGCGATGTGTTCGGCGGCGAGGTGCCGCTGTCGTGCCCCTATCCACCCCTCGAACTGGCAACAACGGCCGCCGTCCTGCGAGAGGCTGACCTTCCGGTAGAACTCATCGCTGCCAACGTGCTCGGCCTACGGCACGACGCCGTCGTCCGCAGCCTGGCTGCCGACCCGCCTGCGGTTGTCGCCTTTCCCTCGGCCTGGGGTTCACTGGACGACGACCACCAGCTGCTGGCCATGCTGCGCGCCGCACTTCCCGACACCAAGCTGGTCATCTTCGGCCCGAATGTCACCGCAGAGCCGCTGCCAACCCTGCGCGACAGCGACGCAGACTTCGTGATCCTCGGGGAACCCGAGGAGGCAATCCTCCTGCTCGCACAGGGGAAAGAGCCGACGGAGATCCCCAACCTCGCCTGGCTCGACGAAAGCGAGTTGCAGCAGAGCGAACGACGCTTCCCTCCCAACTGGGATACCTATCCCCTACCCGCTCGCGATCTCCTGCCGCTGGATCGCTACACCGTGCCCTTCGCACGGCGGCACCCCGCCACCACCATGGCGACCGTCCGTGGTTGCCCGAGCGCATGTACCTTCTGCCCTACCCACATCTGGCACCAACGCACCGTCCGCGCCCGGCCCATCGCTCTGGTCATGGAAGAGGTCGACGAGTTGGTGTACCGCTACGGGATCCGCGAAATCATCCTGCGCGACGACACCTTCACCTGGGACCGCGACCGGGTACTTGAGTTCTGTGCCGCATTGCAGGAACGCAACCACGACCTCACCTGGCGCTGTTTCGCCACCGCCAACACAGTCGACGAAGAACTCGTCCACACCATGGCCGCGGCCGGCTGCACCCAGGTCTGCTTCGGCTTCGAGTCCGGGGACGACGAGATGCTCGGTAAGAGCGGCAAGCGCACCACGGTCCAACAGGGGCGTGATGCCGCCCGCTGGGTGCACGAGGCTGGCATGGAGGTGGCAGGAACCTTCCTTGTCGGGATGGAAGGCGAGACCACCGACAGCGTGAACCGCTCCATCGCCTTCGCAAAGGAGACCCGGCTGGACTACGTGCAGGTCAACGTAGCGACGCCCTTGCCCGGCACCAGCTTCGGGCGGCGCCAGGGCAAGAAGGGACGCAACAGCCAACCGCGCTCGTTCCGCTGGTTCGGAGCCGCCACCGGCGAGAGCGAAGAACTCGGACCCGACCTCCTGGTCGGCGAGACCCGCCGTTTCTACCGGGAGTTCTACTTCCGACCCAGCTACCTGGCGAGCCGGGTGCGCTCGCGGCGAGGCCTGGGCGTGCTCGCCACCCATGCGCGCCTCGGCCTGCGCATGCTGCGCGACACCGTACGCTAGAGCCGCCCGGGATCCGCGCGCTGTGCGCCTTTTGGGGTGGCATTGCAGGCTGTGATGTGGAAGGCTCCGCCCCGTCATGAACCCAGTGGCAAGCCAGACGAACAGTGATCCGACCGCAAGCGGCGAGCCCCAGGACGCGGTGCTGGCCTACTGCATCCGCAAGTCCATCTACCTCAACATCACCAACCTGTGCACGCTGGCCTGCGGCTTCTGTCCCAAGTTCACCGACTGGATGGTGCACGACTACTTTCTCAAGCTGGACCGCAAGCAAGTCACTGCAGAAATCGTCCTCGAAGCGACCCGGCTCGCTGCACTTCATGGCCGTGCGAGTCGCGCAGCAGCAGAGCAGTCCCTGCGGTCGGGTGGCCCGAGCAGCGCGGACCTGGCGAGCTTCGACGAGGTGGTCTTTGTCGGCTACGGGGAGCCCACCCGGGAAATGGACCTTCTGCTCGAGTCTGCAGTGCTGCTGCGCGCGGCCGGCGCTCGCCGTCTCCGCCTGGACACCGATGGTCTCGCAAGCCTACGCGAGGGACGTGATGTGGTTCCCGAGTTGGCCGCACAGTTCGAGGCCGTCAGCATCAGCCTCAACGCCCAGAACCCCGAGGTCTACCTGAAGCACTGCCCAAACAGGTATGGAGAGGCCGCCTGGTTCGCGTGCAAGGAGTTCATCAAGACCTCTACGCAGCACTTCGGCTGGGTCCAGGCCTCGGTAGTCGGCATGCCCGACGTCGACGTCGAGGCCTGCCGCCGGATCGTCGAGCAGGAGCTGGGTGCGCGGTTTCGCTTCCGCGAGTACGGCAAGGTGGGCTGAACCGGCGCTGGACCTTACCGGCTACGAGTCGTTGGCAGCGCTGTGGGCCTTCAGCCGAGGCGCGATGAACTTGCGTAGATGCTGCCCCAGCGGCAGGTCGTTCTCGGACAGATTGATGTTGTCTCCCTCGAGAAAGGCGGGCGCGCTGGCGCCGGTCCAGACCCGGTCCTCGTCCTCGAGCAGACGCACGGTCAAGGTGCGGAAGGCCAGCTTCGACAACAACTTGAGCAGCGGGTTGCGGGTACGCGCCGTGTAGCACTCCCAGTACAGGGTCCGGGTGGGCGACAACGGGGTTACAAAGGTCTGGAAGTAGTTGATGCTCTGGTCGTCCATCTCGGCACAGCTGGCATACATGCGCACCTCGCGGTTGGCCTCGTCCAGTCGAACCGTGACCTTCCGGTCGTCCTCAGCGATGACTCTCGACGAGAACGCCGAGCCAGGCAGATGCTCATTGCTGCGCAGTGCGCCGTACAGCTTGTAAAAGGGGCTGTAGCCGCGGTGAAAGGCAAAGTGGGCGTAGTCCACCGAAGAGAACAGCGCGAGATAGAAGGGGCACTCGAACTCGACCCGGTACAACTGGAAGTCTTCGAGCACCTGTTCGGGCAAGCGTGCCCTGACCGCCTCCTCCTCGGCCGGGTCACCCAACCAGCAGAACACCAGCCCACCGGCGAGCAGGGAGCCGTAGCGACGCAGCTTGCAGCGGCGCTCCTTCAACAGGGTCGGCTGCTCGCGAACCTCGCCGTTGTCAGTGTCGTACAGCCAGCCGTGGTAGGCGCAGCGCAGGCTGCCCTTTTCGATCTTGCCCATAGTAAGGGGCAGGCCCAGGTGGGGGCACTGGTCGGCATAGACCCGTGGGCTGCCATCATTCCAGACCACGCAGAGAGTCTTGCCGAGCGCCTCGACCCGCAACATTCCGGCCTTACGAAGCTCGTCCCGGGTCGCTACCGGGAACGGCACGTCGGAAAAGGCATCCAGGTCGAGTTGAGGCGTCAGCATGGGCTCAGTAAGCCACCTGGATCGGCAAACCGCAACTCCAGGGCGTCTGCGTCAGTCGCTGCAGCTGGGCACCAGCAGGACACTGCGTGTGTCCATCACGGAGGTGCCGCAGGCATCCTCGAGTTGAACTGTGAACTGCGCGGTCTGCCAGGCGGCCTGGTCGAGACTGGTGGCGAGCATCTGCACCGCCTCGCCGACGATCTCGATGGTGCCGTCACTGCGCACCTTCAAGGGACGGCGCTGCGGCAGGTAGGCAGCGAGAGGGCCATCGCTCCCCTCGATGCTGAACTGAAGGAAGGGGTTCTGCGTGCTCAGCGGATCGTCCCAGGACCCCGGATAGACTCCACTGAAACGGGCGCTTGCCCAGGTGTGGATTCCGCCCTGCTCGCCCTGGATCAACTCGAGGTTGCCGCCCTCGGCCAGCGACTTGAAGACCACCGAACCCGTGCCGAGCTCCACCGAAGCTGCAGTACGCGCGGCCTCGGCGCAGTCGGCGGCGGGGCCACAACCTGCGAGGGCAAGCAGGGCCAGTAGAGCGGCCGCCAGCGCCGAAACAGGGGCACGAGCCACCAGGGTCACGGTTCCTGCCAGGGCGGGAACTGCTTGAGCGTCAGCCCGGAATTAGGCACTCGCGGGGTCAGCATCCGCTCGACAATGTCTGGGGGCAGCACGTCGGTCCCCTCGTGGGCGAGACCGACCAGGGCATTGCCCTGCTGGTCGACGACCTTCGTCAGGTCGTACTCCACGCCATCACCATCCGGAATGACGAAGCGCCCCGAGCCGCGACCGAGGCTCTCGTTGATGATGTCCCAGTTGCTCTCATCCTCGCGCAGGTGGCAACGATCACAGGGCTGACTGCCCGACGAAGTCGTATGTGGCACTACCGGGCCGTAGCCCATGCCGAGCTTGCCGTCGTGGGTGATGCGTACCTTCTGGTCGAAGATGCGGCGGCCGGGCGCGGGAGAGCCGACCCCCTCGGTACAGGTCTGGGTCTTGGGATCACAGGGCGCAATCACCGTGAAGTACATCTTCTCCTGGGGCGCCATTGGCGTGACCTTGCCATCGACACCAATGCCCAGACCCATGTAGTCCAGAGTCACCCAGGTACGCTCCCCGCTGGCCAGGCCATCCGTCTGCTCCCCGTCGATCAGGCTCTCGTCGCAGTTGCGCAGGTCAACGGTTACGTGGCATCCAAAGCAACTCTGCGTCCAGGCCGTGTGACAGACGTAGCACTCGAGACGGTCCAGGTGACTGAAGCCCTTGTCGTTGCGGCCGTGAGCGGCAACCAGGTCCGGGTTCGAACCGTCCATGGCCAGGTCGACCAGCTGCTTCAGTGGATGGCTCTGGCCATCAATCCGGGAGACGAGTTCGGGCACCCCCGCGGCACTGAGCCGTACGGTCTCCATCTCGTTGCCGGCGGTTGTACGGAAGACTCCGTTGGCGTCCGCGGCAATTCCTTGCTCTGCGCTGCCGTGACAGTCCTCGCACTCGACCCCCACCTGGTAATCGTGAGCACTGTAGAGACGGCCATCGCCGTGCACGTCCTGTCCGACATGGCAGTCCACGCATCCCATCCCGGCGCTGTAGTGCAGATCTGGCGGCGTCTCATCGGTCAGGTTGCTGATGTCCTCGTCGAGCAGGTAGAAGCCCGGCTCTCGACCGTGAATACTATCGGTACTGCCCTCGGGGTTGGGCGGATTCCCCAGCCGGCCAATCTCCCGAGCGCCGCGGAACATCGTGCCGATCCGATTGCCCCGGTAGTGGCAGTGCTCGCACTGCGCGTCGGGAATTCGTGTGGTCATCGTGTGGGTATGGGGATGCGGTGGGTCGTCGGTATTGGCCTGCGGATCCGCGGACCGGCTCAACCCATCAGCATGGTAGAGCACGTGACAGCCGGCGCAGCCCGAAGAACGGAAGTCGCCACGCACGTCATTGGGGCCGAAGTTCCAGACGTGGCAGCGCGGACAGCCCTTCTCGAGGTAGTGGTCGATGAAGTCGCCAAAAGGCGACTCTTCGGTGAGCCGAGGCGGGTCCAGCACGCTCAGGGCTGCGGTGGTGCCGGCAGCGGCAGAGAACTGAGGGTCCGTCTGCGTGCGAACCCCTAGCGCTGCCTCGCGTGAATCCTGCAAGCCTGCGTAGTAGCGGGTCTTGTTGAAGTGCCCGGCAAAGGTGGTCATGATCGAGGTCGGCGCGGCTTCCGCTATCGCCTGGTGGCACTCGGACTGGCCGCAGGTTTGCTGCACGACCCGGTAGTCACTGGGGTTCACCCAGCGCACGTAGTTCGGATCGACTCCGTCCAGCTCCAGGCTGCTGAAGCCTCGCAGCTCTGTGGGGCCGCTGATGCCATCGGGCAACGAAGGGTGCGCTTCTGTCTTGTCGGCACGCGAAGCATCGCCCCCGTGACAGTCAACACAGGGCAGCGGCCGCCAGGGGTGGATCTCCTCGATCCCGACCTCGGCATCGGAACCCGGCGGATCGTGGCAATCGACACAACTGGAGCCCGAAGAGCCCGGGGTCTTGCAGCCCGCCAACAGAAGCAACAAAGAGAACAGCAGCACCAACCCACCGGCTGCAAGGAGCTGCAAGGCCTGTCGCTGTTGCACACTGGTCATCAACCGTTTCCCTCATCACAAAGTACTACGGGTACGAATACTGCGCGGCACTCCTCATTACAACCTGCCCCAAGGCGAGGTCGAGCGCAACAGTGCGACAGAGCCAGTAAGATCCGTTGTCAGCGCATGACGTCTCCGCCTTCCACCGCTGCTCGTCGCTCCAGTCCACGCCTGCCGTGGGCTCTGTTGGCAATCCTGGTGCTGGCCGCGCTTCTGCAGGCCAGCCGACTGCCCTTCCGCTGGAACCAGATCGCACTCGCCTATGCAGCCTATTTCCACGAATTTCGCCATGTCATCGAGCTAAACGGCTGGGGCTCAGCGCTGACCACCTTCGTCGGCCTGCACCCGCCCGCCTACTCACTGCTGTTTCTGGGAATGATGGAGAGCCACGCCCCTGCGGCGTGCTGGTTCGGGGTTTCGGGGCTGCTGTCGGTCGCTGCGGTGCCCCTGGTCTGGGCCACGGCGAGGCAACATTGGGGTCGAGAAGCTGCCCTTGGCGCCACGCTCGCGGCCCTGGTGCTGGCGATCTCACCACATCGCAATGCCTACGGCCTGGAGGTCAACAACTACCCGCTGCTCGTGGCGGCAACCGCAGGCCAACTGCTCGCCTTCTCACGATGGGTTGCAAGGCCGCCTGCCAGCAGCCGGCCCAGCGGAGCCGAGCTGCTGTGGATCGCAACCACTACCCTCGCTCTGTGGACCCATGTTCTGTCCATTGCCCTGCCCATCTCGCAGCTAGCGCTGTTGCTTGCCCTCCCCGAGGGCCGCGCCCGGTTGCGACGCTTCGGACTGGCCCTGGCAGTGGTGGTGCTGCTGTGTGTGCCGCTGCTGCCCGGCCTGCTCGCGGGTTCAGGGGCAGACCCCATCAATGCTCCAGCCGGGATACTGACAGCACTGAGCGCTGCCCTGGCCGAGTACCCGGGACGCTACGGCTCGGAGACAGCCGCCAACCTGCTCGGCCTGCTCGCACTGCTCGGAGCCTGGACAGCCCTGCAGATGCCGCGCAATGAACGCCTCATCCCGCTCTCCTGGCTGGCCCACACCGCGCTGGCGGCGACGCTGATCGTGGCATTGACAGCGGGGGGAGTGGCCGCAGCACACCAGTTCCCGTACTACCTCGTGCTCCTGCCCGGCGGCGCACTGCTGGTGGCAAAAGCCGCTTGCGACGGAGCAGGTAGGCTGCCTGTCCCAACCGTGGTCCTGCGGCTGTGCCTGGCCACCGCACTCGGGCTCCACGGCCTCGCCCTGACCGGAGCCGCCCTGCAGGCCGGCCGCACCTGGAACGAAGCAGACAGCGAGCGTGGCCTGATGGCCCTGGCCGTCCAGGCATGGCAACCAGGCGCTGCACTGCTGCTGGTCAACTTCCCGCGCGGCTTCGACGACGACAAGGACCAGGTGGACCCGACCTACGCCCTGATCCCAATGACCGAACGGCTGACCTTCGCCCAGCCCGAGGTTCCGACGCTCGTGCCCGGCGATCCCAGTTGGGGGCAGCCGTTCCGCTTCGAGGGAGGCCGCTGGCTGTACACGTTCACCGACTTCAAAGAGACTCGGGTCGACGCCATCGCCGACACGACACTGGCAGCAGGAAACCGAGTGATCCTGGCTGTCTACGACACCCAGAGAGGAGAGCGTGAGGTCGAGGAGATCCGAGCCTGGGCGCTGCAGCGCGGCGAACCCGGCCGCCGCGCTCCGGGGCAACTGATGTTTGTGCTGGATCCATGAACCAGGGGCTCCGGCTGGGCGTCAGGACTGAGAGCGCTTGTCGAAGGGAAGCTGGCGACTCGGGACGAGAACCTCGGGCCCATCAGGGCAGGACCACCGCTGCAAAAGCCTCCAGGCGATGAAAATCCGGCCCATCGCCGGGCACCGGAACGGCCGCGAGGTAACGTCTCCCCTCCCCTTCGCCGTGGATCGCATAGGCGTTCAGTCGGTGCGGCCCTTCAGGCAAGAGCCTGCGGGAGATCATGACCCGGCCACGCCAACGGTTTCCGGTGACTGCAGTCTCTACCTGCAGGTCCAGGCCCTGCTCGACGGGATTGCGTACTCCGTCCATGCGCAGCACCAGGAAGTGACCCAGGGGGCCCACTTCGAACTCGCTGTACCGCTCCGCGGGACCACAGATAAAGAGCTCGACTACCTCGAATTCCCACAGGCCCGGCGTCGAGCCTACTGGGCCAGGCGGCGCCGGGTCGCCATAAAACGGGGCCTCGACCTCCAGTAACAGGAACTCTCCGAAACCGCTGATCCGAAGGCTGACCCGCTCGTCGGCAGCCACGGGAGTTCCATCCCAAGAGCTCGCCACGGCGAGTCGGATCGCACCACCAACTGGCTCCAGCAAAACAGCGCTCGGTTGTGCTGTGTCCACTTCGGCTCCCTCGTCTAGCGGGGTCTACAGCGCCCGACCACCCCCTGATGCAAGGCTGCTACCATGCCAGAAATACACCGCAGCCCCACCGAGGGCCATACTGCCCAGCAAGAGTTGGCCGATGCTTCGCCGCCTGACAATCCAAAACCGTACTCCTGCACTGCTGATGATGGTAGGGATGCTGCTCGCTGCCTGTGTGGACATTCCCGAGGAGATCGCTCCAGCCGACGACGATGACGACGCCACAGAAGACCTGTGGGACGACCCCATCTTCAACACCGACGATGACGACAGCGCCGACACGGTCCCGAGCCAGGTGGGATCCGTCAGCTTCTCGTACAACTTTGACGTCACCAGCGATCAGTACTGGGACTGCCAACGAAGCTATCGCTGGATTGAGCTACCCGAGGCGCCTGCAGGTGGTTGCGCAGACTGCCTGACGACATGGCGCGTCCAGTACCAGTTGAGCGAAGACAGCTGCGGTCCCTGGGGATACGACGGCGATGGCTACGAGCTCAGCGCCGGCCTCGACCTGGCGCAGAACTGGCTGTGGTTCACACACGACGAAGGCGTCACCTGGCTACGGTTTTTTGGCCAGGGAAGCGTCATCAACAGTGCGTTCATCGCCAGTTGGACTTTTGAAGACGAGTGCATCGACATGAACAGTGACGGCGAATGTGATCCCGGCTCTGAGTTGAGTTACCGGGAACTGTTCACAATCAACCCGTAGTCAGCACCGACGCCTGGCCACCGCTTCAGCCCCGCAGTGCGCTGACCAGGCCCCCCATCGACTCCTTCGCGTCACCAAAAAACATGCGCGTGTTGCTCTTGAAGAACAGCGGGTTGCCCACGCCGGCATAGCCAGTTGCCATGCCGCGCTTGAGCACCACGACGACACCCGCCTTCCATACTTCCAGCACGGGCATGCCGTAGATGGGGCTGCTCTGGTCGTCGAGGGCGCCCGGATTGACGATGTCGTTGGCACCGATGACCAGCACCACCGAGGTGTCGGGTAGGTCGGAGTTGATCTCGTCCATCTCGAGGACGATGTCGTACGGGACGCCGGCTTCTGCCAGCAAGACGTTCATATGGCCGGGCAGCCGACCAGCGACCGGGTGGATGGCGAAGCGCACCTCCACACCGCGAGCCCGCATCAACTCACCGAACTCGTTGACGAGGTGCTGGGCCTGGGCCACCGCCATGCCGTAGCCGGGCACCACGACGACGCTCTTCGCTTCGGCAAGCAGCGCGCTGACGCCGTCAACCTCGAGAGCCTGCACCTCGCCCTGGGCGGCCGCCTCGCCGGCAGGGGCCGGGACGCCGGTAGTTCCGAAACCGCCAAATGCGACGTTCCAGATGGATCGGTTCATCGCCTTGCACATGATGTAGCTGAGGATGGCGCCGCTACTACCCACCAGGGCACCGGTGACAATGAGCAGGTCGTTCTGCAGCATGAAGCCCGCCGCGGCGGCCGTCCAACCCGAGTAGCTGTTCAGCAGGGAGACCACGACAGGCATGTCTGCGCCGCCGATCGCAGCCACCAGGTGAATGCCCAGTAGAGAGCAGAGCACAGTCATCACCATCAGCCAGCCGAGGGCCGACATGCCGAGCACCTCGCTCTGTGCGCCGGTCGCCTTCACAAACAGCACCGCGACCACCACGGTCGCCACAGCGACCAGCCCGTTCAGCACGTGGCGACCTGGTAGCAGCAAGGGCCTGCCAGACATTCGCCCCTCGAGCTTCGCCCAGGCAATGACCGAACCGGTAAAGGTAATGGCTCCCAAGGCGACGTCGACGTAGATCTCGATGAGTTCGACTACACCGGCATGACCGGCGGGCGGATCCAGGAAAGTCGACACCCCCACCAGGACCGCGGCCAGGCCAACGAAGCTGTGCAGAGCCGCCACCATCTGCGGCATCGCTGTCATCGCGACCCGAGCCGCGATGAAGGAACCGATTCCACCGCCCACGACGATGCTGCCGATCATGATGGGCAAGGTCGTCGGCATCGGCGTCGCGGGATCAAATTTCGCCCCCAACATGCTCAGCGTGATGACCGCCATCATCGCCACCCCCATGCCGATGATCCCGTACAGGTTGCCGCGACGGGCGGTCTCCTGGCTGGCCAGGCCACTCAGGCTGAGGATGAAAAGAATGCCTGCCGCGAGGTAGGCCATATTCTCGAGGTTCTCGAGAGTCTTGAGGACTTCTGGATCCGCCACGTGTTCGAGCATCAGCTTCTCACTTCCTGAACATCTTCAGCATGCGCTGAGTCACCAGGAAACCGCCGAACACATTGATGCTGGCGACGAGGATCGCGATCACGCCGAGAATCACCGCCGGTTTCATCTCTGTCGCAGCAGCCTGCAGAATGCCACCGACGATGATGATGCCGCTGATGGCATTGGTCACCGCCATCAACGGTGTATGCAGAGCTGGTGTCACATTCCAGATCACCTGCCAGCCGATAAAGCAGGACAGCACAAAGACTGTGAAGTGCTGGATGAAACCCTCGTCAGCACTGACTCCAATGCCTGCCAGGACAGCAGCCAGGGCGAGCCCACCCAGGGCGCGTCCCAGGCCCCCCCCACTGGCACCCTCGCTCGGGCGATTGAACGGTACCGGGTCTGGAGGCGCCTCGACTGGCGGCGGGGAGGCCGGCGGCGGCGCCTTCGGCACGACAGGCGGCGGAGGCCACATCGACTCGCCGTCCAGGAGTACGAGAGCGCCGCGAACGGCCTCGTCCTCGAGGTCGACACGAAAATCGGTGCCACCACCCATATCTTCAAGCAGGTGCGCGAGGTTGTTGCCGAAGAATTGGCTGGCGTGTGTTGCCAGGCGAGAAGTCAGGTCGGTGTAGCCGACAATGGTGACCCGCGACTCTTCGACGGTCTGATCGGGAATCGTCAGCTCGCAGTTGCCACCCCGCTCCGCTGCCAGGTCGACAATGACCGAACCAGGACGCATCGACTCGACCATCTCCCGGGTAATGAGAATGGGAGCCGTCTTGTTGGGAATCAATGCCGTAGTGATGACGATGTCGACCTCGGCACATTGCTCGGCAAACAGCTTCATCTCAGCCTCGATGAACTCCTTGCTCATGACCTTGCCGTAGCCGCCCTCACCTTCCCCGGCCTCTTCGAACTGAACCTCGAGGAACTTCGCGCCGAGGCTTTGGACCTGCTCACGAGCGGCGGCGCGGGTGTCGAAGGCGCGGACTTCGGCACCCAGGCCCCGGGCAGCTGCGATCGCTGACAGGCCGGCAACCCCGGCGCCGATGATGAGGACACGAGCCGGACGGGTCTTGCCGGCGGCGGTGATCTGACCGCCAAAGAACGAACCGAAGTGGTGACTTGCCTCGATCACCGCCCGGTAGCCGGCGATGTTCGACATGGAACTGAGCACATCCATCTTCTGAGCTCGCGAGATGCGCGGAATGCAATCCAGGGCAATGACTGTCGCCTTACGGGCAGCGAGCTGGGAAACAAGCTCCTGGTTCTGACCGGGGAACAGCAGAGAGATGAGCTTGCCACCGTGGGGGAGCAGGTCCGCCTCGTGGCAGTTCAGGGTGGGGTGCGGCTCGGGTGGCCGCACCTTCACCAACAGGTCGGTGCCCGACCACAGTGCACTGGGGTCCGCGACGACAGTGGCGCCGGCGGCAACGTACGCGTCATCCGTGAAGCGGGCACCCTCTCCGGCCCCCGCCTCGACAATGACCTCGAAGCCGAGCTTGCGCAGCGACTGAATCGTCTCTGGTGTCGCCGCAACCCGGCGTTCGCCAGCAGCGACTTCCTTTGGGATACCGATCTTCATCGCTCGTCTCCAACCAGATGGGGTGTTGGCCTGCGCCGTTCACCGTGGAGAATCGGGGCCCCGGCGCGCATCTTCAACTTTGCGTCGGATGGTAGCGGAGAGGGACGCGTTGTCCAACACCACACAGGCGAACTCTCGTGGACCGACTCGTCAGTGGCAGCAATTGGCTTCACCGGATTCGGATGCCGAGAGCTCGGCTGCCACGTGGGCATGAAAGGCCAACTGCCCGACAAAATCGCGCGGGCCCTGGCGCAAGATGGAAGCGAGGTAGAGAAGTCCGAGCACCACGGCACAGGCCATCTGCAAAGTCGAGTGGCCGTGCTCCGCGGTGGCCTCGAACGCCCCCGCGCCGACTCCCGGAAGTACCAGGTTGACGGCCAGGCCGAGCAGGACACATGCGGCCACCACCGCTGCGCTGAACACCATCGCCGCCTTCTTGCCATGCAGAGATGCGATGACACCAAAGGTGGTCACATTGGTCGCCGGGCCTGCCAGTAGGAAGGCAATCCCGGCACCCGGAGATACGCCCGCCGCCAGGAACACGGCAACCAGCGGCGTCGCACCGGATGCGCAGACGTATACCGGCATGCCGAGGACAGCACACAACAGCACCTCCAGAGGATCCGGGAACGAGCCGAGCCAGGCGGGGTCCAACATCGGTGCGGCGATGGCCGCGACGCACAGACCCAGCAGAATCCAAGCCGCAGTTCCGTCGACCATGTCCCCGAAGCCCGTGCGCAGACCCGCAGCAAAGCGTTGCCCGGAACTCATTGCTGCGAACTCATCCTCTTCGTCGTGGGGTTCCACGACGGATGCAGCTTCGACCACGCGTCCCAGCCACCACCCGACCAGCAACGCAGCCAGGGCGGCACATACGATCCGGGCACCGGTCATCGGGACCCCGAGCAGGGGGACCGACAGCAGCACAGCATCAATGCCCAGTTCCGGCGTCGCGACCAGGAATGCCGCCGCTGCTGCAGGCGGCGCGCCCTTGAGGACGAGACTGCGGTAGACGGGGATCACACCGCACGAGCACAGGGGCAGCGGCAGACCGAAGGCCATCCCCCGCATGGCCTGGCCCAGGCCGGAACCCCGGGACAGCCATCCCACGGTCGCCTTCGGCAGATAGGCCTGGACCATCCCGGCACCGAGGTAGGCCACCAGCAGAGCCGGGGCGCTTTCCAACAGCAGGGACAGGAACACCGAGTCGCTGGCGTGCCCAGCAGCCGAAGCGTAGGAACCTGCTGCCTCACCATGGTGAGGATGGCCGACCTCCTCCCAACCCTGCATCAGCAACAGCAAGGCAGCCCCTGCCAGGGCGCCGGCACCGGCAGGCAGCTGCCAGCCACCGCTGTCCGCGCCGTGTGACGCACCGTGTGACGCGCCGTGTGACGCACCGTGTGAGGCGCCGTGTGAGGCGCCGTGTGAGGCAACGTGCGGGCGGTGCACGACCACGTGCAGCAGCGAGCCGCCCACCAGCCCGAGGAACAGGCCCATTGGCATGCTGGACATTGCCCCGGTGACCGACGGCCCCATGAAGAAGCCGCACAGAGTCGCCAGCACCATGGCAAGCAGGGCCGCCGCGGCGATCCCACGGCCAAAGGCCGGGCTCAACAGCGACCAGATCACCAAGCCTTCAGGCAGGAAGTGCAGCGCCACGGCATAACCGGCTCCGGCACCGAAGGCAGAGCCGCTCGCTGCCCCCGCCAGCACCACGCCATCGAGGAGGCTGTGCAACACCAGGCCCATGCAGGCCAGCACCAGCGCCGTCATGTGAGCGCTGTGGGCAGACCGCTCCAGGCGTTCCTCCACGAAAGTCGGCGCCAACATTCCCAGGCCACCGGCAAGCAGCACCCACCATCCGCTCTGCGCGAAGGCATCCGGCAGCACGTGCAGCAGTACAAGACCGGCAATCGCGACAAACACGAAGCCATCGAGGGCCTGCAACAACGGCGGTGAGTGCTGCACCACAGTGAGCAGGAGGGGCGCGATTGCAAGTGCAGCGATGCTGAGAATCAGCAAATTCATGGCTGTGAAGGGTAGCGCGAATCAGCCAGCAGGGCTCGAAACGGCAGGAAGAGTGGCTACTGGGGTCGAGCGACCCGGTACTTCACCGTCACCTCTTCACCGGCACGCGGAATGGCGGAAAGCTCCGTGAAATAGACGGCGTTGATGCTGGGCTTGTAGCTCCAACGAGTCTCTCTGCGGTCGTTCACCTGGACCTCGAGGGTCGTGGGAACCGGCTGCTCGTCCAACTCGAAGGTGTCTGACAGGCCCGCGGAAGTCAGGCCCATGCGCGACAGCACCGTCGCCCAGTTGTCCGTGCAGATGCTCTGGTAGCTGCCGCCGGTGGCCCGTGCAGCCTCGAGATAGCCATCGCCGCGCAGTGCACCCTCACCCCAGTGCTCAGGATCGGGATTCTGGTTGCAGCCGCTCGGATCCTCAAAGCCGTCTTCGCTGATTCCGACGACCGCCGAGAGCTGCGTCTGCTGGTCTGCATCGAGCCCTTTGAAGGTGTCGAGCCAATCGACAAACTCTTCCCAGCCAATCCAGTCCTGGAACTGGCCGGAACTGGTCTCCGAGTAGTCTGGCTCATCGGAGACCACGATGACCGCCAGGTTGGCGTCGTCCCGCAGGAATCCGGCGTTGTCCGTGCTGCCGAGCACTTCCAGCGCCTTCCAGGCGGCATGAAGACCCTTCTCCCACTGGTGGTGATCGTCAATGCCGAGCAGGGTTCTCTCGAGGAAGGCGGTGTCCAGATCTGGGGTATCCATGGTCAGGTAGCCCGGCTCGCCGGCGAGCTGACCATCCAGGCCCTGGGAGTCCGCTTCATCGACATTGGTCGAGGTGGAGCCAATGTGAAAGGGCACATCTGCGTCGAGGAAGAACTCGAAAAAGTTGGGGCCATTGGTGGCAAGCGCTTCCTGTTCATCGAGCATCGAACAGGATGTGTCGATCACCCAGAGCACATCGACATCCTGCGGCTGGGGCTGGACGAAGTGCTCGCGCCGGAAGTCCGGATCGACGGAGAAGCCCGGTGTAAAGACCGTACTTCCGTCGTCACAAGCCGCAACAAACAGCAGTGTCAATGCCACACTCGTTGCTACGAGAAGCTTCGCTGGCCGATTCGGGCGGGTCATTCGCTGGAGTCCCCAGAACACCTGTCTAGGTTCAATTAGAAGGCTTTCAGGGGCCCCAGGTCAATGACGTTTTTACAGACTCGCAAAAAACTCTCGATAAAAAGTAGCGAGTTGGCTTCTCCACGGTCCTGGATCAGGCCCCTTGGGTGCTGATCAGCTTCTTTGTGCTGGTAGCCGACCTCCACAGGAAAAAGGCAACACCAGCCAACAGGAGCACGCCCGGCCAGGCGCCGAGAGGCTTATCAACCAGTGCCAGCACGTCGGTCCGTCCGGCGATGGCGATGGGCACTGCCAGGCCAATGCCCACCAGGGCCTCGCCGGTGATCAATCCGCTGGCAACGAGCAGGCCACTGTGGGCGGCTTCCTCATCGTTGCCCGTGACCTTGTCTGCGAAATGGGCAATGAGGCCGCCGAGGAGAATCGGAACAGCCAGCTCGAACGGCAGGTAGATGCCCACGGCGACAGCCAGTACCGGCATACGCCACTGCGTGCCGCGGGCTGCCAACTGCTCGTCGATGACGATCACCACCGCGGCGATGCCGGCGCCGATAGCGATCATCCCCCACGGCAGGTTCTGGGCGAACACCCCATCGGCTACCGAGGCCATGAGTCCGGCCTGGGGCGCAGCGAGGGGTTCGCTCTGTTCTGGCGTCGCGGCTCCGACAAAACCGTAGGCCTTGTGCAGTAACGTCAGCACCGGAGCCAGGACCAGAGCCGCCGCCACGACGCCCACAATCTGCATCACCTGCTGCCTCCAGGGTGTCGCACCGAGGATGTGCCCGGCCTTGAGGTCCTGCATGTTGTCACCGGCAATTGCGGCAGCGCAGCAGACCACCGCGCCGATGAAAATGGCGCTGGCGGCACCCGCGACGCCTGCCTCGCTGCCCATCAGCATGAACAGCAGCAACGACGCGAACAGGATGGTCGCAATGGTGATACCGGAGATGGGGTTGTTGGAGGAACCCACCAGCCCGGCCATGTAGCCGGCAACCGCTGAGAACAGGAAACCAGCAATGATCATGACCACGGCCATCAGCATGCTGATCTGCAACTCACCGGTGACGTACCAGTACAAGCCGAACAGCGGGAAGATCCCGAGCAGCGAAGCCCCGAGCACCCAGTTCATGGGCAGGTCCCTGTCAGTCTGCTTTGCGACCTCTCCGTCAGCACGGGCCCGAACGGCCCGCAGTCCCGAACGAATCCCGTCCAGAAGCGCACCGCGCAGCGCGACCAGGGCCCACAGACCACCGACCACCATGGCGCCCACGCCGAGGTAACGAATCTTGGTGTTCCAGATCGCCCAGGCAGCCTCAGCCGCCTCCATCTCGACATAGGCACCGCCATACATCGAGTAGTAGATGGGGATGGCGATGTACCAGGAGATGAAACCACCCAGGAACACCAGGCAGGCAATATTGAGGCGCACGATGTAGCCGACACTGAGCAGCGCCGGGCTGAGGTCGGAGCCGAAGTAGAACACGCTGCCACCCACCCTGCCGGCGATCTCTCCGGCTGAGGTCCACAAGCCGAATCCCGCCTGGCCGAGCTTGTACAGGCCGCCGCCGAGGGCGCCCAGCATGATGGTCACCAGCCCGCCCTTACCAGTGGCCTCTCCTGTCTTGAGGACCGCAGCAGTCGCAACCCCCTCGGGGAACTTCAGCTCACCGGGCACGATGAGAGCGCGACGCAGGGGCACGGTAAAGAGGACGCCAAGCAGCCCGCCCAGGCCTGCAATCATCGTGATCTGGACGTAGTCGAAGCTCTCCCAGTGCCCGATCATCACCAGGGCAGGAATCGTGAAGATGACGCCGGCGGCCAGCGACTCGCCAGCCGAGGCCGCGGTCTGGACGAGGTTGTTCTCGAGAACCGAGTGGCGCCTGAACAGGGCCAGGACACCCATGGAGATGACCGCCGCAGGAATCGACGCCGAGACCGTCATGCCGACCTTCAGGCCCAGGTAGGCGTTCGCAGCACTGAGAATCACCGACAGCAGGACGCCGAGCACGATCGCCTTCAAGGTCAGTTCCATTGCCGAGGCGTTGTTGTCTGCAGGCTCGTTCATCGCATGCTCCTCCGGAATTCGGCACACGATACAGATGCGGGACGAGGCGTCCAGAGGTGTAGGATCGAGCAACTCACCCGCGTCCAACCACCACGGAGCCCAGCTATGCGCAGCCTGCACACTCGCCTGACCTACCCCCTGCACCTGGTGCTCTTTGCAAGCCTCGTCCTGCTAAGCAGTTGCGACAACGGGCGCAGTCCAGGCGATGACGATGATGTGACCGATGACGACGACGACGCGGCCCCAGACGCTGACCCGGTAGCCGAGTTGACCGAGCTGAGTGACGGAGAGTGCCCCGACATGGACACGAGCGGCATCTCGAGCTTCAGCTCAGGCGGCATCAACCGCAAGGTCGCAGTGCTGTTCCCAGAAGATCTCGAGCAGGGCATGCCGCTGGTATTCAACTTCCACGGACTGACCAACGTGGGCACCGATCCGGTCGAGAACTCGATGGGCCAGATGCAGGCTCTGGCGAACGCCAACAACGCGGTCGTGATCATGCCCGAGGCGCGGGCGATCTCGCTGCCGCTGGTCGGCGAGTTGCTGTGTTGGGGGATCCTGGACGACGCCGCGGCAGACCTCACTTTGTTCGATGACCTGCGCACGTGTGCGGCGAATGAGCTGGGGGTCGACCTCAAGAAGGTGAGCACCTGGGGCCACAGCGGCGGCGCCTTGTGGTCATCAGTCATGCTCATGGAGCGCAGCACCTCGCTGGCGGCGGTCGTCGAGTTCTCAGGAGGTGCCGACTTCTCCATCCCCGCCGTCGGCGGACCCTTCGTTAGCTACTCGAGTCCCGAACGACAGGTTCCTGTGTTGCTATCCAGCGGCGGCTCCGAGGACTCCTGGCCACAGGGCTTTGCGATCATCAGCTTCGAGACCACCACCGACACACTCGAAGCGGGCCTGGTAGCAGATGGCCACCGGGTCGTTCGCTGCCGTCACCAGCAGGGCCACTACGCGATCCCGTCCGACCTGTGGGCCTTTTCGAACCGCTGGAACCTCGAGCATCATTTCAGCGAGGAGTCACCGTTCGGAGACAATGATCTTCCGGACGGCTGCGAATTCGTCGAGAACTAACTCAGGGACACGGTGCGATGCAGGCGTTGCCAAGGATGATGTAGTCATCCGAGCAACCCGACGGCAGCGGGCGGATGACAATGCTGCACTGGTAACCGCCCGGACACTCGCTCTGGTCGTTGCAGCCGACGTAGCAGACTGGGCGGCCCTCGTAGTAGTTCATGCAGAAGCTACCGGTACCGCCACATTCGCTGCTGGCAAGCAGGACGTCATCGCAGGTGGTCGGCGTGCCGCCATCATCCCAGGTGTTGTTGACCAGCGAGCACTCCGTGCAGTGCGGGCCAGTCGTGGGCTGACAGGCGCCAGTGTCGGGATTGCACTCTTCGCCGAAGCCACAGTCCAGCAGCGTAGAGCGACATCCATAGGGCGCGCAGGCACCGTCTTCACAGCTCGATCCTGCCAGGCAGTCGCTGTCGCTGTTGCAACCGGCCTCGCAGCGATACTCGCCGCTCTCGGCAGCGCAGATCGTGCCGACCTCACAGTCCGCAGAGCTGAGGCAGTCGACTGCCTCACAGCGAGCATCGATGCAGGCCTGCAACTGCTCTTCGTCCGTGGCGCAGTCGGCCGAATCGAAGCAGACCTCGCCGCCACGCCGATCCGACTGAGCACAACTGCCCAGGGACAACAACAACGAAACGGCAAGCAGGGAACGCAACATCAATACAGCTCGTAGCGAATGACCACGCGGCTGCCAATGGGCGGCAGCCGGGTCAGGTCGGTGAAGCGAACCTGGTACGTGAAGGTGTCGAGGTCTTGCTCGTAGACCCAGGGATATTCCGAGACCTCCTCGTCTACAGGCAACTCAATACCGCTGGTGTCTTCCTGGTCAAGGAACAACGTGACGGAGAGGCTGTCCTGGTCGGGCTGGCGCTCGAGAAGGAAGGTGTCGAGCAAACGCGAGGAGGCCAGGCCCATTCGGTTGACGACGTCGGCAAACTCGTCCTCGCAGATGGAAGCGACGACACCGCCGGTCTGGTCCGCGACGTCCCAATAGCGGCGCGCTGCCCGAGCCCCCGCGTTGGGATTGGCAGCGCTCAGGCCGCAGTCCGCAGGCTCCAGGCTCTCGGAGTCCACGCCGATCAAAACGGAGGCATTGAAGCTGTCCCGGCGGCGCTGGCCGTTCAGTTCGCGAAAGAAGTTGATGTAGTCGTTGACGCCGTAGTGTCCGGCATCCTCTTCGTCGGACACGAAGATGACGCTCAGCAGCGCATCCTCGCGAAAGAAACCGGCGTTGTCGCCCTGGGTCATCGTGTCGCCCAGCGCACGGGCTGCGGCGTCGAGGCCGCGCTCATTGCCCGAGCCTTCGATTCCCACCTTGACGTTGTTCTTGAACACGTCGTCGGCACCCGCAGTGTCTCTGGTGATAATGGGCACTTCACCCATCAGCCGTCCGCGCTTGTCGGGATCATCCATGTCGGTCGTGGTGATGCCGATGTGGTAGTCGACATCGGCGACGTTGAAGAACTCCACGAAGTCGGCGAATCCGTCGCTCAGCTTGGTCTGCTCGTCCTCCATGGAGCACGAGTCGTCCACCACCAGCAGGATATCCACCTCGGTGGGAGGACTCTGGAAGCGCACGTCAGTGACACCGGGGCGCATCAGCGTGTTCTCGTTGCAGGCAGCGAGAACAACGCCCAGCAGGAGCACGGGGATCAACAGGCAGATCGTGGGCTGGCAGCGCGCCATTGCGGGAGGGTAGAGAAAAATCGTCTGCGGCGCCAGAGCCTATTGGTTCCCCACCGAGTCGAGCTCCTCGGGCTCCCGGTAGAGGTGCACATCGAGCTCCTGGCGCACGGTAGTACCGTCATGGAACTCAACCGTGATCTTGAGCACTGCGTCGAAGCCCTCGTCGATCCCTTCCAGTTCGTCAAAAACCATGTGGTCTTCGCTGAACTCGACCCGTCGGTTCCGTGACAACAGAGTGCCGTCCTCCTGGCACAGTGCCGCCAACACGCGAGTGCCCGGAGCGGTCAACGGCTCCTGGTCCTCGCTGCTGCGAATGATCTGCACATCAGCAGTCGAATAGGCGCCCGAGTCGGCGCTCAGTCCGGCGATGCGGATGTTCACCTCAACCATCAATCCCCAGCCCTGCGAGCCAGGCGAGACCAGCACCTGGTCCTCGTCCTCGATGGGCTGCCAGCCCTCCATCCCCGGATAGCCCAGCTCGACAGTCAGGGGCACATCGGAGTCACTGCAGCCAGGCTGCTGACAAGCCGAACAGACCACCAGCAACCCGGCGAGGAAAGATGCAAGGAGCACTTTGGGCAACATGCCCCGTCTTTCAGCAAGAACCGGACCAGCACCCGAGGCACGACGAGACCCAGGAGCCGGAATCACGGCAGCGAGCTTCCCAACTGGAGGAACACGACCCCGGCATCGCCGCCCGTGCCATCGTGATAGGGCGCACCCAACACGACATCACTGCGACCGTCGCCGTCGAAGTCACCACAAGCCAGGGCCTTGCCCGTGTGGTCGCCGATGCCAATTCCCAGGTAGCTGTGCTCGGCAAGAGCCGGAACCTCAGTCGATGACAGCGGCGCCGTGAACAGGTAGGCAGCGCCCGAGTCGATGCCGTCCGCATCGGTCAGCGGAGCCGAGACCAGGAGGTCCGGGCTGAGGTCGCCATTGACATCACAGGGGCCTGCCAACGCCCAGCCCAGCAGGTCGCCTGCGGCCCCACCGGCGACCGAAACCGCCGCTTGAGAGGACAGCAGCGGGCCGACGAGTGGACCGAAGAACAGCGACGAGGCACCCGTCTCCAGGCCCTGCGCAGCGGCTCCAGGGGCACCGGCCACGATATCGTCCAGTCCGTCGCCATCCAGGTCCCCTACCCCGGCCACTGCCCAGCCCAGTTGTTCATCTGTTGCAGACCCGGAAATTCGCGCGGCCGCGGCGGCGAGGGAGACAGTGCCCGTGACGGGACCGTGCACGAGGTACGCGGCGCCCTGGGACGTGAAGCTGCCGTCACTGCCCGGGGCGCCGACCAGAAGGTCCGGGTGTCCGTCGCCGTTGACATCGCCCGCGGCAGCCACCGCGTAGCCGGCCTGGTCCTGGGAGTTCTCGCCCACCAGCACCGCGTCCGCCGTGCTCAGCGAGCGGACACCCTGGATCGGTCCATGCACCAGGTAGGCGGCCCCCGCATCGGCAGCCCCGAGATCGCTGCGATACGCGCCCACCAGCAGATCGCCGACCCCGTCCCCATTGTGATCTCCGACGCAAGCCAGAGACCAGCCCGCCCAGTCGCCGGCACTCTCACCGTCCAGTCGACCCTCTGCCTGGGACAGCGGCCTGTTGCCAGACACCGGCCCCTCGAGGATGTACACCACGCCGGAAGCCTGGCCGGCACCATCGAAGGCATAGGCGCCAACCACCAATTCTGCGATTCCGTCCCCTGTGAGATCGCAGGCAGCCACGGCGGATCCGGCCCGGTCCTCGGCGTACTCGCCGGCAGCGACGGCATCCGCCTGGGCCAGCGGCACGACCCCC
This sequence comes from uncultured Rickettsiales bacterium, assembly GCA_964490445.1. Taxonomy (GTDB): domain Bacteria; phylum Myxococcota_A; class UBA796; order UBA9615; family UBA9615; genus UBA6601. The sequence goes on along the minus strand of CAZBDA010000041.1, from coordinate 8,573 downwards.
GAGAACGGACTGTGGAGCACGTGCACGGCACCCGCAAAGGGGGCGATTATGCTCGAACCAGGGGATCCGACCGCGAGATCGAAGAAACCGTCGCCGTTGAAGTCACCGGCGGCAACGGACTGTCCCAGGTGGTGTCCGGGTCCCTCACCGTAGACCGAGGCGAAGGCCAGTTGCAGACCGCAGTTGTCGGGCTGGCCATCGCAGTTGCTGTCGATACCGTCGCAGAGCTCGGGAGCGCCGGGATACACGAATGCATCGAGAGGGGCGCAGTCGGCTGTGTCGAGCGAACCATCATCGTCATCGTCGGGGTCGATGCAGTCGGGCTGCAGATCGCCATCCGTATCGAGGAAGAAATCAACCACCGATCCGTCACAATCCGAGTCCGTTGCATCGCACAACTCGGCGGCGCCGGGATACACCTGGTTGTCGTTGTCGTCACAGTCGTCACAGGCAGCGACGCCATCGCCGTCGGCATCGGCGTTCTGCACGGACCCATCGCAATTTGAGTCGATGGGCGAGGCGCAGGACTCGGGGGCACCCGGATAGATCGACGAATCTGAATCGTTACAGTCGCCATCGCTGCCCGCAAACCCGGCCGGTGCAACGCAGGCCACCGTGCTGGAAGTCGGCACGCCGAAGCCATCGCCGTCGGCGTCGACGAACCAGGTGGGCGCGCCCGCCACGGGCCCATCGTCGGCCACCCCGTTGCAGTCCTCGTCGACTCCGTTGCAGGTCTCGTCCGCGCCGGGAAACACCCAGTCGAGCAGATCGTCACAGTCACCGCCGACGGAGACGAATCCCTCCGGTGGGGTGCAGCCGATGGCAGTCACCGATGGCTCGCCGTAGCCGTCGCCGTCGCCGTCGGCGTACCAGGTGGAGGCATCGCTGGAGTCCTGGTCGAGGCTCAGCCCGTCACAATCCTGGTCGATGGCATCACAAAGTTCACTGGCACCAGGATGGATGTCGCCGTCGCCGTCGTTGCAGTCGCTGCTGTCTGCCACGTAGCCGGTGGGGGCGCTGCAACCGACAAGCACCTCTGCGGCATCGCCGTAGCCGTCGGCATCGACGTCGGCGTACCAGGACAGCGGGTCGATGGCACCTGTATCGACCGTCCCATCGCAGTCGTTGTCGAGGCCGTCACACAGTTCGTCGGCGCCCGGATGGACCGCCGCCGTGCTGTCGTCGCAATCGGGGCCACCGCTGCTCGCGGCAGCCGACTGGTCGTGGTCGGCATCGACTCCGTCGATCAAGTCACAGTTGGAGTCGATGTCGTCACCGTAGGGATCTGCAGCGCCAGGATGAATCGTGGCGTCCGCATCGTCGCAGTCACCCGCTACCTCGGAGAAACCGTCGCCATCGTCATCGGCGCCGAGGTCCGTGAGGACGACCGAGCCGAGGTCGGAGCAGGTGCTGTCACCACAGTCGCCACTCTGCGATGGGGCGGTCGCTGTGTGTTCCCAGGCGAACAGCTCACTCCCTACAGGGCCGACCCCGCTGAAACGAACCGTGCCGCCGCGCTTGACCGCTATGCAGAAACTACCGTCCGCTGTGCTGCTGCTGTTGCTGACACCGAGATAGTCGAGACCCCAGGCAAGGATGGGCAGTCCTTCCCCCGGCTCTCCGTCGGGGGTCTCGAGCTGCCCGGCGATGCAGGAGCGGTCCGTGAGTACCACGTCGGCGTTCCACCAGCTGAAGTGGCTGACCTCGGCGACGAAGAAGCCGCCCTGGACCGTCCCCTGCCCTTCCTCCACCCAGTAGCCCAGGCTTTCGGAAAACGACCACAGGCCGACCGTCGAGCCCTCGGGCAGGGGCGCGCCGGCGAGAGGGATTCGCAACTGCGCCGTACCGCTGAAAGTCACCAGCTCACCATCCTGGCTGAGGGAAACCTCGGCCATAGCGAAGCTCTCGAGGGGCAATTCGTTGCCCTCCACGTCGAGGGCGAGCATCGAGCCGGGAGCTGCTGCGATGGACTCGGGGCTGCCGAGCACCGATACCGACACCTGGATGGGGCCGGCGGCGGGGCTACCGTCCGCCATGCTGAAGACCCCCTCCTGGAAGTCCACAGAGAACCCATCGGCCGCGGCCAGCGCCGGGTCGCCGTCGGACGGGTGCTCGTACCCGAGTGCAACACCACCTTTGGTGTTGGCGAGATCCAGGACCACCGCGGGCTGCAGGAACACCTGCACTCCGAGCAACTCACCGGGCCGCAGGTCGAGCCTCTGCAAAAAGGTCGAGTACCCCGGCCGGGAGACACGCAACAACAGATCCTCTTCGACTACGACACCGCCCAGTTGGAAGCGGCCCTGGTCAGTGCTTGCCGTGTGGTGGCTGCTGACAGAGACCTGGGCGCCGAAGATAGGCTCTCCTCCCACGGCCCGTACTACGCCCCACAGGTCTCCGGACACAGGCTGTGCGCTGTCGTCATCGTCATACTGCGCCCCGGTTGTGCCGGAATCGTCATCATCGGCCACAGTTCCACTGCAACCAACCAGCGAACAGGAGCAGAGCACAGCAAGTAGCCACCAGGTGGCTCGGGAACCGTGCGAACGAGCTGTGGTCGACCTCCGGAGCATAGGCCATCTTACGTTGCGTCCCATTGCCGGGGGCAGGCAAACTTACGGCCCGTACGTGGACCGCTCAATCGGGGCCATGCTCTTGTTCGATCGACTTGCCCAGTTCATCCCGCGCTACCGGTTGGCCTCCGCCGTGCTGCTCGGCTTGGTGGTACTTGCCGTATCCAGCGGCAGCACTCGACTGCAAGCGGACTTCAACCTCCAGGCCTGCTTCGGCAGCGAGCACCCGGCCCTGCTGACTCTGTTCGGTGAGCCACGAGGTAGCACCCGGTGAGCCGTCGCGACTCCAAGGCATGGCTCGTTGCCTTCGCCGCAATCGTGACCATCGTCTTGCTGGTCCTGGGCAACGAGGCTGTGGAGTTGGCAGAACGCATGGGACTGCTGGACACCCAGGTTGCCGACGAAGTCGTCCAGAGCGCCGACGAGCCCGTGTTCGAAGAGCAAGACGGCTGGTACCGCACCAGCACCTACGGGGCAGGATCGCTGGTGCAGGCCCGCTTCGCAGGCGACAAGGGCGAACGCTGGAGGATGTTCGTCCTGGGTGGTTCCTTTGCCATGGGCACCCCCTATGTGAACGGCGAGCAGCCACAGCACGGCGACGAGGGAGGGATTCCGTCGTGGGTCCAGGGCAACCTGTCGGCGCGCTACCCCAACCGGGTCGAGGTCGTCAACGCGGCCGCCGGTGGCCAGGACTCACGAAGAGTCGTCGAGATCAGCCGCCAGGCCCTCGGTCTCGAACCCGACCTGCTGCTGGTAGCCATGGGCAACAACGAGGGCAATCTCGACGCGGGCCGGGTGCGCAGCCAGTTGCGCAAGCTCGGGGGCTACCGGCTGTTGCGCAAGGTGCTGTTGCAAAACCGACAGCCGGAGCGCAGCTGGTTCACCCCCCAGGACGTCGACACCACCCAGTTGCGGGCTGGCTTTCAGCGGCGCCTCCACCAGTTGCTGGAAGAGGCCGACACGGCCTCAGTGCCCGTACTACTGGCAACGATGCCCATCAACCTCAGCTACCTCGGTTTCGAGCCCGGCAAGATCATCCAGGGCAAGGACTGGCCACCGCTGGGAGGCAGTTGCCGGGACGGGATCCGCGCCTTCGAAGCGCAGCAATATGCCGCCGCGCTACAGCCGCTGCAGGCCTGCCTCGACGGGCCTGCCTCGCAGCAGCCTCCACCACTGCAGAGCTACCTGGCCCTGGCCCGGCTGGAGGCTGGAGGCAGCGACACAGCAGCTCAACTGGCGGTGCTGCGCCGGAGCCAGGGCGAGTGCATAGCTGCAGGACTCGGCCTGTATTACCGCGCCCGATACGAGGACGCGAGCAGGCAATTGGAACGTTGCGATGAGGTCGCCGAGGCCTTGCTGTGGATCGGCCGATCACGACGCAAGCTGGGGGACCGGGATGGCGCCCGCCAAGCGCTGTACCAGAGCGTCGAGCTGGTGCCGAGGAACCGGACCCGCCCCTCGCTGAACGACATCATCCGCGCCGAGGCAGCACAGTTTTCGGATGTCCACCTGGTCGACCTCGAGGCTGCAGCAGAGCGAGTCGCAGAGGCGGTCAGTGACGGGATCCCGGGTGCTGAACAGTTCCTGGACTACTGCCACATGAACTGGCAGGGCTACGCCGCGATGGCAGGTGAAGTGCTCGAGGTGCTCGAACGAGAGAAGCTGGGACCACCCGGGCCGGCGACCAGCACTGCACCTGGACGCGAGGAGCTACGGGTATTGTTCCGCCTTCCACAACTCGGCGACCCTGCCTCTGGTGACGGCTTCGAAGCCCCCCAAGATCACCAATAAGTCACCGTGACTACAAGCAATTGTGCTGATCATCGGCTTGACAGCGCGCGCAGCGTGCGTATTTAGTGAACTCTGCGCAAGGTTGTTGTGGGCCGTGAGGGCGCGCCTACCGACCGGATGCGCATCCTGGAACGCACGGGGAGAGGCTTCGACAGTGGCAAGATCAAACACAGCAGCAAAGCTCGTGTTGGACGAGGACGCGCAGTTCCGTGGGATCTGCGACGCCATCGCCGCCATTGCGCAGTTGAACTTCGATACGCTGGCACCAGTCAGTGGTGCCGACAGCACACTCGATGGAGTGGCGGTCGGCTTGAATCTGCTCGCCGAAGAACTCCAGGTCCGGGTCCGCGACCGCAAGCGAGTCGACGGGGTGCTCAACTCCATCCGCGATTCGGTGGTCGTGGTGTCCGACAGAGCGGACATCCGGTATGCCAATGAAGCGGCGATGTCCCTGCTGGAACTCGATGGCGAGAGCCCCTGGACAGGAACCCTGGCGGAGCGACTCCGGCTCCCGGAATCGGCTGCAGAGGACGACGAGCCCATTCTGCCTCTAGATTCCTGCGAGCCGCGCGTTGTTCGTCGCCACCTTCGCCGCAAACACGGCCACGCAATCCCCGTGCTCATCTCGATCGCTCCCCTGACAGGAAGAGGAGCCAGCCAAGAGAATGGCCACGTCTGCGTGCTGTTCGGCCAGCGCCTGGCGGCGGATCAACGGCGATGGTTGGCCGGCTCGACAGAGACCCGGGTTCCCTTCTCGGTCGCGACACTGGTCGACGAAGTGGTCCGGTTCCACCAAGCGAGCGCGAAAGCCCTGGGCCTGCAGCTCGAGGCCGACTACAGCCCCAGTCTTCCTCCCTGGGTACTGGGCGCCCGATCGCCGCTGCAGGCGGTTCTGCACTCCCTGTTGGAGGCAGCCATGCAGTGGAGCCGTACTGGCACGGTGCACCTGAAGGTAACTGCAGTGCAGGCTCAGGCGACCTCACGCGCTGTGCTCCGCTTTCGCATCGACAACCACACAGGCGAGATCGACGAGAGCCTACGCAGGCGGCTGTTCGCCCCCGACATTGGACCCGAAGATGACATGGACATGACAGCAGAGGGTCAGGGCATGAGCCTGCAGACCGCTGCCATCGTCGCCGAGGGCATGGGCGGCTCGCTCGGCCTGCATCGGGGGCCGGACGGAGAGTTTGCCGCCCGCCTGTGGATCGACCTGCCGACCCCGTCGACCTAGAACACCACGTCCATGACCGAGCGATCCGTGCTGAGCAACTGCTCTGCCCGAGCCGGACACAGCGACAGGATATGCGCCGAGAAGAAGCGGGCGTTCATCACCTTGCCCCAGTAAAACGCAGTCTCTTCATCGTCTTGCGCGAAGCTGCGAAGCGCCGCCTCGTCCTTCGCGTCGATTCCCCGCGAGCTGGCGATCTCGACCAGGGCCTGGGTCGCCAATGCCGCCTGCTGGGCGAGCAGCGCGCCCACTGCCGCCTCGCCCATCAACTCCAGGAAGCCATAGGCCCCGAGCAGGGGCGCCAGCCGATCCTCTGCAGCCGCAAAGCCGGTGGCGACCCGCACCACCGAAGCAAGCGCGGCAGCGACCGCATCAGCAACCTCGTCGAGGCCGGCGTCCCTGGCCTCACTGGCCATCGCCTCTAGCGCCTCGAGGCAAAGGCGCGCATCGGCGCCGCCATTGAGACTCAGCTTGCGAGCGACCAGGTCGAGCGCCTGGATGCCGTTGGCTCCCTCGTAGATTCGGGAGATCCGCACGTCTCGCACAAACTGCTCTGCCGGGTACTCGCTGGTGTAGCCGTAGCCCCCATGGCACTGCAGCGCCGAGTCTGCGACCTGGAAGCCAATGTCGGAACCGTAGGCCTTGATGATTGGAGTCAGCACACCGACGATGGCATGCGCTGTAGCGGCACCCTCGGCGTCCCCCTCGACCTCGAGCACGTGGGCACGGTCAACCAACAAAGCAGTGTAGTAGCCCAGTGCCCGGACTCCCTCGGCGTGGGACTTCTGCCACATCAACATGCGCCGCACGTCGGGGTGCTCGATGATCGCAACGCGCCCCTCTTTTCGCCTTGTAGCGTCGCGGCCCTGGATGCGCTCGGCGGAGTATGCCTTCGCCTGCAGGTAGGCGGCATTGCCGATGGCTGCCCCCTCCATACCCACCATCAAGCGGGCTTCGTTCATCATCTGGAACATCTGCTTCATGCCCCCACCCTCTTCCCCGAGCAGGTACCCGTGGCAGGGGCCGTCCTGGCCGTAGCCCATCACGCAGGTGGGAGAACCATGGATCCCCATCTTCTCTTCGATCCGCAGCGCGTGGACATTGTTGGCCTCGCCGAGGGTGCCGGCGCTGTCACAGCGGAACTTCGGCACAATGAACAGGCTCAAGCCCCGAGTGCCCTCGGGCGAACCAGGGATGCGAGCAAGGACGGCATGGATGATGTTCTCGGCAAGATCGTGATCGCCGCTGGTGATGAAGACCTTCTCGCCTTCGATCAGGTAGTGGTCTCCCTCCGGCGTAGCGGTAGTGCGGGACGCACCGACATCAGTCCCGGCGCCCGCCTCGGTCAGGCACATCGTGCCGGTCCACTGGCCGCTGTACATTTTCGGCATGTAGGTCTGCTTCTGCTCCGCCGTACCGAACGAGCGGATCAGGTTCGCCGCACCACTGGTCAGCAACCGGGTGAGATTGAACGATAGGCAGCCCACCTCGAACAGCTCGCCGGTCGCCGCCTCGAGCATGACCGGAGCACCCATACCGCCAAATTCCGGATCCCCAGCCAGGGAGATCCAGCCCGCCTCGCCATAGCTTCGAAAGGCCTCCTTGAAACCCTCTGGCATGCTGACCTTGCCGTCGGCAAAGGTCGCGCCCACACGGTCAGAAACCTCGTTGAGAGGAGCAAGCACCTCACGAGCAAAGCGCTCTGCTTCGTCGACCATCATGGACATCGTGTCCCGGTCATAGGCCGCAAAGGGCCCACGACCCAGCAGTTCCTGCAGCTTGCACTGCTCGAACATGACGAACTTGATGTCGCGAAGATCAACTCTGAAATGGCCCATGCGCTCTCCCTGTCCGACAACCGCGAGCAGACGTGCCGGCCCGGCATGTTCGTGGAAGGCGCACTATAAGCCTTCTTCGAGTGGCCGGCACGCGGTTCGGCGACATCGAAAAGCAATTACTGCACTAGCGGCACGCCGCACTCCAGGTGGATCCTCTGGGCTCCCTCCGCGGTGCAGGTCGGCACGACAGCGGCGGTGCCGTTGCCACGCACCGAGTTGATCTTCGCGGTGACGGTGGCATCTACGCCCGCCTTGCCCGAAGCCCCGCGGACCTCATAGTAGACCGGCGGCGGAGGCCCCTCGGGATCGCTCAGGATGAACTGCCTGCGACAACGATTGCTCGCATAGACGCTGGCACTTCCGGTCACCCCCTTGGTGCCCACAAAACGGCGTACGTTGTTGGGGAACTGGATGTCGACGGAACTCTCGACCGACTTGAGCTCGGCCTTGAACTTCTGAGAGACCTTGTCGCTTCCCGCCTGGTAGGCGCAGCCGGCTTGGCCAAGGTTAATGCCGCAGCCGGAGCTGAGTCCGGTGGCGGTGATCTTTGGCTTGCACTCGATGGAAGGAGCAGCCGACACCGCGCAGTTGACGGTCGGAGCGGTGGTCATGGCGTGCCCCGTGAACGAAAAGTCATGGGGTGTCTGGGAACGCCAGTAGGAAGCCGTGATCGAGCCCGAACCAGTCGCGGTTCCAGAGTTGCCGAAGTCCGTCAAGAACCCGTGTTTCGCCTCTGCCTTTGCGTCAACTCTCAGCTTGCCCAGGTCTTCGCCGAGCACCTCGCAGTTAGCGCCCGGCGCACAGATGCCGTCGTCGCCGTCGTCATTGAAGGTACACAGGACATTCGCCCGACCCCGCTTGTTGCAGGTGTGGTGGCCACCGAGGCGGAAACTGTTGTCCCTTGGACCACATGCGGCGCTGCGATAGGCGGCGCTGTCACAGCGGGCTTCCAACTCGAGGTCATAGTTGTACGGAATCGAGGTGCTACCGAGCGAGCCCCAGCAGGAGCCCTGGTGGCTGGGGAGCCCCAAGAAGTGCGCTCTGCCCTCATCTTCGATCTGCCGTTCCCAGACCATCTTGCAGGTAGCCATGCACCCGGCTGGGCTGTCGTCGTCATCACCTGCCGTGTCGTCGTCACCTGCC
>CAZBDA010000040.1:0-38872 GCA_964490445.1 uncultured Rickettsiales bacterium | reverse complement strand
CGTCCCCCGTGTCGTCGTCAGCGAGGAGTCGCCCGCTGCGGTCGAGGTCGCTGCACGCGACGGTGAACAGGGCGAGCGGCAGGGCGAGCAATACGAGGAAGCATTTCATGCTCACATGCTACGCGACGGATTTTGCTCCTGCGGCGCCAAATGGAAGGGAGCGGGCAGCGGGCGTTCCGTGGGCTACACTGGTTGCCGGTTACGACAATGAAGGTCCTACTTGCCAATCCCCCCTGGCTACGCCCTGGCTGGCATGGGGTCCGCGCCGGTTCTCGCTGGCCCCACCTGGAGCGCGCGGAGTCGCCCTACAGCCCCTTTCCGTTCCTGATGGCGTACGCGGCCGCAGTGCTCGAGGAGGATGGTGTCGAGGTTGCGGCCATCGACGCCTGCGCGGAGCGCCTGGAGCACTCTGTCTTCCTGCAGCGCTTCGCACAGGCGGCTCCCGACCTCGCCATCTTCGAGGTCAGCACGCCGACCATCCACGAGGATCTTCGCTCGGTGGCTGCCGTACGAGAGGAACTGGGCTTCGACGGCAAGATCCTGCTGGCCGGTCTGCACAAGCCGCTGTACGAGAGCGAGTTCCTGGCCCAGCACCCTGACCTCGATGGCACCCTCATCGGCGAGTACGAGCTGACCTTGCGGGACCTGCTGCGAGCTGACGCCAGGCCGAAGCAGGCCATCCCAGGCCTGATCTGGCGCAGCGGCAGCGAGCTTTGGGACGGTGGCCGAAAGGAGTCCACCGAGGGGCTCGACTCGCTGCCCTGGCCCGCCCGGCACCTGTTCCCCATGGAGCACTACCACGATCAGCCCGGTGGGATCCCTGGCCCGTCGGTGCAGATGTGGGCCAGCCGTGGCTGCTCATTCACCTGCAACTTCTGTGCATGGCCGCAGATCCTCTATGCCGACAATCTCTACCGGGTGCGCAGTGCAGGGGCGGTAGCCGACGAGATGCAGGCGATGATCGAGCGGGGCTACGAGTCCGTGTACTTCGACGACGACACCTTCAACCTCGGCAAGCGGCGCACTGCCGACATTGCCCGGACCTTCGTCGAGCGTGGGATTGATGTGCCCTGGGCCTTCATGGGCCGTGCCGATACCTGTTCGCCGGCACAGTTCGAAGACCTCGCTGCCAGCGGGCTCAGAGCGGTCAAGTTCGGTGTTGAGAGTGCCGACACGGCCCGTCTCAAGGAGATCGGCAAGAATCTGCAGGTACAACAGGTGCGTGAGGCCGTGCGGGTCGTCAAGGAACACGGGATCAAGGTCCACCTGACCTTTATGTTTGGTCTCGAGGGAGAGACGCCGGATTCGATGCAGCGCACCCTCGACCTGGCCTATGAACTCGACCCTGATTCGGCGCAGTTCACCATTGCTGTGCCGTTCCCCGGAAGTCGCCTGCACAGCGAGTTGCAGGAGGCCGGCCGCCTCGAGGGGCTCGAGTACGAGGACCTCGATGGCTACCGCACGGGGGTGGTCAGCACCGACGCCCTCCAGTCCGAGCAGATCATCGGCTTCGTGCAGGCCGTGCATCGCCGTTGGGAAAAGCGCAGCCGGCCGACTTGCAAGGCGCCGCGCATCCCCATCGTTGAGATCGGTGGTGCCGACATGGTGGTTGGCCTCCTGGCGCAGGCTGGCGATGGCCCCTGGCTTGAAGAGGCCCTGGTGAGGATCGCAGCGGAAGACGGTCCGGCACCGGAGGTCGTGGTCGTCGTCGACTCCGCCGACGATGGACTGGCGAGCCGCGCCACCGCGGCGATGTCGGCAGCGCAGATCATCGAAGTGGTGCCTGGGGAGTCGCCTGCGGGAATGGCCAACCGGGTCATCGAGTCATCGACGGGTCGTAGCGTGGTGTTGCTGCAGGCAGGAATGCTGCCGCGTCCGGGCTGCTTCGAAGGTTTGCTGCTTGCTTTTGCCGCAAACCCTGAGGCTGGCGCAATCGCGTCGCCGGTGCATCGCGGTGGCAACGCCGTGGGTAGTTCGGCGCTGTCCATGTCCCGTTGGGGGAGGATCCTGCCCTATTGGCGGACCCCAGCCGACAAGCAGTCGGTGTCGGCGGTGCGCAGTGTCGCCGGCGCCTTTCGCCGAGACATGTTGGAGGAGGTGGATGGCTTCGATCCATCGCTGGTGGGTGAACTCGGTGATGCCGACCTGTGTCTGCGCGCCCTTGTGCTCGGCTACCGGTCGGTGTTCGTGCCCGGTTCTGGCTTCGATGCTGCCGACGGGGTCGGCCTGCTGGTGGAAGACAGCGCTGGTGCAGGTGCGCAGGAACTTCGTGCCTGGGCGCGAGGAAGAGTGCGGCTGATGCTGCGTAGCGTGCCTCGAGAGACCCTGCAGCAGGCGGCCGGACATGTGCTGGCCGAGGCAATGGCTGATCTCTACCGCGCTACCCGTGATGGGCGTCATCCAGAGGCATTGCTGCGTGGCTTCGTCGATGGAATTTCCCAGGGCAAAGAGGTGTTGGTTGAGCGAAGGAAGATGCTCGGCCGACGCCGGGTCGGAGATGACTTTGTGCGCGAGACGTTTCGCCGGGCTGAAGCCGACATGAGTCATTGCCGCTGGCAGAGAACTCTGCAGTCCGTGATCCGGGACGCGGCGGATTGACGCAGACCCGAGCAGCAGACATCCTGCGTCGATTCGAGTGCTCTTCTAGGAAGGAACAAGCCCATGCGCAGCACCCTCGTTGCCGTTCTCCTCGCCCTGAGTCTTACTCTCCCGACCCTGGCGGAGGCGTCGGACTGGACGATTGACGGTGCCCACTCTGCGGTGGACTTCAAGGTTCGGCACATGATGGTGTCGTGGGTACGCGGTAGCTTTGACAAGGTCTCCGGCACAGTGCATCTCGACGGCAACAAGCTGGAGGCGACGACTGCACAGGTCAGCATCGACGCGGCCAGCATCGACACGGGCAACGACAAGCGCGACAAGCACCTGCGCAACGACGATTTCTTTGCCGTCGACAAGCACCCGGCGATCACCTTCAAGTCCACGTCCGTGCGCAAGGTCGGCGAGGACAGCCTCGAACTGGTAGGTGACCTGACCCTGCTGGAGACGACCCGCGAGGTGGTCCTCGCCGTCACCGACATCGCCCGGCCCGTCAAGAGTCCCTGGGGAGGCATGAAGTCCGGTGCCAGCGCCACCCTGGAGATCAAGCGTTCGGACTTTGGAATGACTTACAGCAAGGTTCTCGAGACCGGCGGCCTGGTGGTGGGCGATGTGGTCAAGCTGACCATCGACGTCGAGTTGAATGCGGTGAAAGCGACAGGCGAATAGTCAGGGGCGCAGTGTCGGGTCGAACTCGGCGGTGGCCTGTACCACCGCGCACAGCCCGAGCTCCTGCACCTTCTCCTGCATCCGTGCGTGGCGTTCGATGCGAAGGGGAAGGGTGTTGGATCCGTCCAGGCTCTCCCACTCGTGGTAGTGGCCCGGCGGCGGCCGGGTGATACCGAACTTCTCGTGCTCTTCCCATAGCGGCGATCCCGGCACGACGGCGCAGACACTCAATGAAGTCACCCGGTCGATGTATTCCCGGTGGCGCTCGAGCCCGTCGAGTGTCTTCTGGAAGGCTTGCTCTGTTTCGCCGGGGAAGCCGCAGATCATGTTGATCCCCGTGGTGACCCCCGCCTCTCGGGTCAGGCGCAGTGTCTCGACTGCAATGTCTTCGTCGTATCCCTTGCGCATGATCCCGAGTACTTCGTTGCTGAAGGATTCGAGACCATAAGTGAGGTCGGTGCAGCCTGCCTGCGCCATCTTCTCCAAAAGCCAGGGGCGCTTGTTCATGACCCGGTGGGCGGTGGCCTGTCCGTCCCAGACCAACTCCACGTTGTTCTCGATGAGCACGTCGCAGTAGCGGTTCAGGTGACCGAGGTCGCCGTTGAGAATCAGGTCATTCCAGGTGATGCCGCCGATCCAGTAGTGCTCCTTGTAGTAGGCGATTGCTGACATCAACCGTTCGAAGCCAAAGGCACGGTAGCCCCCCTGGTCGGGCTTGTCGGAGCAGAACGCGCACGATCGGAAGCAGCCGCGGCCCATGATCAGGGCGATGTGATCGCGTCCCAGGTACTTGCACAGGTCATAGCCTTCGAAGGTCGGGTGGACGAAATCCGCGGGAGGCACCTCGTGGGAGAGGCACAGGGGTGAGTCGGGGTCGTCGGGACGGTCCCTCCAGTGCTTCAGCGTGTCTGGGACCTCGCCACTGATCGGGCCATCGGGCGTGATTCGGTGTGCCAGTAGCAGGCGCAGTGCCTCTTCCCCGGCGCCGACTACGAACACGTCCACCGAGCCTCGCGGAAACAGGGCTCGGAATTCGGGAAAGGATACCCCGGGGCCTCCCACGACGATGATCTTGTCGGGGGCATCCCTGCGCAGCCTGTCGGTGACCAGCTTGGTGAAGGCGATGCCTTCCATGGTGAGAGAAATACCGACATAGGGCGTATCGGCCTCGATGATGCGGCGGGCGACGATGTCGCACTCGTGGTTGAACACCTCGGCGACCTTGTTCGGTGTGAACCAGAACACCGCCGAGTCCATGTCCCACAACTCGCGGTGGTCCATGCGGAAGCGCAGGTAGGTGTCGATGTTGCAGTCCCATACCGGTGCGTTCATGCCCCGGGATTGCAGGTAGGAGCTGAGATATCCGATGCCCAGCGGAGGCAGCCGCGTGTCCCAGGGCGGCCCCTTTACCAGGAAGATCGAGGGCCGATCTTCAGGCTGGCTCGCGAGCCTCTGCTCGGCATCAGTGGGCGAGGCCCGGATCCTGCCTGCAAGGACTCGCAGAGATTTCAGGGGCGGCGTCATGGTCTCAGGATAGCGTCCTTGCCGCGCCGACGTGGCTGCTAGCGACTGGCAAGCTCAGTAGCCGGCGAAGATCCAGGTCTCAGAGTCGGGCTCGCGGGTCGCCTCCACCGGTCGGTATGCAGCGACATCCTCGAAGGTCACGCCCCGCTCCTGGATCATGGAACCCGAACCGAAAGCTCCGGCCATGCCCTTGGCCTTGCCGGCTGCAATCGCGATGTGCTTCGGTCCGAGGCTATCGGCGTTCTGGACTGCCGTGGCCGCGAGGACTACGGAATCATAGGCGGCACCAGCGGCGAAGTTCGGATAGGCCTGGTAGCGCGACAGGAAGATGTCCTCGAAGTCGCCCCGTGGCAGGGAGCGATTCACCCAGTGGACCCGCTGGACCGCCTTTCCGGCAGCCTGCAGAACCGACGGATACATGGCCCAGTCGATAAACCACGCCTGGACGTTCTGCAGAGGCTGCGTGTTCAACGCCCGCGCCAGCGGCTCGGCGACCTCGCCGGGACCGACTACGAAGATGGCGTCGGCCTCGGTCTTTATGGCCGTTTCGATTGCTGCCGAGGTCCAGGCGTCGGGCTTCTTCGGGGACAGGGCCGTCGTGGCGACGATCTCGCCGCCGCTGCCCGCCTTGAAGGTCTCGATGAAGGCCTTGCTCAAGCTCTGGCCGAAGATCTCCGGGGTGTGCAGCACGATCGCTCGGCCGAGGCCGCGCTCGACCCGCGCGTTGTGGGCTGCAACCCGCCCCATGTCGGTGGCTGGAGGCATGATTGCAAACAGGTTGCTGTTCCAGCGGCTCGGCTGCGCTGCACCCAGGTCGGGGATGATGAGAACCACGTTGTGGGCTGCAGCGATGGGGATGATGGCAGTGACCGCTGCCGGATGTACCGGCCCGATGATGATCGGAGTGCCGCGCATCATGCACTCGTGGTAGGCCGCGACGGCGCCGGCCTCGGTGGACTTGGTGTCCTCTTCGGTCCAGTTGATCTTGCGGGTGCGCCACTTCTCGGCCTTCACCTGGCTTTGGGCGATGGCCATGCCGCGCCGCATCTCGGCTCCCTCTTCGGCACTTTCGCCCGTGCTGGGCAGGAGCACGCAGACCTCGAGGCTCTCTGCGAGGGCAGCAGGCGTTTGTTTGCCGGGACCCGCGGCAGCCGCGACCGCTGTCTCGCTATTCGCCGGCGTCCGAGTCACGCTATCCGGGCCGGGGGCTGTGCCCGAGTTCAGACCCTTGAGATCGACGACGGGCGGAGCCACGGCGCCATCATTTGGCGGGCAGGCAGGCAGCAGGCAGCAGGCGGCGACGACGACGGCGAGGGCGATAGGAAATCGTGTCTTTGCGTGCGGCATCAGAGGGCGAATCCTAGCAGGGCTCTATCGGCCAAGGCGAAGCAGCCTGCTGAAGTCACGCTGGCGCTCGCGACTGCTGAAGCCCAGGACGAGGACGAGCAGCAGGTAGACGCCCGAGAATGCGTAGCGCACTCCTTCGAACGGCAGGCACAACTGCAGGGCGAACATTCCGAACAGCACCATCGCCTCCCGGAGGGTGAAGCGGAGGTCGGCGAGAATGGCAATCGCAAACAGGGACTGTGCAGAGGTGATCAGCAGTTCTTCCTGGGGGCGGGCATGCAGCGGAAGGGCAGCGATTTCGCCCAGTCCCAGCGAGTAGGCGACGGGGATTGCGCCGACCAACAGAGTCCATTGGTTGACCTTGGATGACACCAGTGCTCCCAGAGCAGTCGAAGTGCGTCCCTTGAGCACGAACAAGAGCGCGACGATGAACTCCGGGGCCTCGGAGGCAAGGGGAGCCACCAACTGCACGAGGATGTACTCATCGATCTTCCAGCCGAGTCCTACGGAGATGAGGCCGTCGGCGAAGGGCTCGGCGGAGAACCAGATGACCCCGCAGGCGTACACGAGGAAGCTGACAATGATCGTGATTCGCGAGATGGTTCCGCAGCGTTCCGCCATCCAGCGAGTTGGCCCCACCAGGGGCGCTTCTTCACTTTCGGACTGCAGGGCTCGCCAGACGTAGGCGACAAACACGCCCAGGAAGATCGCCGAATCCCACAGGCTGATTGTGCCCTTGATCGGCAGAATGAAGGAGTACAGAGTGGCGATCAGGAGAAAGCCGAGGGGGAGACGCTGGCCCGGGTCGACATCCATTGCTCGAACTCTGCGTGTCATGAACAGGACGAACACCAGCATCGACCAGCCCAGGCCCACCAGAAGCCGGTTGGCGCCGGTCATGTTGGCGACCGCGTAGTCGATGTATTCCGGCTTTTCAGCGGCGGTCCATGCGAAGTGAATGTCGATGGCGTACTCGGGCAGTACCGACACCAGCGCCAGCACGATCAGCGCAAAGGACGCCGGTACATACAGCTCGGCCAGTTCCGTTGCCCAGGACAGAAGGAAGGCGGCCGAGACGATGGCGAGACCCGAGAGCAACGGTTCCATGTAGTGACCGGTCTCGACCCCCATAAAGCTGGGGATCAGCCAGGCCAGCGGCACCAGGATGGAACTCAGAATCAGGAGCAGGTGCGGCAATGGAGTCCTCCGAGTGCGCCCTTCTACCCCAGGGCCCCTGCCCTGACCAGTACGCTGACCACAGCGTTTCTGGACTGCTTGTCGGTGAAGTGAGACGTCGCGGTCAGCTATCGTGCGGCGATGCCTTCGAGCAAGCCTGAGCCCTCTCCTTCGCTGGTGCGGCGTATCGTGTCGGCAGGACAGGTCCGGGAGTTCCTTCACCCAGCCGACGGCAGTCCGCCCAGGGAGCGTCCTGCGGGTGAATCTGCTCTCTCGTCCGACGCGCAGGACGGAGCCCTCGAACCGGCACAGTCGGGACAACTCCTTTGGCGGGATATCGCCCCCGAGGAGTTGGCACTCCCCCTGCGCCTGCCCTTATTCCGAGGCTCCTGTGACAGCAGCGGCGCCTGCTGCGGCCTGCACCACCAGGTGCCGGTCACCGAACCTGAACGCGAACGGATCCTTGCCTTGATGAGTACCGGTTGGGAGGCGCCCGCAGCCTTGGAGGTGCTGGTCCATCGTGCCTTCGATTCCGGGCCGGACACGAGCTTTAACATCGCTACCGTCGATGGCAGCTGCGCCTTTCACCGGGGCGACGCACTGTGTGAGATCCATGTCCGTGCTGGGCCGATGTCCAAGCCGATGGCGTGCCGCTCGTTTCCGTCGAACCTGGTGCTTTGCGGGGAGGAGTGGCATGGCAGCCTGCGGCCCGAGTGTGCGTGTCTGCAGCGAACTGCCATCGAAGGCGCAGAGTTGCACCTGCAAGAGGAGTTATGGGTCGCTTTGCGCAACTACCAGCAGCAAGTCGCCTGCGTCCCTGAGTTGCTCAGACTCGATGCATCGAGGACGATTCCTCGGGACGAATACCTGCAGTGGATGCGTGCGCTGGTGGACGAGTTGAGGGCCACCTTCGAGCCGATTCACGCCCTACGAGCAGCTGCTGCGCGCCTCGATGGTGTGGGATCCGGACAACTCGCCAGGCTTGATTCACGCCCTCCACAGGCCTGGCTTGATGGGGTTGTCGCCTGGCTGGAGCGGTGGCTGGCGACCCTCGGGCCGGCGTACCAGAGCGGCTCTCCCTACGCCGCAGGCTTGCGCTGGGCCTTCGAGGTGGCCACGGAGTTAGCGTCCTCGGACTGGACCGCGCCGCCGACCTGGTCGAAGGGGCGAGTTCGCGACTGGAACTGTCGGCAGGCGTCGCTGGCCGGGCTGTTTCTGCAGGGGCACGGCCTGCTCGAGTTCCCTGCTCTGCAGGCAGCGGCCCATGATCTCGGCCACCTGTGCTGGCTTGCGCGGGCTGCGGCCACCTTCCGTCCTGTCTCTGAACTCGACCCACGGCTGGAGTCCTGCACCCTTTGGCTTTTTCTGTGGCGTACCCTCGACGGTAGGCCAGGGGAGCAGGAGCGTTGACCTGTCGGTCCGAGCCTGGGAGAGTCGCTGGCGATGTCTGAACACCAGAGCCCGGACCCAGCGCGCGCTCAGCGTCTTGCTGATCGGCGGCGGCGCTTGAGTGAGGCAGTCGACGGCAAGTCCGTGCTGCTCATGGGGCATTGTGGTCAATCGCGCAACTTCCTCGCCAACCAACGCCCCTTTCGCCAGGACTCCACCTTCCTATATTTCGTCGGGCTCTCGCAGCCGGGCGCCGCGGTGCTGATTGAAGCGGGCGGTGAGACGACATTGTTCCTGGCCGAGACGGACCCGGGCGACCTGCTTTGGTTCGGCCCGACTCCGTCCGCTGAACACTGGCGAACCAGTTGTGGCGCCGAGCAGTGCTGTTCCTACGGTGAGCTGCAACCGGGTGAGTATCTCACCCTTCCGTTGTGCGAGCTGCAGGCCAATGCCGAGGCGAGCCGTCTCAGCGGCCAGCCGCTCGATCCGGCGCAACCGAGTCGTACCGGCTCTGCTGCGCTGAGGCGCTCTGTCATCGAGCTGAGAATGTGCCGAGACGCCGAGGAGGTCGCCGAGCACCGCGCCGCGGTGGCGGTCACTGCTGCGGCTCACAAAGCGGCGATGGCAGCGACCCGGCCAGGAGTGACCGACACAGCTCTCGACGCGCTCATCGAGGCCGTCTTTGCTCTCCACGGCATGGCTCCGGCCTACGGCTCGATCGTGACGGTGCGCGGCGAGGTTCTACACGGCCATGCCGTGGGCACTGAGCTACAGGACGGCGATTTGCTTCTGGTGGATGCCGGCGCGGAATCCCACGCCGGCTACGCGGCGGACGTTACCCGCACCTGGCCGGTGAATGGCAGGTTCAGTGCCCGCCAGGCAGATATTTACAACGGGGTCCTCGCGGCCAGCGGTGCTGGCATCGACGCGGTTGCGGCGGGGGTCTCGTACCGGGATGTTCATGTCGCCGCGGCGCGGGTGCTGTGTCGCTGTTTAGTGGACCTGGGTCTGCTGCGAGGCAATGTGGATGGTCTTGTCGAGCAGGGAGCTCATGCCGTGTTCTTCCCCCACGGGGTAGGTCACCTGCTCGGTTTGGATGTGCACGACATGGAGCTGCTCGGTGATGAGGTGGGCTATGCAGGTGCGGAGCGCTCCAACCAGTTCGGTCTCAACTTCCTGCGCCTGCAGCGCGACCTGCGCGTGGGCATGGTCGTAACGGTTGAACCGGGCATCTATTTTGTGCCGGCGATCCTCTCCGATCCACAGTTGCAGGACCGCTTTGGTGATGCCGTTCACTGGCAGGCGGCGGAGAGTTGGACAGCCTTCGGCGGAGTTCGCATCGAAGACGATGTCCTGGTGACCAGCGACGGCGCAGAAGTGCTGAGCGCTTCGATTCCCAGGGGCATCGAGGCTGTCGAGGCACTGGTAGGTAGTGGCCCGAGCCCGACGGAGCGTCTGCTACCAGAGCGTCTTTAGTGCCCTGCTGCTAGGATTCTTTTCTCACCGCTGCGCCGCAGCGGCGCGTTGGAGGCGGCAGTGGCCAAGCAGGCAGGGACAGGCTTCGAACAGAAGATCCTCCTGGTTCACGGGGATACGGAGACGCGTCGCTCTCTGACGAGTGGATTCCAGTCAGCCGGTTACACAGTTCACGCGGTGGTCCGCACGTCGAATGCGGAGAAAGTCTTCCTGCAGGAAACAGTCGACGCCATTGTCGTCGCCCTTGCGGACCAGGATGGTTTCACCTCGGTGCGTGAGCTGCGTGCCAAGGCGCCGGGGGTACCGATTCTTGTCCTGCTTCCCGAGCCGTCCATGGAGGCCATGCGTGCGGCCTATCGGTTAGGGGCCTTCGACGTCTTGACTGACCCCCCAGCAGTCACCGCAGCGCTGTCCTCCCTGGCGCCAGCAATGAGTGGCAAGTGTCCTTCCAGCTATCTCGTCAGCGACATTCCGGTGCAGGACGTAGTTGTGATTCACAGGGACGAGGAGCCACTCGGCTACTACGTGCAGGAGATCGGCTGGCTGGGGCACTCGGTGGCAGGCGCTGCCAGCGTCGAGGCACTACCCGGACGGCGTGGCAAGAAGCAGCCTTCGATCGTGCTGTTCTCGGTGACCTGTTGGCGGCAGAGCGGCCCCGACTATGTTCGCAAGCTTGCAGCGAAGGGCACCCACTTGCGAGTTGTCGTGGTGGGCACTCACCGTACCTTGCGCAAGGAAGATGAGCTGCGTGCCTCGGGGGTGCAGGCACTGCTGGTCGATCCGGTGCCTGGCCTGGAGCTGGAGCGGGTCTTTCAGGACCTCCTCAACGAGCCTCCTGCAGCCGATTTGTTGGGTGACGACGACGTCGACACCCAGCGCAAGCTCCGCGAGGCCAGCAAAGGGGACACAGAGAAGGCTGCTCCGGTAGGGGAGAGCAAGCCGTCTCGCACCCGGAGTAGAAGCCCGGTTCGAGACGATGTCATCGAACTCGCAGAAACCCTGCGTTCGGGGCGGGCGAGGGTCTCGAGCATCTCGCCTGTTGCGATGGAGCTCCAAGCCATGTGCGCCGACGGGCCGGCGAGCATGAGCGAGTTGGTCGAGAAGATCGAACAGGATCCGAACCTCGCTGCGGCAACGCTGCGCGCTGCCAATTCGGTTGCCTACCGGGGGATGCCGAGGGTCCTTGACCTTCGCGCAGCAGGTCAGCGCCTGGGCACTCGTCGGCTCGGGGAAGTGTCACAAACAGAGGCGATCAAGGGTGCCTACAAGGGACGTGACCAGGGATGGAGCCGGCTGCTCATGAAGATGTGGCGGCACACGGTCACCACGGCCCATGCTGCTCGGTTGCTCGGTGAGCGTCTCGATCTGCCCAACCAGGGCGCGATTTACAGCATGGCCCTGCTGCACAACATAGGCGAGGTGCTGATTGTCGATTTGTACCGCAAGGCAAAGTCCGAAGCGCCCGACGACGGAATTGCATCCGGCACCTTGGTTCACGACATGAATAGGCATCACTCGCCGCTGGGCGCGTTGTTGCTCAAGTCCTGGGACTTTCCACCTGCCCTGGCGTCCATCGCCCTGGCTCACCACGATCCGCGCGATCTGCCGGACGGTACTCCCCTCGCGCGTCATGCCTGGCTCATCGGAGCCCTGTCCTCGGTGGTCATGGAAGGACCGCCGAACTACAAGGAGACCCCCGATGGCGGACCGCCCCTGCCGACTGCCGCGACGGTGCTGGGGATCCGAGTGGACGAGTTCAATCGAGTCGCCGACACCGCGCACAAGTGGTGGGCCACACAAGGCGACTGAGGACAGGTCAGACTTGCGTTCATGAACGGCCTAGCAACTCGTCCCCTGGCAGCTCTGCTCCGCTTTCTCCGGCTGGTGACGGTGGATCAGTGGCGTGCTCTCGAGGCTCAATATCCACGCGATCTCCAGGCCAGCGAGAGCGACCGATTCAAGGTCCTCGGCTTCTATCTGCTCGCTGTTGTGGTGCTGATGGTCAACAACTACTTTGACCGAGAGAGCTTCGCCATGATCTTCTCTGATGAGGTCACGAAAGGCCCACAGCGCCACTTCTACCGGCGTATCTGGTGGGCCTGGTTCCTGTTTGTTTCCTATGTCGGCCCGCTCGCGTTGTACAGCCGCCTGGTGATGGGACTGAGGCTCCGCGACCTGGGTCTGCGCCTGGAGGGGTTTGTTCGCCATAGCTGGCTGTACGCCCTGGGCTTCCTCATCGTCTTGCCGTTTGTCGTCCTCGTGTCCGACGACCCCAGCTTCCTGAAGACCTACCCCTTCTTTCGAAAGGCAGGCAACTCGTGGTTCGAGTTGATTTGCTGGGAGTTGTCCTACGCGGCGCAGTTTGCGGGCCTCGAGTTTTTCTTTCGGGGTGCCCTGCTGTTCGGAGCGGTGCGGCTGATGGGCCCCTGGGTCATCCCGGTGATGGTCTTTCCCTACATGATGTTGCACTTCGGAAAGCCCTTCCTCGAGTGCCTGGGCTCCATCATTGCAGGCGTTGCCCTCGGGGTGCTCGCTCTGCGGACTCGCGCGATTTATGCGGGCATCATGATTCACGTCGGAGTGGCTTGGACGATGGATCTGCTGGCCCTGTGGCACAAAGGCAAGCTACAGAAGTTGCTGGAATAGTTGAACGAGGGAGCTTCCGTGCCTGAAGACACCGCCCAGACCGTGCCCAGAATCGAGGGTCTCGAAGACCTCGAGCCGGTCGGCATGGGGGGGATGGGCGCGGTGTATCGAGCCGTCGACATCGAGACGGGCGAGTACCGGGCCGTCAAGCTCTTGCGTATTCAGCCTGGCCGCACTGTGCCGGCGCAGCGTTTCCGACGTGAGTTCAACGCGGTCTCCCGGCTTCGACACCCGGGCATCGTCGGCGTGTATCGCTACGGGGTCTGCGAAGATGGCGAATTCTTCGTCATGGAATGGGTCGATGGTGGCGACTTCTGGTCGTCCGCCGGGCGTAGCGAACCGCTCAGCCGCATCAACCGCCTGCCCCTTGAGGACCACTGGTTGGCTCCCATGCTGGCCACGGTGGTGCAGGTCTGTGACGCGTTGATCTACCTGCACGGGCACCGGATTCTGCACCGGGATCTGAAGCCTGAAAACATCCTCCTTGATGCTTCCGGACGCTGCCGCCTGGTGGACTTCGGCATCGCCAAGCCGCTGGCGCGCGACCCGATGGTACCGCTTACCGCCGAGGGTGAGACGGTGGGCACCGCCCGCTACATGAGTCCCGAGCAAGCGCGTGACCTCGACCTGGACCCTCGTTCGGATCTGTACTCATTGGGCGTGATTCTGTTCGAAGTCATCACGGGGCAGCCCCCTTTTATCGCCCGCTCGTTGTTTGACCTGATGATGGCGCATGTCGTCCAGCCTGCGCCGCTGTTGGAGGAATTGGCGCCGGACTGTCCGCCGGCCCTGGCGGCCCTGGTCAACTCGCTGCTGGCGAAGGATCGCACCGCGCGACCCAGCGATGCCGGCGCCGTGCGGCAGGTTCTGCTCAACCACCTGGGACCGTCGGGCCTGGTCGAGGAACATGCGGGTGGAGAGGTCGATGCCGATGCACTGCGGATGCTGGTTGCTCAGGCCTTGCGAGCCGGCAGGGCGAGTGCTGACGAACTGGACCTCCAGTTCGACGACGAGTTGCTGGATGCGGTGCAGACACAGGAGATGCAGGCCACCACACCGGTGGTCCTGGCCGGCTCACTGGTCCATTCCAGTGCGCACGACCCGAGCCTGTCCTGGGAACTTGCTGCCGAAGGTGAACTTCCCGAGCTCTTTGCGCCGGCATTCTGCGGCCGTGATGACCTGGTCGAGGCTGCGCTTGCAGCAGGCAGAAGCGATCTCGGCCAGCCGGTACTGCACTGGTTCGAGGGTGCTGACGGCAGCGGCAGGACACGCCTGCTGGCCGAGATCCGCGACAGCTTCCGCTTCGAGTTGTCGATGGTGGTGCTTTCGGGGCGAGGGCTGGACCCGGCCGTGGGTCTGTCCGCCATCCGCTCGCTATTTGATCATGTGCCCCAGTACCTCAAGGGTTTGCCCGGTGCGCTGATTGCTGAATTGCTCGGTACCTCGGTGACCGTGGCTGCCGATCTGTGCCCGGGACTCACCCCGCTTCTTCCCTGGACCGAGGACGGCGAACCAGCAACGGACCCGGGCTCTCGCCGGGTCCTGTACTACCAGGCAGCGGAACGTCTGTTGTCTCTGGTTCGGCGGATGGGGTCGGTGGTCCTGTTGCTCGATGACGCCCAGGACATCGACCCGGACTCACTGGAGTTGCTCAGGCACCTGTCTGAGCCTGCTGCTGACGACAATCCCATTCGCGGGCGGCCTACCTTCATTGGGATCTCCGGCAGTCTTCCCCCCCCTCCCTGGGTGTCGGAGCCCAGGACGCTCGGATTGTTGAGCGGTACGGATGTCGTCCTGACCCTGCAGACGGCCCTCGGCTGGGGCAAGGCGCCCGAGCGCCTGGCCCAGCGTGCTGAGGACGAAGGGGTCGTCGCCACACCCGGCGCGCTGCTCGACTGGGCTCGTGTCCTGGTTCACCAGCTGGGTGCTGCTTCCGTAGGGCAGTTGCGCGAGGAGCACCTCCTGACCGTCTCCGCTGGCGACGGCGACGGAGGCAGCAAGCTGCAACTGTTGGGCTTGTCTCCCCTGGCATGGGAACTGCTGGGCTTTCTGTCGCTGGTGGGACGTCCGGTGGTGCTCGAGTGGCTGATCTCTTCGGCTCAGTGGGACGAGGAAGAACTCATCGAGGCCATCAACAGCAGCCTGCGGCGGAAGTTGATCCAGGAGAAGCTGGACGGACACAACTGGGGCCTGGAACTGGTCGGACGAGAGGCCGGCGAAGGAGCCTGGGATCTGTTGACTGGCGATGAGCGACGCGGCGCAGCGCAGCGATTCGCCACGGCTGTGAAGGGCGTGCGACCCTTTGCTCCCATGGCAGGTGGGCAGTGGACTGCTCCCCTGGCGCGCAGCTACCTGCGTGCCGGGATGCTGGTCGAGGCGCTGCCCATCCTGGCGGCGGCAACACGGCAGGAGCAAGCTGCTGGTCGTCCGGCCTCGGGGCTCGCGATGGCCAATCTGTGGGTCGAAACAGCCCGCCGTGAGCAGAGCCCGGGCCTGCCGGTTGCGCTCGATGCGAGGGCCCAATTGGCATCTGAGGCATGCGACTGGACTCAGGCACTCGCCGATCTCGATAGCCTCGCCGACATCTACAGTGGCGACCCGGAGCGGTTGCTCGTCATGCTCACTACGCGGGCGACGGTGCTGCAGCGGTCCCAGGACTTCGAAGCCATGGTCGAGGTGATCGAGGATGCGTTTCGGGTTGCGTTGCGGGTGGATTCGCCGCGCGAGTCGCTGTTCCGACTCTCGCACCTGCTTGCCAGCGTGGACTTGCGGCAGGGGGCGCTGGTTTCTGCTCGTGACCGTTGGGCTGCCATTGCGGACCAGGCGGCGGCGGCGGGCGTGGACTACTGGGAGATGTTGGCTCGCTGCAGCCAGGCAACGGCGCAAACCCAGCTGGGAAGCTACTCCGAGGCCCTTCGCAACCTCGAGCGTGCCGCGACGCTTTCCCACGATCGGGCCGACCAGTTGACAGCTCTGCTCGTGGATCTGCAGGTGGGAGTGCTCCGCGCTCTTGCCGGCAATCTCGAGGACGGCTGCGCCCAGTGCCTGGCCGTCGCCGGCCGTGCTGAAGACCTCGGCGCGGTGCGTCTGCTTGGGCGTGCCGTGACCCACGTGGGTGAGGCCTGCCGTCGGATGGGCCTGCTCGAAGAGGCCGATGCGCACTTTGAGCGTGGTGAGCGGATCCTGCGGGCAACCCAGCAGCCGAGCACACTCGCGCTGTGTCTCGCGGAGCGGGCGCTTTGCTCCCTGGCCCAGAACCGCCGGCAGGAGGCCTATGACTTTGCCCACAGCGCGATGACTACGGTCGACCTGTCGCCCAGCGTGTTGCTCGATCGAGAGCGGATCTACGGAGCCATGGGTCGTGTCGCAGAGGCCTATGGCGACGAGCCGGGCAGTTCCTCGGCTCGAAACTCAGCTATCGACTGCCTGAATCGCCAGTCAAGGCGGCTTTCCGACCGGGAGCTCCCGACCTGGCTCGCGGTGGCCCCTCGTCTCGAGGTGGTCTCCTGGGCCAATTGGCGGCCGCCGCCGGGCACCGATGACTGAGCCGGCGAGCACTCTCGGCCCAGCCGCCGACGAGAGCCTCGATAGACTGTCGCGCATGCGCCGCGTGCTGCAGCGCCGCCGGGGCCATCGCAGCGCGACCGATGACCTGGTGGCTGCCTGGGTGGCCGGGAGAAGCCGACCCGAGGCGCGCCGCGTACTCGACCTCGGCTGTGGGCACGGTACGGTGACCCTGCATCTCAGCGAGCTGCTGCTGGGCGCAGAGTTCGTTCTGGTCGAGGTCAATCCCGTCTCGGCCGACCTCGCCCGCCGCAACATGCAACTCAACGATCTCAGTGACCGGGTCACCGTGATCGAGGAGGACCTTCGCTCCCTGGCTGACAACCCATCGTTGCTCGGCGAAGGGGGCTTTGACCTCATCACTGGTACCCCGCCGTTCATGCCGTTGGGCAGTGGCCCCTTGTCGAGCGACCCGCAGCGCCGGGCTGCGCGCTTCGAGATCAACGGCGGTATAGAAGACTACTGCAGCGCTTCTGCCCGCTTTCTTGCCGAAGGTGGTTGCGTGTCGATGGTGATGGACGCGGCCCAGGATTCGAGGGTTCGGCGTTCCTTCGAGGCCGCTGAGCTTGCCATCGAGAAGGTCGTGGTCGTGATTCCACGCCAGGGCAAAAGACCCCGCTACCGCGCTTACCTGGGAACGACGGCCGATGTCGGGACTTTCGGTGCCGGCGCCGAGGAGCAACTCGTCGTTCGCACGGAGGAGGGGGCCTTTACCGGGCAGATGCTCGCCCTGCGCCGCGAGTTGGGCCTGCTGCCCGTGGAGCAGGGCCCTTGAGTACGGCTCTCACCGAGTTCTTCTTCTCGCTGACCCCGGAACGGGTTCTGGATGCGGTCGAGTTGCAGGGGAGTGGCTGCACTGGCCGTTTCATCGTGCTGAACTCCTACGAAAATCGGGTCTACCAGTTGGAGTTGGACGACGGCTCCTTTGTGGTGGCGAAGTTCTACCGACCGGGCCGTTGGTCCGACGCCGCGATCCTCGACGAGCACAACTTCCTGCTGCAACTCGATGCTCAGGAGATCCCGGTGACGCCTCCCCGGGTGCTCAGTGGCGGCAGCACCCTGGGTACCGTCGAGGAAATCCGCTACTCGGTGTGCAGTCGCATCGGCGGTCGCGCTCCTGAGGAAATGGACGACGAGCAGCTCCGCCAGTTCGGTCGCACCCTGGCACGGATTCATGCCGTCGGCAGGCAGGAAGAGGCCGAGGCCCGCATCGATCTCGATCCGGACACGCTGCTCGCTGACAACCTGGATTTCCTCCTCGACAACGACCTGGTTCCCGAGGTGATCCAAGATGCCTACGAGCGTGCCGTGACCGAGATCTTCGAGCTGGTTGATCCCATGTTCGATGGAGTCGAGTTCCAGCGAATCCACGGTGACTGTCACCTGGGCAACCTGCTGCGCACACCGGGGGGCTTGGTCTTCCTGGACTTCGATGACATGGCCATGGGGCCGGTGGTCCAGGACCTGTGGCTGATGGTCGGAGGGCGCGACGGCTGGGCCGAGCGGCGCCGTGATCTGATTCTCGAGGGCTACGAGATGATGGGCAGCTTCGACCGGGCCACCCTGCGCCTCGTCGAGCCCCTGCGTGCAATGCGTTATGTGCACTACTCGGCCTGGTTGGCTCGCCGCTGGCAGGACCCGGCCTTCCAGGTAGGCTTTCCCGCCTTCGGCACCGAGCAATGGTGGAGCCAGGCGCTACGCGACGTGCAGGAGCAGTTGGAGTTGATCCAGGACCTCGTCTGGGGACGATGAGGGCAAGGGAGGGAACCGAACCTGTGCTGCTTGCTGAGAACCCCAGAGCCTCAGGGCGGAACCTGGGCCGTCAGGCTGTAGTCAGCGGACCGGTTGCCCGAGGAATCTTCGACTGAGAACACCATCGAGTAGCTGAGTCCCGGTGCCGCGTTGAGGAGCTGAAGGCCGAACAGGTAGGTGGTGCTGCAGACGGGTGGGCTCGGGTCCCCCGCGGGTGGCTGGGCCGTTGCAGCCGTCCCGTTCATGGACCAGTACAGCGTTACCGGAGTCAGGTCGCAGTCCAGATCGATGATCTCGAGACTGAACTCGAAGGTCTGGTCGGCAGGGATCCAGACGTAAGTGACGTTTGTGATCTCGGGGGCACCGGATGCGGCGGTCGCATCGTCATCATCGCCGGGGCTGCTGTCGTCATCTCCTGCACAGTCGGGAGAGCCGAAGCAGTCAGGATCGTTGCAGTCGAACAGCCCATCCTGGTCGTTGTCGGCCCCGTCGCTGCATTCGCCTGCCTGGTCACCCTCGAAGTTGTCCGGCGGACTGCTGTCGTCGTCGCCTACTGGCGTGGAGTCATCGTCGTCGTCACTGACAGAGTCGTCGTCGTCACTGACAGAGTCGTCATCGCCGCCTGTGTCGTCATCGCCGCCTGTGTCGTCATCGCCGAAGAGCTCGTCGTTGTTCCGGCCTCGTGGATTGGTATCGAAGCCGGTCTCGCAGGCGCTGACCAGCAAGAGCAGAATTACGGACAGGGGGACTGAGATGGGAACGATTCGGCGTGTCACGCGCTCAGCTTAGTCTGGTGGAATCGCCAGGTGCCGGGTTTCCTAGAAGCGGACCAGCGCACCCACCCCGATGTTGAAGAACACCCGGGTCGGACTCCAGGTCTCGTTTACGTACTGCTGAATGTCGGCCAGTCCGTCCTGTTCGAGATCGCCGCTGATGCTGACACCGACTCTCGCCGAGGCGTACAGGCCGAACCAATTCGATAGGATGAACTCGGAGCCTCCGCGCGCGGCGAGGGTCAAGGAAAAGAGTGGGACCTTGCGTTCGCTGCCGCTGTCACTGACCTCGACCTTCTGCGCGTAGATGACAGTGCCCACATCGCCACCAACGAAGGGGCGAACGACCGGGTGGAAGTTCATTCGGTAGGAGGCGCCCACCAGGAAGTTGGGCAAGACCCGTGCCGCTGGGCTCAACTCCTCGCCTTCGGTGAGCCAGAGCATCCACGCCTCCACTCCCAGGTCGAGGCTGAGGTTGGGAAGCACGTAGATGCTGCCCTCGATCCCCATCTTGAGAAAGCTCAGGTAGAAGTAGTTGTAGCCCACCGAGGCTCTGATCGTGCCCGCTGGCCGCTCCCTCTTGCCCGACGTGCGGACGCGGCTGCTGCTGCCACTGCGTGACGAACGGCCATACTCGCTTCGCGCGCTGCCCCGCGAGTCGTCGTGGCGACGGTCGAGGTTGAGCTCCTCTTCGCTGTCGTTGTCTTCATAGCTTCGGTTGCGGCGGCTGAGGCGCTGCTGTTCCTCCTCCCCGCGTCGTCCGTAGCCGGTGTCACGGCTCCGCTCGTCGTCGTCCCGGTAGCTGCTCCGGTCCTCGTTGGAGCCGCGCTCGTCCCGGTCGCCGTAGGAGCGCTCTTCGGGTTCGTCGGAGTCCTCCTCGATGAGTATGCCGAAGTCGCCATCCTCTTCGCCTTGCTCCGTGCTGGCGACCTCTTCGTAGCCCTCGTCGCCGTCATCTTCGCTCTCGATGATGATGATGCCGGCATCCAGAGTGACGTCGTCTTCTTCGTCGCTGCGGTCGCGCTGCCGCCGCCGCCGTCGCTCCTCTTCTTCGGCCTCTTCCTGGAGACGGGCCCGGGCGAGGCGGCGCTCTCTTTCGTCGTACCGCTGCCGCTCGGCTTCTTCCCGCTGCTCTTCCCGATTGCGCTCTTCAGCTTCCGCCCGGCGGCGCTCGCGCTCCTTTTGGACGCGGCGGCGTTCACGCTCTTCGTCGCGCTGGCGATCTTCTTCGCGGGCCAGTTCCTCTTCGCGGCGCCGCCTTCGCTCCTCCTGGATGAGACGCTCCTCCTCGCGATCACGCTTGTCAGCACGGCGCTGCCGCTCTTCTTCACGACGGAATTCCTCTTCGCGGCGTTCCCGCTCCGCTTTGCGGCGGCGCTCCTCCTCGGCAGCGATTTCGGCCAGGCGTTCCTCTTCCTGGCGACGCACCCTGGCGGACTCTTCTCGTTCGCTTCGCTGCTTGCTTTTCTGCTTCTGGCGGTCCGATGAGAGTTCGTCGAGGTCGAGGTCGAGGTCGAAGTCGTCCAGGCCGAGGGGATCCTCCTCCGCAGAGGCCGGGTTGGTCCGTCGGCCGTGGCGGTCGCGCTCAAGCCATTCCTGTCTCTTCTTGTCGCCGCCACCTGCACCGCTGCCTGCTCCACTGTCGCCACTGTCATCGCCGAACTCGTCGTCGTCGGAAAATAGCGTGGACTGTTCGCCACTGGCCGCTTCGGGTTGTTGTTCTTCGCGGCTGGGACGCTTGCCGGTCAGGAGCTCGACTACGAGGTCGGGAATGCCATCGAGCAGACTGTCAGGGTCGCGATCGAGTGTCTCCCGAACCTGCCGGATGGCCCTGCCGCTGGCTACGTCATAGAGCGTGAGCGTCAGGGAATAGCGACTTCGACCTGCGCTGGCCACGTTGCCTGTGATCACGTGCTGGAAGCTGTTCTTTCCGCCATAGGCGGTGATGCAGGCGCTGCTCTTGCCGCAACCGCCCTTGACCTCGCCCGGTCCGGCGCTCAGCACCAGGTCATAGCCGCCACGGATGTCGACCTCGGTCGAGACCAGCGAGGCGATGTTCTCAGCAGCGCCGTTGGGCACCCCCTTGCTGGACAAAAAGGGCAGGACGCCCGCACTGCCCGCACTCGCCGTCGCAACCGCTGAGAGCTGAAACAGCAGCATCAGAACGAAGCTCATGCCGATCAAGCGGGCAGGCCTGGTTGGCTCTGAGGTCATCTGCAAAGGAACTCCGTCGGAACTCGTGCGGCAGATCTGCGATGGGGACAGGATCGGGTGCAGAGTGTCGCGAGTATATTGATCGCGCGGTCGCTCTCTAAGTAGAAAGATGCAATTTTGCTCCTGGGCGCAGACTCTCAACACCTCGGCAACAACTTCGCAAGATTCAAATCGCTTCGTCCTGACACCGCTGCTCTGGCTCTTCTTCGCCTGTCCCGATTACCATGGGTGCTGTTGTGAATATCCGCAATCCCAACCTGCTGACGGTCCTGATCCTCGCCGGGCTCCTTGCCGGAGCCCTGGTCGGGCAGTTCATGCTCTACGATCCGGCCGAGCCGATTGGTGCCGATCACTGGGCGCGAGTCGCGGGGGACCTGGTTCTCGTCCGGCCGTTGATGCTGCTGATCGTGCCGCTGGTGTTCGTGAGCGTGGTCTCAGGAGTTACCTCCATAGGCTCTCCCAAGCGCCTCGGCGTGGTGGGCGGCACGACGCTGCTGTACTACTTCTCCACCATGCTGTTGGCCGTATCGCTGGGTACAACCCTGGTGTCAGTGGGCCGGCCGGGCGACCTCCCGGCCGAAGTGAGCGAGAGGCTGACCAGTGATGCCGGTAGCAGCTACCAGGGCAGCGGCGGTGTGCAGGGCAAGATCGACAAGGCCAGGTCCAGTAAGCAGGACCGCCTCGGCGGTGCCTGGTTGAATATCCTGCGGCAACTCGTCCCGCGCAATGTCATCAGCGACATGGCCAACGGTCGCACCCTGGGCGTGATCGTCTTCGCGATCCTACTCGGCCTGGCGCTGGCGGCGGGTGACACGGCGACCCGCCCGGCTGTCGAGTTGTTCCATGCCTTGTTCAAGGCATTGATGACGATGGTCCTGTGGATTATCTGGCTGTGTCCGCTGGGGGTGTTCTTCCTGGTCGCATGGACCGTTGGCAAGATCGGACTGGGCGCCCTGCTCGGCCCACTGAGCAGCTACATGTTGCTGGTCGTGCTCGGATTGGCAGTTCACGGCGTGTTGGTGTTGCCTGCGATCCTGTACCTGTTTACCAGGAAGAACCCCTATCGCTTCATGTGGCAGATGCGCAAAGCGCTGATGACTGCATTTGGCACGGACTCGAGCGCAGCGACCCTGCCGGTGACGATCGAGTCGGCCGAGGGAGAGGGCGGCTGTTCGAAGCGCGCCTCGAACTTCGTACTGCCGTTGGGTGCCACCATCAACATGGACGGCACGGCTCTGTACGAGGCGGTTGCCGTGGTGTTCCTGTTCCAGTTGTACGGCATCGACCTGCAGTTCGGTGAGTTGATGGTGGTGGTCGTAACAGCGACTCTCGCCGCCGTCGGCGCTGCAGGCATCCCCTCAGCGGGCCTGGTGACCATGGTGATCGTGATCACGGCGGTCAATGGCTCCCTTGCCGGTCGCGGCATGGAGTTGCTGCCGGTCAGCGCAATCGGCGTGATCATCGGTGTCGACCGCGTCCTCGATATGTGTCGCACGACAGTGAATGTCTGGGGGGATGCGGTGGGAGCCAAGCTCATCTCGCCGCTGGTGCCTGACGACGCAGCTTGACCTTGCGCCCGCCCGGTCGAAGCCTACCGCAGGTAGCCCCCAGCACCGCTTTCGGCTAGCTTCCCGCGGTGCGCATCCTGATCGCCACCGGAGCCTTCCCACCGGACACTGTCACCGGCATGGCCACCGTCGTCCGCCAGCTCTGGGAGCGGCTGCGCGACGACCACGAAGTGCTGCTGGTCAGCGGTTGGCAGAACGATGTCTCGTTGCTACCCCGCACCGCCCGTGGGGTTCGCCTGCGCTTGCAGAATCCCATTCGTTCCAGCGCCGCCCTGGATGTTGCCGTCCGGCGGGCAGCCCTGGTGTTCCGGCCCGATGTGATCATCGCCCAGGGACTGGAGTTCCCCACCGACCTGCGACCCACCGTCTCGTTACTCGCGGATCCTTTCTCGGGTGGAGAGCGTTGGGGCCGGGTACGATCGCTTCGCAACAACGCCATTAAGTCGCGTATTAACGCGGCGGCGGTGGCGGTGGTGCCCAGCGAGTCGACCCGTGTGCGCCTCATCGAGCGGGGCATCGCCGCCGGCCAATTGCACGTCGCCTGGCCGGGTGTCGATACAGTGCAGTTCCAGCCTGATCCCGATGCCATGGTGCTGCCGCAGCTGGCCGCCGATGGTCCTATTCGGCTCCTGTATGCGGCGAGGATCATCCAGGGCAAGGGCCAGCACGTAGCCATCGAGGCGGTCAAGGGTTTGCCTTCCCGGCTGCGCTCTCGGGTAGTGCTCGACCTGGTTGGGCCCGTGCTCGACAGTGACTACCATGCTTCTCTGCTTCGTCGTGCCGCTGGTGCGCCGGTCCACTTCCATCCCCAGGCCGCCGACCTGTCGCCCTGGTACCGCCAGGCCCACATCGTGCTCTTTCCGACTACGCGCCAGGAGGTCTTCGGCTACTCGGCGGTGGACGGAATGGCCTGCGGGAAACCGGTGATTTACAGCGCCTGCGGGGCGCTCGGCGAGGTCACGGGCGGAGCCGGTGTCGCTGTTGCTCCCGGCGATGTGGGTGCCCTGGTCAAGGCGCTGCGCGCTCTACTGAAGGATCCGAAGCGTTGTGCGGAACTGGGCGAGGCAGGGCGCAAGTTGGTGGTGGAACGCTACTCATGGGACGTGGCGATGGAGCGCTACCGCGAGCTCATCCAACGGGCTGCCGCCTCAGCCTAGCCGACCAGTCTGCGTGTGCCGTCCGTCGTGTTCAGTCCGGCACACCCATGCGTTTCAGGCCGGCCCGGATGTCTGCAGGCGCACGGCAGGGTCGCCCGGTCTTGTCGACAAAGGCCAGCACCAACTCGGCGGTCGTGAGCAAGGTTTCCCCGCGGCGGATCGCGTAGGACAGCTGTACGCGGCTTGCGCCGGCTGAGCGGCATCCCTGCTCGACCACCAACTCGTCGAGAAACAGGCCGCTGGCACGGAACTTGGTTTCGATGGATGAGACGATGAGGCCGAGTTGAGTTTCCTCGAGTCCGCCCGGTCGCATGCCCAACTCGCCCAGCAAGGCGACGCGTGCCCGCTCCATGTAGACGAGGTAGCGGGTGTGGTGGACGATGCCGTACTGGTCGACTTCGTCGAACTGTACGGTGACCGGATAGCGATGCAGCCAGCCTTCGGGGCGAGTCGTCTCAGAACACAAAGGCGAAGCGTCCCTGGATGGTGAAGATGTTGTTGAGTCGCTTGCCGATCTGTTCGTACTGTTCGGCGTTGTAGGAGAGGTATCCGGCCGCCTCGGCGGGGTCCTGGTACTGAGTCAGGCGACCCATGCGTGGGCCAGCATGCATGTATCCGGCCTCGATGCCGACCAGGATGTGCTCCTCGAGCCATTTCATGTGGATACCGATGTCGATCTCAGTGCCCAGTAGCTTGCTCTCGGTGATGTCGCCGCCACTTTCGCGGCTGCCGTCTTCGCGGTCGAGATAGGGGATGATGGCGCCGTCGACCTCGTTGGCCCAGGCCATCAGGAAGCCGAGCCGGAATTCCCAGATGTCGCCGGGTCGGAACTTGAAGCGAGGATTGATGTAGGTCGAGTTGTACACGCCGCCCTTGCTCCAAAGA
Source organism: uncultured Rickettsiales bacterium (assembly GCA_964490445.1). GTDB lineage: Bacteria > Myxococcota_A > UBA796 > UBA9615 > UBA9615 > UBA6601. The sequence continues at coordinate 14,134 of CAZBDA010000040.1, read as the reverse complement.
CCCTGGGTGTCCTCGTCGCCGACGAACTTCTCGATGGTGCGCTGGGCGAGCAGCTGCTCGTACAGGATGAGGCCGACGTTGAAATCGGCGTGCAGGGGCCGACCAGTGAAGTGGTCATCGAGGATGTTCTCGTCGCCGCTGGCGTGGCCGACTTCGAACAGCCCGGTGATGTAGGGGTTCTCGTAGCCGGCCCGGGCGACAAAGCCGGTGATGCTGGCCTCGGTGGTCTTGTCGAAGTCGGGCGCGATGGCGTCTGTATTGCCGAAGATATGATAGATCTCGCCCTCGACGAAGGCGCCGCGCATGGCCCAGCGCAGGTACAGGTCGGGGATCCAGACGTTGCTCGCGGTGCTGGTCTGCCAGCGGTTGACCCAGTAGGTACCGACCGTCAGGTCCATGATCTCCTTGCCGACCTGCCAGTCCTCGCGCTTGAACATCAGCACGTAGATCATCTCCATGACGTCATCGCCCTGGTCGGAGAGCCAGACGGGTGACTGGCGGATCCCGGCGGTGCCCTCGGCGTTCTCGTCGGAGATGTTGTCGTCGTCGGTGACTTTCTTGCGGAAGGTGATGGCGCTCGACTCCACCAGCTTGTCAAAGCCGACGGCAACGATGATGCCAGGGTCGTCTGCGGGGTCGGGGGTGGGCTTGCCAGTGGCGATGGCGTGGATCCCCTTGACCAGGCTCACCGGCCGGGTCGCAAAGATGATGCGGTCGTAGGTGGCTCCCTGGTAGGCGTCACCGAAGTCGTTCCGGAAGCCGTTGCCATCGTTCGCGAGGATTCCCAGCCCCCAGTGGCTCGGTTGGCGGCCGATTCGCAGGAGACCGAATGCGGTCTTCCACTCTGCCCACAGGCGCTTGACCTTAATGCTGTCGGTGACGGTGCCGTCGCTCTGGGTCGAGCTGGGTGAACCGGCGAACAGGGGCGTTGCCGCCAGGTTCTCGTTGTCGCCCCAGATCACGTTGTCGAACACATCGATCGTGGCCTGCACCTTGATGCCACGCATCGTCAGAATCGGTTCGAAGCGGCCCCGTTGCACGAACCAGCTGCTGCGGTGCGGGTTGTGGATCGCCTGGCGACACTGCGCCGGATAGCTTCTGCAGTAGCTATCCACCAACTGCGAGGTGGTAGAGCTGGGGTATTCGCCCTGGAATTGTTGGATGAACTCCTCGGGGATGTCGGTTTCGGGGTCGTCGAGGTAGTACATCGCGACGTCGCGTGCGCCGTCTTTTGGGAAGTTCTTGTCGAACAGGTTGCCGAACAGGTGCCCACGGACCCGGTAATAGCCGTCGATGTCGAACTTGATCTCGGGTTGAGCCTGGACGGACTGTGGAATGCCCAGCAGGGCGAGGCAGCCGAGCAGCGTCCACAGGCGCACGGTGCGCGCCATGGGTTCAGCGACCCTCTGGGACGAGGTAGCACTCGTCCGGGTAGGGCTTGAGTTCGACATTCGCGATGTTCACCGAGTCGGGCTGCACGTACAGCGTTGAGTAGGCGAGCATGCACAGTGCGCTGTTCTCCTCGCTCCAGATGACAGCACCGTCGGTGCTGGTCTCGCAGTGCGCTTCATCCTGCGGGATGCCCCAGGTGACCAGCGAGTAGGACTGCCCTGGGGGAACGTTCATGGCGCCGAACAGGCCATCGGCGCTGATGTGGGTTTGCGCCCCGTCGGGGTCCTCGTCCAGGAAGTAGCGCATCTGGTAGCCGTCTGCCGGCCGGGTCACAGCGCCGGTGGTCCAGTCGATCGTGCCGACAGAGGCCTCCGCATTTGCGATCGGTTCACCAGCACAGTCCGTCATGCGGCCGGCAGCAATGGCCTTGCCTGGCTCGGGTTCCACGCCCACGGTGAGTGGCAGCAACTGGTAGGTGGAGTAGGCCACCGAATTGAAGGTGTGCGAGTACGGAAGCGCACCCGCGACCACGATTCCACTCTGGTAGGTCTGGTAGGTCTCCTGGGGCTCGAACTCGGTCCAGACCCGCGCCGCAAATGGGCTGCAGCCGCTGACGATGCCTGCCTCGACCTGGAAGCTTCCATCTGCGCCCGTGAAGGGGCTGTCGAGCACCCAACTGGGTGTGCCGGAGGGGTCGTTGCTGGTCCAGAGTTGCACCCGTGCCGCAGCCACCGGAACGTCGTCCTGGAAGTCTTCGACCAGTCCGTTGAAAACCTGGTCGTTGGTAATAGCGACCGGCTCCTCGTCATGAGCGCCCTTGCAACTCCAGTCACCGGTGACGGTGTCCGTGGTGTCGAAGATGCCCGGGTCGTCGTCGCCGGCGGTGTCGTCATCGTCGTCGCCGGTGACGGGATTGTCGGCGCCGTCGCAGTCGGAGTCCACTCCGTCACCCGGCAACTCGTCCGCACCGGGGTAGATGTCGGCGTTGCTGTCGTCGCAGTCCTCGGGTGGGGAGTGCGTGTCGCCGTCCGCGTCCTCTCCACCGCAGGCGGAAAGAGCGAGACCCATGGCCAGGGTGAGGAGGAAGAAGTGCAGTCGGGAGGGCGAGGCTTGCATGAGAGGCTCCGATGAGCGCGGTCGTAACATATTGAAATTACTATGAAATCGCGAAAAATAGTCGGCGGATTGTAGGGGGCGCTTTCCAGTCGTGTCAAGAACGCCTTTCAGCAACATTAGGATCGGCTGGCGGGAATCGGTCTGTGCGCTTCCCTTGACCCCCGGACGAGGCTGGAGAACCATGCCGGTCCCCACTGCCAAGGAGCGCTCCCTCATGAACCAGCTGGTCGCCCGCTTTGCCCCCTTTGCACTGTTTGCGCTGGCAGCCGGGCTGGCAAGTCCTCCGGCGGCTGCAGAAGTTCCGCTCGGTCCGTACCCGGACTGCGGTACCGAGGGGGGGCAGTGTCCCAGTGACTACTCGCCGCTGCGCGACTGGGAGTTTGGCTCCGGGCTGCCAGCCGGTGTCGATGTAGCGGGCATCGACGAAGCCGAGCGGCCGCTCGGCTCCGGCATGAGCGTCGACCGCGCCTGGAGCCACACCACCGGCCGCAGCGATGTGCTCATCGCGGTGATGGACTCGGGCATCAGCTGGGACAGTGGTGGCCTGGTCAACAAGCACTTTATTAACTCTGGCGAGTTGCCCTTTCCGCAGGCTGAGGATGGCGTCGATGCCGGTCGCTATGACCTCAACGAAGATGGCGTCTTCAACATGGAAGACTGGGCTGCCGATCCTCGCATCAGCGCCGACAGCGGTGGCCTTGCCCAGGGCCACGCGGACGGCATTCTCGACCCGAGCGATCTGATTGCCATCTTCAGTGACGGTGTCGACGATGACGGCAACGGCTTCATCGACGACATCTCGGGCTGGGATTTTTTCTGGAATGACAACAATCCCCACGACGAGGTGCTCAATGATGGCTACAGCCACGGCACCAAAGAGGCGAGGTGGTCGGTCGAAGAGGGCGGGAACGGCGGCGGCCTGGGCTCTTGCCCCAACTGCATGGTTCTGAACCTGCGGGTGTCCGACTCGTTTGTCGGCGACGTCAACAACTTCGCCAGCGCCGCCCTGTACGCAGTGGACATGGGCGCGCTGGTGCTGCAGGAGGCCCTGGGCACACTCAACAACACGTCCCTCGCAGTGGATGCCATCGATTACGCCTGGAACCAGGGTGCGCTCGTGGTGGGTTCGGCTGCCGACGAGACCGCGTACCACCGCAATTTTCCGGGTGCGAACGCCCACACTCTCTATGTCCATGCGATTCGCCATGACTCCTCGGAGCCCGAACACGCCACCACATTCTTCGCATTTTCCAACTGCACCAACTACGGGCCTCGCCTCGATCTGTCTGTGTCGGCCACGGGCTGCTCCTCAGGAGCTACCGGTCGCGGAGCCGGTATCGCGGGACTCATGTATTCGGCGATGAAGGATGCGCTCGAGGCAGGCACCCTGGAGCAGCCGCTGACCGGCAACGAGGCCTACCAGTTGATGACAGGCTCGGTCGATGACGTGGCGTTTAATCCTGACGATGACCATCCGCTGCGTTATCCGAGTCACGAGGGTTGGGACGCATGGTTTGGCTACGGTCGCAGCAACGCATGGCAGGTCGTGGATGCAGTGGTCGGGGCACGGGTGCCGCCGGAAGCCGACATCAGTTCGCCGGCGTGGTTTCACGTCTACAACGCTGCTGAGACCAGCACGATCGAGGTCGTCGGCCTGGCGGCAGCCCGCCGTGCCAACTCCTACAGTTGGGAATTGCAGGTTGCTGGTGGCCTGAGCCCGCGGGCAGCGGACTACCGGACGATCGCTTCAGGAGATGGCACTGAGCCCTACGAGGGTGTTCTCGCGAACGTATCGGTCGCCTCTCTGCCCATCGATCCTGCCGCTGCGATCCGCGCTGTGGATGCCGGTGACGACAACGTGAGCAAGGCGGAGAACGCCCACCTCCACGCGGTGGTGATGCGTCTGCGGGTGACCGATGACCAGGGGCGGCGCGGCGAGATGCGTCGGGTGTTCTACGTTCAGGAAGACCCCGATCTTCTGTCGGGCATGCCGCGCAAGGTGGCGGCGTCGATGGAATCCAGCCCCACCCTGGTGGACGTCAATGGCGATGGCGTCGACGAGGTGATCTACGCCGGTTCCGATGGCAGGATCACCGTGGCTGACGGCTCCCTGCAGCCGCTGCCTGGTTGGCCGCAGAGCTTTTCTCTGCTCGACGAGACGAACCCGGCGCATCCCGGAAATCACCTGGCTCAGCCGGCCTATGACACGGCCGCGGTCGCTGCCTCGCGTAGCCACAGCGTGTCCGCCACGCCGGCCGTGGCCGATCTCGATGGAGACGGTAGCCTCGAGGTAGTGGCCGCCAGCCTCAATGGCGAGGTGATGGTCTGGCACCTGGATGGCACGGCCGCTGCGGGCTGGCCCTTCCAACTCGACCTGTCCCTGGTCGAGGGTCTCAACGAGCCGGATCACAACAACTATGACTACGGGTTCTTTGCCAGCCCTGCGCTGGGTGACCTCGATGGCGACGGGGACCTGGAGGTGGTGGTGGCAGCGATGGACAGCAGGGTCTATGCCTTCCACCACGATGCAACGGTCGTCGCGGGCTTCCCGGTCGAGCTACGTGCCGACTTCGAGACCAGCGAAGGGACACAGAGCCGGGGCGAGCGGATCATCTCCAGCCCTGCCCTGGGAGATGTCGACGGCGACGGCTTCCTCGAGATCGCAGTGGGTACCAACCAGAAGACTACTGGCACCTACGGTCTCGGGTACCTGCTCAGCCACGACGGTCAGATCGAAGAAGGCTGGCCCTACGGATTGTTCGGTGCCTACACCAATGCGCTTCCCTACGTGGGTGAGGGAGTGCCGGGTTCGCCGACGCTCTGCGATGTCGACGGTGATGGACGCCTCGAGGTCGCGATGCACACGATCGCCGACTCCGGGAAACTGCTGTCCTGGGATGGCACCGAGTTCGCCAAGCTGGCGCGTATCGCCTCGGACTTTGGCGGTCGTTCGAATACCTCTGAGGGCAGCGCCGCGCTGGTGATGATCAACAGTGGCGCCTGGGCGGACATGAACGCCGACGGCAAGCCGGACTACCTGATCGGCTCCATGGGCTTCGAATATGCGAACGGCTTGTTGGACGACGGACACCGGCACGATCACGACCACTTGCTGTCGGGCTGGAGCGGAGCGCTGGAAGATGGCGCTTCCGTCGCGAAGTTGCCCTTCCTGGAAGGCTTCCCACAGATCATGGAGGACATGCAGTTCTTTCTGAATCCCGCCATCGCCGACCTCGACGGTGATGGCTTTCCAGAGGCCATCAACGGTTCTGCCGGGCAGATCGTGCACGCCTTCAACTACCGCGGCGACGAGCCCCCGGGCTGGCCCAAGTCCACTGGTCAATGGATCCTGGGGAGCCCTGCGGTCGGTGATACCGACGGCGACGGATATCTCGAGGTGTGGGTCGGGACCCGCGACGGCTACCTGTTTGCCTGGCGCACTGCGGCGTTGGCAGCCGAGGCACAGCGGGCCTGGACTGGCTTCCGGCACGACCCCGCCAACACCGGCAATTGCCACACTCCGTTAGCCAGCTACCCGCCGCTACCGAGTGAAGATGGCTGTGGATGTGCGTACACGGGGCCGCGGCCAGGCTCGTGGATTTTCGGCTTGTTGCTGTTGCTCGCAGTCGCCTTGCCCCTGCGTCGTCGCTGAGATCAGTCGCGGGGCGGCTCGAAAGCCATCAACTCAGTGAGGTGGCCGAGAATCAGGCCGGTAGCACTCGGTCCGAGTGAATTGGTCTCTTCGTAGTGGTCTCCGGGGGCCTCGTCGAGGAAGGGCTGGGTCTCGTGCAGATGGTAGTTGTAGTCGGGGATCAGGTAACCGAGCTCGTCGTTGGCCAACCCCAGCAGCAGCTTTGCCTGGCCCGGCATCAGCTCCCGCAGGTAGGGTCCCTGAGGTGCGGCGCTGAGATCCGGTGGGTTGGCGGCGCCGGCGTCCACGACCTCCTGGAGCGGTCCCGTGTTGGAACCGTCGTAGCCGCCGATGGCGAGTTCGGGGAGCAACTCGCCCGGCAGCGTGACCGCTGACAGCTCGCCGAGCTGCAGCAGGCTGACTTCGGTCTGCACATCGGGGATGTTGTTGGCGCTGATGATGCGGGTCGGGTCGTAGTTGTAGCCCTCGCGATCGATGACACCCAGGTTGAGCATCAGGTGGTAGGCCTCGTTCTCGACCGGCAGCAGGATGCGCCGGGTCCGGAAGGACAAGGCTGGATCGATGATGAGGCTCTCTGCGGCGACAGCTTGCAGCGCGTGGTAGCCGGTGACTCGGCCGACTGCATAGGCCTTGTCGATGCTGCCCTCGCTATAGACCGAGCCATCGAGATCGATGGCGTCGACTCCCAGCGGAGTCATCATTCCTCCGCAGGCGCCCTGCAGGTACTGGGCTACCCCGCCGAGACCGGCCAGCGGCCCCACAGGTCCGATGGGTGCGCCCTGTTCCACTGTCAGTCGCAAGGTGTGGGCGAAGTCGGAGGTCATGCTGATGTTGCGCGATGCGGATGCTTCGGGATGGTTGGCAAAGTTGATCCAGGTGGCGAGGGTCTCGCCGCTGCCCTGTGCCTCGAACCGGACGGTCCAGACTGTCGGGTCGACAATGTTCGGGAGGCGTCCGTCCATGTTGATGTTGTTGACGCCGCTTCCTTCCCAAAGGTCGTCGCCGATACGGAACGAGCCGCTGTAGGCCTGTGCCTCGACAAGGTCCTGGCTCGCCTGGGCCAGCGCGTCCTGGATGGCCAGGTGAACCTGGCTCATGAACTCGGCGTTGATTCCCGAGCGAGCCAGGTTCGGACCCCAGATCCCCATCGTGTCTGGCGCTTCGTGGACGTGCGTGGAAGCGATGATCACGTGATCCAGGCCCGACTCGTCGCGGGCTGTCTGTCGCGCCAGCAACACCTCGTCATAGAAGAAGCCGATGAGGTCCAGAGCCACGACACCGACGCTTGTTTCGCCCTGCTGCAGTACTGTGGCCCGCACCCAGATGTCATCGGCGATATCCTGCATGGGTCGGCTCACAGAGAAGCCGGCCAGCCAGAGTCCTTCGAACAGGCCATTGCCTTCGCCCGCGTCGGGACCCGGATAGCCGGCGTCCTCGGGGCACAGGCGGTCACCTCCACAGTCGAGGAACTGGTCGACACCGGACCGGTAGGAGCCGTCTTCATCGACGTCGATCCATGATTCCCAGGCTTGCGGGGTGATCGGCACAGAGGCTGCGCCTACCAACAGTTGCTGATTGGCGCTGAAGTCACACAGGCCGGACGGGTCGCCAGGGCAGATCAGAGTTGTCTGGCCAGCGAGGTCACCCTGTTGGTAGCGCTGCCGGGGACTGTCGCACGACGAGCCCAGCAGTGTGATGGCGCAGCAGAGCGCTGAAAAGAGCGCAGTACATCGGAGCATCGTCAGGCGGGGCATGTCCAAGGCTTCCACAAGGGTCGAAAAGGACCCGCTAAATTACTGAAAATACCCGAAATATCGAGGTTAAGAGGCCCGTGCGAACCCTTGACACTGGAAAAATCCGGGTGATACGCTCAATCCCACAGAAATGGCGCGCCATTCTACATTTCGGCGACAACTTTTCAGTCATTTCCTGCACCGACGAGGTCCACCGATCATGAAGCTGAACCCGGGCCGCTTCCCCTGGCTGGCCATTCTGCTCGCATTACTCCTTGCCGGTCTATCCGGTTGCAACTGCGGTGATGACGGCGGTTTCTGCTGGACCTGCGGTGACGATGACGACAACGGTGGCGACGACGACGACGACGACGACGACAGCACGCCTGCCCCTGGCACTCCACGGATCGAGCTGGTCACCATCGAGCCCTCCTCGCCCCCGATCTCCGGGGTGATTGCTTTCAGCTACCGCGTCGACGACAGCGATTCCAGCAGCTACACCGTGATCGCCGAGTTCGGTACCACCGGCGCCTCTTCGGCATTCCAGCCGGCGACGCTGGTCGACGAGTTTGGTCTGCCGCTCGGCTCCAACGAGATCACCGTCACCGATGTTCCGGGCGCGCCGCCGATCGTCGACAACGAGGGCACCGTGAAGTGGAACTCCACGGCCAACATCGTCGCTACAGAGGAGGCTGTCTTCCGGCTCTGCGTCGAGGATCCCGATGGCAACGTCAGTGATCCCTGCGCCATCTGGCCCGAAGAGGGCGGTGTCGAGGTCAAGAATGAGGACCTCGAGGAGTTGGGTGCCTTCTGCCAGCCTGGTGACATCAACAATGTGGTCTGGATCGCCGGGCGCGCGGTGGTTCCGCTGAGCAACAGCGAAGTGAGCCCCCCGTGTCTCAACTACCAGGGCAACGACCCACCCCAGCCTACCGACTACTCGGCCCAGTTCATGATGGTGTTCGTGAACCCCGAGCCTGATGCGATGAGCTTTTCGATTCGGACTACCGACAATCCTGACCTGCTCACCGGTGACGACGACGACGGCGGTCACCAGCCGATGCGCCGGGGGCCGGTGCAGGCGAAGCGTCCCGACATTTCCGAGGCTCGCTTCCGGGAAGCCACCGGTTCCGGTGGGTCGGGGAGCGCAGCTCGCGAAATCTGCAATGCCGATGCACTGGTCGAGGCCGATGTCCACAGCCATTCACCCCCTACCTATTTCCGCGACACGATCGAAGAAGAGTCGGAGCGCACCAATCGTCCAAGCCGCCTGCGCGCGTTGGGCGAGAACATCGCGATCTACGTCGACTTAGAGACCCCTCTGAGCGTTGATACGGACTGCGACAACGTGGCCGACGATCTGCTCAACAACGTCGACGGCACGGCTGGACCGGACGGCTGGCCCGACGACTACGACGGTGCTGGCGATCCTGCTGCGGGGGGCTTCGACAACTGTGACCTCGAGGAGGTCGTCGGAATCGTCGAGACCAACATCTACCCGAGGTTGACCGAGTTGTTCGGTGTGCCGCCTGATGTCGACGGCAACTGCCGCGTGACGATCCTGATCAGCCACCGGGTCAACCTCTTGACCAGCACCGGCGAGGAAGCCGGCGCTACCAAGCGGCTGGTCAAGTCGTTCACCGAGCCGGAGAGGGACCTTTGGCTGACCCACCCGAGTCTTAACCTCGACAGCAACGAGAGGGAGATCCTGTACCTGTACGCCCCCAATCCCGTTGGCTTCTGGGGCACCGCGCCGCACGAGCTCGTCTCGGTGGAGAATTATCTCAACTACGAGGTAGCGGGGCAGATCGCCGTCGCTCTGCAGGAACTGATCAGTTACAACGCGCACCGAGAGGTCGGCAAGGATTTGCTCGACCCGGGCAGTCCCGACGACCTGGGCAGGCCTCCGGCCGAAGAAGACTGGCTGCTCGATGCCATGAGCCTGCTGGCCGCCGATGTCACGGGCTTCGGTTCCATTGCCTACTCCGATGCCTGGATCTACCAGGATGGTTCCAACCTGTTGCCCCTGATTTCCAACAACTCGCTGCAGGAACTCGGCAACCGTGGTGCCCAGTACCTGTTTATCCGCTATCTGCACGACCTGCTCGGCGACGACATCATCTGGCAGGTGGTCAACTCCGAGGATTCCGAAGGCGAGCCACTGCTTGATGATGCCGGCTCACCGACGCGTGGCATCGATACCATCCAGGCACTGGTCGAGCAGGACGAGTTTGGAGAGTTTGCCCTGCAATGGGGAACGGCGATGGCCGTCTCGGGCATGACCAACGAGGTCGGTGGCCAGTTGGTGTTCGACAGCGACATTCCCAACTACGAGACCTCTGCTACTGCGGTGGTGTCCGATCCGGCAAACCCGGCGCCGGGTGAGCTGTGGGGCGCCAATGGTTTCCAGCTGGGTTACAACGTGCGCGGCTTCAATCGCACCTACAACGGCGGCACCGACCCGGCCGGACCGACCGAGGATGTGAGCGCGCTGACCAAGACCGAAAACCTCGACTACACGCTGTTCCACCCGCAGGCTGACTTCTTTGGTTCGGTGGCGGGCAACTACGGTGTCCTGGTGGTGTTGGTCAGTGGCCTCCAGCAACCGGAGAACTACCTGGTCATCGAGACTTCCCAGGGCGCGGAACTCCTCGCCAAGGTGATTCGTATCAACGACACGGATCCCGCCAATCCGCGTTTGACTCTCGAAAACATCGACGGAGCGAAGATCACCACGGTCCGGGATCTCGGCTTCCTCGATCCGCAGGGTCTCCAGCGTCATGCCATCGGGCGGATCGATCCTGCCGGTGACTTCACCGTGATTCAGCCCATTGCTTCCGGTGACGACGACGATTCGGCCGGTGGTGACGACGATGACGACGACAGCGCCAGCGGCGAAGAGATCGAGTTTGAGATCGCCGATACCGATCGCTATGGCTTCACGCTGACATCGACGACAACGCTCGGCATCTGGCTGGACCGGCGTATTGCCGACATCGAGGGGAATGCGACCCTGGCCGACTCCTTCCTTGCCGTGGCACTCGCGGACGACGTGCCCGATGCGTCTGACTACGACATGTGGGGGTTTGGCCCCGGCCCGACCGATGGCCTCTGCTATGACTCCAGCATCTATCTCTACCCGGTGGTCATGCCCACCTGGATCGCCGCGCAGGGCAACCTGAGCAACAACCCGACGGCTGGCACCTACCAGGCCGCGACGGGTGTCGCGGGCAGCTCGACCTTCAGCTGCAACCTCGACCATGACCAGGATGGAATTCCTGACGACGAGGAGCCGCAGCCCACCAACCTGTTCTCACAGATCCGCCAGCGCCAGGCGGAGAACCTCGCCATCAGCCCGAACTTCTACCAGAGTAATTTTGGTTCCCTGGTCAACGGACCGGACACAGACGAGCCCTTCTGGGACGCCACATTCATCGACATTGATAGCAACGAGGTTCCCGACGACGGCGAAGCAACCTCTCTACGAGACCTGAACATCGGTGGTCGCGTGTTCGAAGAGGGCGAAGAGGCTGTCTGGACGGGCGTTCTTCCGCCGGGCGACTACATCATCATCGTCGGTGGCGTCGCTGCCAGCGTGGGGCCCTACGAGTTGAGTGTGAAGGTGATCACCAACTGAAGCTGCCCCGGGGACGCGCTCACTGCCGATTGCGCTCCAGGACATCGAGTGACCGGCGCTGTGCCTCCACGTAGAGGACCTTCTCCTGTCGAACCAGGACCTTGCCAGGCGCCATACCCTTGGGCTTGTGGACCTCTTTGACGCGGGTCCAGGTGACCTCTTCGCGCGCGCCTTCCTTAATTCCCGAGTGCGCGAGGGCCAGCTGCGCCCCCAGCAGCAACAACTCGGGGCTGGGAGAAGGCCCGGGTCGACAGATGACCACGTGTGCTCCTGGCCGGCCGCGAACGTGCAACCAGACATCGTTGCCGCGGCTGTGGCGGAAGGTCAGGTCGTCGTTCTCGCGGGCGCCTCTGCCGACGCGCAACTCCACTCCTTGAGGATTGCGGTAGCCAATGTAGGGAAGCCGCGGCCCGCCTTTTCCGGGCTTCTTCTTCCTGCTTTTCGGGCCCTTTGCTCGCTCTTTGGGTCGTAGGGCCGCTGGTAGTGCAGCCTCGAACTCCTCGAGTTCACCGAGGGTGCCGGCCGTGTCGAGGAGCGTCAGCTGTTGGGCGATGTGCTCGAGTTGTACTCGGGTGCCTGCCAGGCGTTCGGAGCCCTTCTGTCCCGAGCGTTGCGCGCGTCGTGCCAGCTGGTAGCGCCGCTCGACCTGTTCCCGTGGCGCCAGGCTCGGGTCGAGCTCGACCGTCACCTTCTTCGCAGGGTCGCTGTAGTAGTCGTCGACTTCGAGCTCCTCGAGGCCCTTGTCCAGCAGGTTGAAGGCACCCTGCAGCAGGTCACCCTCTCTTCGCAGCCGCTCAGCATCTCGTCCGCGCGCTGCTTCGAGTTCCTGCTTGCGTTCCTTTCGCTGCAGGCTGCGCCGTCGTCCGGTCAGCCCGGAGCGCAGTCGTTGCTGCCACCGCGTGAACTCGAGCTGCTCGTCCAGGGCCGTGTAGTGCGCGCGCACGGCGGCATCGCGCTGCTCGCCTGCCGGACCCTCGAAGCGGTCGCTTCGGGTAGGTCGCTGCAGGGCTGGTGGTGGGCTCCAGTGCTCGCCGTTCAGCAGAGCTCGCGTGTCACTGTTGGGTCGGTTGGCCGCGCCTAGGATGTTGCCTTCCTCGTCCAGCAGGAAGAAGTTGCCGTGCCGGTCGCTCAGTTCGGCTACCAGCGTTCGCCTCGGTCCGTCCCGGGGGGTGAGGTGCAAACGTACGATCCGATCCTCTTGTAGCCCTTCCAACCGGGCGCTACCGGACAGCTCCTTGCGCAGCAGTCCCTGGAAGCTCAGCGCACTGGCCGGGTTCGGTGGTGGCCGATCGATGGTGTGTAGTCGAGAACGGCCGGCACCTGTCGCGAACAGAAGATGTACGGTTTCGCCGGGCCGCCGCAGGCTCAGAACCAGCGTGTCGAAGCGCGGCAGCCGCACATCGTGTAGCTTTGCACCGTCGAGCCGTCCGGCCAACCAGCGGACCAGCGGCGCCACTTCGCTGACACTAAGACTCATTCCATTCCACCTGGGTACTATACCGGTCGTACCTTCTGCGAAACCTCCACTCGCGGGGTATGAAACTGATGGGAGAATTGTGGTGCGTTCGGTTCAAGTGAAGCATGGCCGATTTGGTGTTGTCTGGCTGTGGCTGGTGCTCGGGGTCCTGCTGCTACCGAATTTAGCCGCTGCGCTCGGTGGCGCGCCCCGGGTGGGGGTGCTGATCGAGCGGGTTTCTCTTGCCCTGGGTGGCGATGGCGGGGGCGTACGGGTACTCGAGAAGGCCAGGGTGATCGACGTCACCTACCGGCGTAGCATCAAGGAAAGTGCGGAAGGCAAGTCACTGGTTGCAGTGCACCGCTACCTGCGAGTCAAGAAGGGCAAGCGTTCGCGCCTCGACATTCGCATCCGCTCCGGCATCGGCAAGGACAGCGCGACGATTGTTACCGGTGGCAAGGCCTGGCTGATGGTGGACAACGAGAGCCACGAGGTGAACCGGGCCGCCGTGGCTACCCGACTGGACGAGTTCTCCCCGCAGCGGCTGTTCTCGGTGCCCCTTGCCTTGGCTGCCGATGGCCCGGAGATGCTGAAAGGCGCAGCACTCACTCTTGCGGGTCGGGTAAATGAAGGCGGCTCCAGTCGCTTCATACTGGTCGGCACCGGCAGCGATGGTACTGAGACCGCGCGAATGGAGGTGGACGCCCGCAGCTACCGTCCGGCGGAGGTGGCTTTCCGTTCGGCGAGCGGTGACATCGTCTACCGCTACTCCGACTACCGCGAGGTGAGCCCGGGACTCATCATCCCGTATCGCCGCGAGTTTCTCCGTAACGGCATTTTGCTCAGTACTACTGAGGTGTTGCGCTTCAAGATCAATGGTCGGGTGAATGACGCCGCCTTCGACACGAGCAGCAAGAAGCTGGGCGCGCTCCCCGTTGTGCCGTGAACGATAGGCGCTGTGAGGTCAATGCAGAATCGCTAAAAGGCGGTTGACACTCCAATTCAGCACGTGTAAAAGGCGACCTCCTTAACCTCGAAATAGTCCAAAGAACCCGACTTAAATAAGGGACTTACGGTCCTGGGAGGGCCCAACTTCGCTGGCGTGGCTCAACTGGTAGAGCAGCTGATTTGTAATCAGCAGGTTACGG
>CAZBDA010000039.1:38851-39095 GCA_964490445.1 uncultured Rickettsiales bacterium | reverse complement strand
CCTCCGTGTCTCTGTTCCGGTTCAACCTGGGCAAGAGCGCTCACGACCAGTACGAACTACACCGCGAAGTCCTCGAGGCCATCCTCTGGGAGACCATGGACTTCCTGGGCTTGGATGAGACCCATCTGATTGCCCTGGGCATGCTTGACGACGACGATGACGAGCCGCTTCACCCCGTCAGCTAGCTGCCCCCGGTCGCAGTCCCTGTGACCGCGTGATCCCGCAGCAATCCGCTGCAGATCCC
>CAZBDA010000039.1:0-38811 GCA_964490445.1 uncultured Rickettsiales bacterium | reverse complement strand
GCCGATAGCATTCGGCCACCTGCGAGAACAGGCGCATACGTACCCCGTCATGGAGCCCGTCGCGACGAATGCACAGGTCGAGGAGGAACTCACGCTCCCAGCGTGACAGGCGACGCCCGAAATCAGGAGGCAGCCCCAGCTCGTTGCGAGCGGAAGCCAACTCATCAGCGCGGGCGTCACCCAGGACAGCGGCCGGCCGCGGGGGACGTCGTTCGCGAATCACCAGGGTCCCCGCGACGAGATCACCGAGACGCCTATGGTGGCGCTGAAGCAAGCTGCACAGGGCTGCGAAGCCCGCGCCAGCCGGAAGCAGGTCGACGCTACGCAGCAGGTTACGCAGCAGCACCTGGGTAAAGTCCAGCGGCAGCCCATGCTCGCCCACTACCCGCAGGCCGACCAAACGCTTGCCAGGAGTTCTCCCCTCCCAGCGATACTCCAGGATGATCCAGTAGCCCATCACCAGTAGAAAGGAGAGCAAGCCGTATACTGCCAGGGCGTAGTTGCCGAACCACTCGGAGGCTAAGCCCATGGCGACACCAATGACCGCGAGCAGCACCAAGATCACCCCGAGATCGATCATCCAGGCGATGAGGCGGCTGCCCGGACCCGCCAGCGTGTAGCGAAAACGGACATTCTCGGGCGTAAGGACAGGATACTCGAGCATGTTTGACAGCACCCTCGGAAGACAACTCAGTTCCTGGCAGGAACTGGAGGCTTTGCTTGCGAACGTCGACGCCCGAGGACTGCGCGGCCTGTCGACCGGCGACGTACGCAAGCTGCGGCGATTGTACCGTACGGCGAGCGCGGATTTGCTGCTGGCTCGAGACCGAGGAGCGCGGGCAGACGTCGCTGAGTACCTGGAGGCCCTGGTTGCCCGCGCCTACACGACCATCCATGCTCCCAAAAGGTGGAACTGGCGACGCTCGCTCCGCTATTTCAGCCACGGTTGGGCCGGAGCGGTACGGGCGGAGCGAGGCTACCTCGGCATGGCCTGGGCAACCCTCGGACTGGGCTTCCTGATGGCCTGGGTCTTGTGCCTGGCGA
Organism: uncultured Rickettsiales bacterium; assembly: GCA_964490445.1. Taxonomy (GTDB): domain Bacteria; phylum Myxococcota_A; class UBA796; order UBA9615; family UBA9615; genus UBA6601. The sequence goes on along the minus strand of CAZBDA010000039.1, from coordinate 37,767 downwards.
GCCCAGACGCCTTTGATCACCTCATGCCACCGGAGGTCGTGGCTAGCTATGGCGAACGCCCCGATGACTACCGCGCGGAACGATTCGGCGATCTCAGCGACGACGAGGCGGCCTTGTTCTCAAGCCACCTGGTGACCAACAACATCGGGGTCACGATCAGGGCGTTCGCTTTCGGCCTCACTGCCGGAATCGGCACGGTCGCTGTTCTGTTCTTCAATGGCGCAATACTCGGCGCCATCGCTGCCAACTTTCTCGGTTGGGACATGAGTCTCTCATTCTGGGCGCTCATCCTCCCCCACGGTGTCACCGAGTTGTTCGCGATCGCCCTCGGCGGGGCCGGCGGCTACATTCTCGCAGATGCTCTACTGCGGCCCGGCCGCAGGACCCGACTGGCAGCCTTGCGAACCCGCGCACGCGACGCCCTGCGGCTGTCAGCCATGGCGGCTCCCCTGCTGGTCTTCGCCGGCCTGGTCGAGGCCTTCATCACCCCGCACGAGGGCCTCTCCGAAGCGGGCAAACTGACCTTCGCCGCAATGACTCTTGTTGCCTTGCTGGTCTACCTGCGGGCGCCGTGGATCACGAGACCACCGGCAGCAGCAGCGGGCGCTACTGGCGAAGCAGACTGAGGGTCAACTCGTAGTAGTTACCACCACCGCCAGCCGTCGAGTCGACATCGGAAACCGACAGATTCCAGGTTCCCGCGCCAAGCTCCTGCAGGGACAGCACCGGATCCTCGCTGCCGTCCCAGGCGATGGGCGCCGGTGTCACGCTGCCACAACTCGAAGTCGAACAGCAGGCAGGCAGGGTGTCACTGCCACTGGAGCTGGAGTCATCGTCGTCTCCAGCAGAGTCATCGTCGTCTCCAGCAGAGTCATCGTCGTCTCCGGGGGCAGTAGCAGTGCACTCGCTGGCCATGGCCGCCGGGTTCACCAACTGCATCTGCACGGCCGTACTCTCCCCGTGCGCCGTGCGCACAAAGCTCACTGTCAGCTGGTCGCCTGCCTCAGTATCGAAGGAGAAGCGATCCTGGTCGCCGGCGTCACCAATGCGTCCCCACAGGGTCTGCGTCGCAACGGACTCACCGTCCGCGGGAGCCAAGCTGACGACGTTGGCGTCGGCCGCGCTGCCGTTGGGCTCCACCTCGGCTGGATGTCCGTTCTCGACTTCATCCTTGGCAGCATGCAGGAAATACCAGTAGTCGAAGCCACCACCGCCGTTGCTGTCCTGCACCTCGAGGTAGTAGGTGCCCGTCTCCAGGACCGGGATCCAGGCCCTGTGGTCGGCGTCCCAGGCGAGCCCCTGGTAGCTGCGAATCGCCGTCGTCGCATCAGGGAGGTAGGCCGTAACCTGGGTCGTTCCCTGCGAACCGCTGCCTGGAAAGCCGTACAGCCGCAGCACCTCACCCTGGAGGACATCCACCGCAATCCAGTCAACATCACCGACAGGCTCGAGGCCACCGCCGAGGTTGTAATTGGTGGCGTACTTCTCGATCAACCAGGGCACCGCTGTGCTGGAATCGTCGTTGGACTCACTTGCGTGGGTCGCCGCAGAAGCGCCGCCGACACGGCCAAAGAACAACTGGTACTGGTGCCCGGCGCCACCAGTCGGTGGGTTCGATGGATCATTTGCCCAGCTGCGCTTGTCCTGAATTGAGAAAAACGAGACACCCGTTGCGGGTACCCCAGAGTAGTAGCGCGAGTTAGGTGCAACCCCACTGACCCTATCAAAGTCGTCTCCCCAGCCAATCTGGTTGCCCTCGGTGTCGTAGTACGTGATCAGGGTGTCGAGCACATCGGAGTCCTCTGCGGTGGCAGCGATGTAGATGAGGTCGCCCTGGTTGCCGTTGAAGCGGAACCAGTCGACGTCGCCCGCCGGAGCGATGTACAGCTCGGTTGAATCACCATCCTCGACCAGCTGTGCGTCCTCCATAGAATTGTTGCGGTCGCCGTGCACGCAAGCACCCTGCTCGCCGCAGATCTCGAGACCCGACTGGAACAGGCAGTCGCTGTCTTCGTCACAGCTGCTTACACCGGGAGGAGCCACCACATCGTCATCATCATCGTCACTTTCCGGAGGGCACCCCGGCAACAGGGAGACCAGGAGAAGAGCAGCCGACAGCGGACCAGCAAGTCGACCGATAGATTTGGACAGGGATGGCATCAGAGTAGCTCCAGGATGAGATGGATCCGGCGCATCATAACCCACCGGCTCGTCCCTGATCGCGGGCGATCTAGAGCCTTCCCCGCTGCTTCAAGTCGAGATACTGGTCGATCACTGCGGGTCCGATTTGTTCGGGGCTACGCTCTACCAGGAAGGCCCCCTCTGCCCGCAACTTCCGCATCAGCGCTTCCCGTTCATCGAGCACCTCTGCCGCCGCGACACCAGCGAACAGCGCGGCCCGGTCCCGCGGGCGCTGCGAAGCGAGTACAGCCAACTGAGGATCAGCCAGTGCAACGACCAGGGAGAGATGACGGCGGCGCAGTGCACGCAGCGCAGACAGCAACTCAACACCCTGCTCGCCGTCGACTAGGTCCGTAATCCAAACCAGCAGGGAGCGACGTCGATTGTCACGAACCAATTGCCGAGCAGCCTCCCGGTACCGGGGAAAGCTGTGGGTAGCCTGCTGGTCGAACAGCAGGTCCAGGATCCGGCCGAACTGCGCGTGTCCTGCCCGCGGCGGCAGGTAGGCACGCAGGCTGTGGTCAAAAATGGCAACGCCCACCCGATCGCCACGGGCAAGTCCAACATGGGCGAGCATGAGTGCCGCATTGACCGCGTAGTCCATCTTGGTGAGAACGCCAGCCCGTGCGGCCATCAGCCGGGTGCCATCCACCAGGATCAACAGGTTCTGGGAGCGCTCGGCCTGGAAGACCCGAGTGATGGGACGCTGCAAGCGCGCAGTCGCCTTCCAGTCCAGGTGCCGGACGTCGTCACCGGTGACGAACTCACGCAGACGCTCGAAGTCCCCCTGCCGCCCGAGAATGCGGGTGCGACGGGCTCCCCCGAGTTGCAGGAGGTCGCGGCGAGCGCGCAGGTCGTAGCGCCCCAGGTTCCGCAGGTTGGGATGAACGCGAGCCTGACCACCGAGGTCCAGTTGCAGCGGATGTTCGGCGAAACTGCCCGGGTGATGGAGCCGAAGATCCACGGCAAGAAACGAGTGCACACCACGCATAAGCGGCTTCACCCGGTAGCTGAGCTTTGCCTCCCCGAAAGGTGCCAGTTCGGCCTCGAGCACCTCCTCGATGGGACCGAGAGCCACTGGACAGCCATCAGCCAGCGCCACCCGCACCAGGCGATTGCTGCGATTACGCAGGTGCAGAATCACCCGGGCGGACTCACCAACAGACAGTGCCAGGGGCAGTTCACGCCGCAGTTCCAGGCTGTCTGGTGGAGGCACCCGAAACCCCTGGAACAGAAACACCGCGACCAGGGCACAAGGGACCAGGACAACGACCTGAATCATCCCGGGTAACGCGACTGCGAGAATGACAGCCGGCACCAATGCCATGAGGCAGAGCAGCAGAAGTCGACTGGGTAGGAAGGGCACCGAGGACACTCCGTTAGCGGGGAACTTCCAGCCGAGCGAGGGTGCTGGCGAGAACGTCGTCAGAGCTCAGCCCATCGACCTGGGCGTCGGCTTGCAAAACCAGCCGGTGCGCCAGCACGGGACCGCTCAGTTCCTTGACATCATCGGGGGTGACGAAGTCCCGCCCGGACAGTGCCGCCCATGCACGGCAAGCATGCAACAGGTGGATCCCAGCCCGCGTGCTGGCGCCGACCACCAGGGCCGGTGACTCTCGGCTGGCAGCCAGGATTTGCTGCACGTAGCGAAGCACCGAATCTTCCGCATGCACGGCGCCGACACTCGCACTCAGTTCCGCCAGCGACCTCTGGTCGAAGACTGGCTTCACCTGCTGATCCACGACGCTGTGCGCGGAATCCGAAAACGAGTAGCGGCGCAGCACTTCGATCTCTGCCTCTGCCGGCGCATACATCACCCGAATCTTCATCATGAATCGATCAAGCTGCGCTTCCGGCAGCGGGTAGGTGCCCTCGAACTCGAGTGGGTTTTGAGTCGCGAACACGGTGAAGTGCGGAGAAATGAGGCGGGGACTCCCGTCGAGCGTTACCGTTCGCTCCTCCATGGCTTCGAGCAGGGCCGCCTGGGTCTTCGGCGGAGTGCGATTGATCTCATCGGCCAGCAGCACATCGGTGAACACGGGACCCTCGCGCACCACGAAGTCCTGGCTACGTGGGTCGAAGATGTGGGTGCCAATGATGTCGGACGGCATCAGGTCGGGAGTGAACTGGATGCGCTTGAAGCCGCCGTCCACTGTGCGCGCAACGGCACGAGCCAGCAGCGTTTTGGCGGTCCCAGGAGCACCTTCCAGCAGCGCATGCCCTCGCGCCAGGAGGCACGACAGCATCAGCCGAATCGCCCGGTCCTGTCCAAGGACGATGGCGGAAATCCCCTCCACCGCGGCACTACCCAGGCGACCACACTCGGCGATTGCCGGGGCAGCAGGTGCTTGGCTCTGCTCTTCAGTCATCTTCAGTCCCTCTGTAATCTGCTGCTGGCGTGTGCCTCTGCAGCTATCGGATTGGTGCTCGATCGGTCTGTAATTGGCCAATGGCCCTGAAAATCCTGGCTGCGACGGGCCCACTTCAGGACATCTTCCATCGCCGGCCGGGCTTGTCCTCGAAGCTCGCTGAAACGCCGCTGCAACCAGCGCAACTCTTCCAGAGCCTGGCTCCCCAACTCCTGTTCAACCCAAAGCTCGATGGCCTCTCCGCCCCAGGCGAGACGCGCCCGGGCCACGACCCGATTTCGGAGCCTGCGCTCACCAACCTCGAGTGCATGGTGCACCAATCCGGCCCGGTCGTAGAGGCTGCCAACAGCGAGGACCATCTCGCTGCTGGGACGGGAATCGCGGCGGTCGACGGCAGGCAGCACGACACCCAGACGGCTGCCCGCCCGCCACAGATACAGAACCGCCAACAGCGCGATGAGCAGCAATGCAGGCAGAAAGCCTGCGTTGCGGGCGTAGGCGACAATGCCCCGCTCCGTTCCTGCCCCAGCGTGCAGATCATCGAACATGACAACTCCCGACGGCTGCAGAGAGTCACCAATCAAACCCACGTAGAAGTCGAGGTTGGCACCCGCGCCGAGGCCTTCGTTACTGATGGTGAAGGGGTCGGAAACGACCACCACTTGCCCCTCGCCGATTTGCTTGCGCACCACCACGGGAGTCCCTGCGACGGCGAACAGCGGCTCCGCTCCACTGGCACCTGGGTCGAGACCGCCTCGCCCATGCAATGACAAGGGACCATCCAGCGCGTGAGCCGCAGGCAGCACTGCAGTGCCACGATAGCGTCGTACGGCGCCCCGTGGCCCGGCGTCTAATTCGTCCCACAGGTACGAGATGCCGAACGCGGACAGCAGCGAATGATCACGGTCGGTAACGATGATCAGCGTCGAGCCCGAAGTGACAAACTCGATGACTCGCTGCACCTCGTAGCTGGCAAGAGCAGGACTCCCGAGCGCACCCTGGGCTACCGGAAGAACGAGGACACTGCCGACCGGTCGCTGAGCGATGGGACGCAAGCCCACTCTCAGGCTCTGTACTTCCATGCCCATGCGCTCCAGTACCCCAGCGAACGCAGCACAGCCCCGCACGCCCTGATCCCGGCTCGACCGGTCTCCCGGATGAGACGGCATCCACAGCACCGCCAGCACAACAACCGAGGCCAGCCCCAGGCCCAGCCGCAAACCGGCACTGGCACGGGATGCCGTAGCTTTGCGGGCAGCACCGGGAGTATCAGTTGCCATGGTGCACCCCCGGCGTGGCACGACTCTGCCCCAGCCCGTCGAGACGGCCCGACCCGTCACCCAGCACCAGCGGCTCGCAGAGTTGTTCCATCGCCTCGAACTCACGCTGCCCACATTCAGTGGTGCCGTACCAGTAGCCCTCGAAGTGCTGGGTAGCCACCAGGAATAGACGGCGCCGCTCGGGCTCTCCACCGAACGAACGCAGGTGCTCGCCGTTGGTGTGGTCTGGCCGATAATCAATCTCCCGATTCCGGTCCAGGCGCGCCAGCGTCGCCAGGAACAGGCTGCGTACCGCCTCGCTGTGACGCCCCTCGGCAGCAAGGGAGAGGGCCTGCTCACGCCAGCTACTGGGAGAATGACTGCGGGCATCGAGCCCCAGCACCGGGTGCTCCGAAACGGCCGGCACCGCGCCGCCCACTGAGTCGGGCTTCTCGAACCGCCAACGGCGCAGCAACACAGCACTCAAGGCCACCACCAGAAGGGCCAGGAGCAAACCAACGGCCACGGGACTGAGCTGCCGGACCTCGGGGGCGGTCTGCTCCTCGGCTGGCTCGAGGGAATCGAGGAAGTCCCGTAACCAGCGGGCAAGACGGTCGCGGAGTCCCTCTCGGTAGAGTCGCCCGCCAACTTCACTCGGCGGCAGCAGGTAGCCAGGATCACTGAGTTCGGCACGCAAGTGGTCAGCCGGGCTGGGAGTGCCGGCCGAGGAGGGTTGTTCTGCGCCCGCAAGTTCCTCGTCGACCTGTCTGAGGAGCTTCGCGCTGGCTCGCAGGCGCTCCACCAGGCGCAGCAGGTGGTCGCGCTGGGCGTCGGTGTGCAGGATTTCCGGCACAGACCTGCGCAGTGACAGGAGATGGAAGGGAACGACCGAGCCGTCGGCAAGACGCACCAGGGTCTCGCCTTGATCAGAGAGACTCAGCAGGTGGCTACTCATCTCCTCGGAGCCGGTCTCTTTGTACGAGTCCACCCGCTGCTCAAACATGTCGGCAAGGGCTTCAAGGCGCAGCGCGAAGTCGCCCGCAGTCACGTACTCGACCGCCTGGGCAGCCTCCACCTCGTTCGCAGCATCGGCGGCCTGCAGGGGGCCAGCCGTCGCCACTCCACACAACACCGCCAATACCAACGAGAGGACTCGTGCCAATGGCGGGTTCGCCAACCCCGGCGCCTGTGGCGACAATTTCGGCGCGCAAGCATCAGCCACTGTCGGAGCCAGTTCCTCCCAACGTTCCAAGAGGTCAATTCCCGACTGGCTCAGGTGAGTGTCGAGGTAGATGAGAGCTCGCTGGATCGCCCACAGCGGTTCCACCAACAAAAAGGCAATGCCCAGGCTGAAAAACAGAAAACCGGGGTTGCTCAGGGCAACCAGGCGCTCCACCACGGCGAGGTCGAGGCCGGTGCCCATACGTACCAACAGGACGAGCAGTTGAGCGCCGGCGACCAGGTTGATCCAGGTCAGGAAGACGAGGAACTGCGTCAGCGCCAGCGCCAGCGCACCACGCACCGATATCCCCAACGGCAGGTGCAGGCGGCGCACCAGCGCATCGGGAAGGCGGCGACCTTCGAACACAATGATGCCCGTTACCGGGGCGAGAAAGCCTGCCGCGACCAGCCCCGGAACACCGCCGAGCATGCCACCGAGCAGGGCCATGCCAGCGGTAATCAACGCGAGCAATGCGAGGTTCCAGCCCTGTTCGATGGGCCGAAGCGGAGCCGCCGTCGCACGTAGGTGCGCTAATGCCCGCGGGTGAATCTGCTCCAACACCGCACAGCAGACTCTCCCCTGCCCTACGGACCGCAACAGCCAGGCACAGACCACCAACAAGGACAGCCCGAGGGACCCGGCCTGCTGCGTTGCTCCCCACTGCTGATCCAGCCACTCGACCCGATGGAAGCGAACGAAGACCAACAGGGCAAGCGTGAGCGGAAACACCGGGCGCCACCCTGCCAGCAGCCAGCGAAGCGGGTCCTGCTGGAACAACGAGACCGCCTCGTCGACGAGCACGGCAGCCCCCGCTCGACTGGCTCGAAACCGGTAGCCGGTCGGGCTGTGTTTCAAGGCTCCACCCACATCACCCCCGGCGTGACCTAGCCCATCAGGTAGAGCAGAAGACCGAGGCTTGTGACCACCGACATCAGCACGAACGCACTGGCAAAAGCCGACAGTGCAACCAGCCAGCGAAGCGCAGCACCCGCCGCTGGGACGGTCGCGTCTGCGTCACAACTCGCGCGCTCTGCCAGGCACCGGACGCAAAAGTTACGCCCCTGCAAGCGGGTAGAGCAGCTCGCGCAGACCCCAGAACTACAGGCAACACAGAGGCCTATTGCCGTGCTCTCAGAATGGGTCGCACACTGCACCCGGGGATCTTACTCCCACTCGATGGTTGCGGGCGGCTTGCTGGAGATGTCGTAGACGACCCGGTTGATGCCTCGCACCTCGTTGATGATGCGATTGGAACAGCGGGCGAGAACATCTCGCGGCATGTCGAACCAGTCAGCGGTCATGCCGTCGCGGGCACTGACGGCGCGCAGCGCACAGACATCTTCGTAGGTTCGTTCATCACCCATCACACCCACGGATTGGACGGGTAGCAGCACGGCAAAGGCCTGCCAGATCTCATCGTAGAGACCGGCAGATCGCAGTTCGGAGATGAAAATGTGGTCCGCCCGGCGCAGCAGATCACAACGCTCGCGGGTCACCTCTCCGAGGATGCGAATTCCCAGGCCGGGGCCAGGGAACGGGTGCCGGCCAAGCCGCGCCTCTGGGATTCCCATTTCGCGACCCAGGGCCCGGACCTCGTCCTTGAAAAGATCCCGCAGTGGCTCCAGCAGTTCCAACTTCATGTCCTCGGGAAGCCCCCCGACGTTGTGGTGGCTCTTGATGGTTGCCGACGGCCCTCCGTGGGGAGACACGCTCTCGATGACATCCGGGTACAGCGTGCCCTGACTGAGGAAGCGCGCACCATCGACTCGCTCAGACGCCTCGTCGAAGACATCAATGAACACGTGGCCAATGATCTTGCGCTTGCGCTCGGGATCAGACACACCGGCCAGGGCTGAAAGGAACCGGTCACTCGCGTCCACGTGCACGAAGTCGATGCCACGGAAGTCGCTGAAGAACTCGATCACTTCCTCGGCCTCGCGCCAACGGAGCAGGCCGTTGTCGACAAAAATACAGGTGGCCTGGCTGCCGATAGCATCGGCGAGCAGGGCAGCGACCACGGTAGAATCTACGCCACCGGACAGCCCGAGGATCACGCGGCCGTCACCAACCACCTGGCGGATTCGGGCGACCTCGCTCTCGTGAAAATTGCCCATCGTCCAGTTTGACCGACAGCGACAGACACCGGCCACAAAGTTACGCAGGATCTCGGCACCGCGAGGACTATGAACTACCTCGGGGTGGAACTGCACTCCAAAAGTGCGGTCGTCGTCCGAAGCCATGGCTGCGTAGGGGCTGTTGTCGCTCGTGGCGATGGCCGAAAAACCGTCCGGCAATCGCAAGACCCTGTCGCCATGACTCATCCAGACCGCGGCGGGCTGGTCGGACGAGAAACCCGCCAGCAGGGCGGAGTCCCTGCCGTTGGGACGCAACTCGGCGTGCCCGAACTCACGTTCACCCGCAGCCACCACCTCGCCGCCCAGCAGCTCGGTAATTAACTGCATCCCGTAGCAAATGCCGAGAACAGGCAGCCCGAGGTCGAGAACTTCGCGGGGAATGCGCGGGGCTCCTTCGGCATACACCGAAGCCGGCCCACCTGAGAGGATCAGCCCAGCAAGCTCATCGGCCTCCCCGGCGTCGGGCGGTTGGCTGTAAGGCCGCACCTCGCAATAGACGTTCTGCTCACGGACCCGACGCGCGATCAACTGAGTGTACTGGGACCCGAAGTCGAGAATCAGGATCTTCTCGAGGTCGTTCACCGGAATCACTCCGAAGGGCATGACTCCAGCGTCCACCCGTGAGGCCGTCAAGGGTAGCGTCGAGTTCCTGCACTCGCAATCTGCGACGAACGATGATGTCGGGTTGTTCTTCCCGGGCCAGCCTTTCGTCCACCTGCAGCCGACGCCGATCGAAGTAGTCAGCCGTCACCTGCGCTACCACAGCATGGCGAAGCTCGAGACGAGCCCGGGACTCTCGTAGGGCACGAGCCAGGTCGGTTCCTGCAGCGAGTTCTGCAAGGTCCCACTCCAGCCACAGGTTGATACTGAGATCATTGTCGAGATCGCGCCTGTCGACGACGGACACCTCGTCCCACCGGGTCGAGGAGACGTTCCGATAGCGAGCGTGCAGACGGACGGTGGGCAGCGCACCGCGCAATCGCGCATGACGCAACAGGCGGCTCGCCTCAAAGGGGCTGAGATGGGCATGGTGCACAGCCCAGCTCTGCACATCGTCGATGCTCGGTTCGTCCGCGAAATCGTCGAGGACCGCGACCTGTTCTCGGGTGGAGGGTTTCACTGCTGGGGTCGGCTGTCGCGACTGCGGATCACAGGACGTGGACTGGTCTGCATGCAGGTGCAATCCATTCGGCACAGCTGGGGACTCGGCCGTTGCCACGCGGCTATCGGCAAAGGCCGCGGCAAGCACGAGGAGTACGGCGAGGTGCTTTTTCATGGGGGCTCCAGGATTGGGGGAAGATCAGGGCTGCGGTTCGGCAAGAAAGTCTCTGGGGCAGCTCGGCATACTGGAATCGCGGAGCCAGGGCTGCAGGGACGGCTCGCTACAGGCAGCAAAGCTCAGTCCGTCATGAGCTACCCGCGAGCGCAACAACAGCCACTGCGGCAGGCGGCTGCGAGGGGCGGCGCGACCCAGCCGCCAACGAAACACGAGAGTCACCGCAAGTTCGGTGTACTGGGGGCTGGGCGAGAGTGCCGGCAACAGGCGCAAGTGCAGTCCCACCACCGGCAGTAGCACTGAGGGCGGCTGCAGCGGGACCATGGATGTGCCAGCGGAAGCGGGTGCGGAGCTACAGAGAAAGAGGACTGCACTGCACAGCCAAACCATCACCATCGGCAGGAGACGGGCCCGCTGAATTGACACGCTGGTATCGGCCATGTAGTTAGGCGCAAGTTGGCGATAGGTAGCCCCAGGAAACCCATCGCCAGCACGCCAACAAACCCCCCACGGAGCACACATCCGATGAACATGGACACCCTGGTCTACGCCGTCCCGGCCACCGGCCTTATCGCCCTCGCTTTTGCCTGGCTCAAGGCCTCGTGGGTCAGCAAGCAGGATGCTGGAACGGACGAGATGAAGAGCATCGCCGATGCCATCCAAGAGGGGGCTATGGCCTTCCTCGCTCGCGAGTACAAGGTCCTGTCGGTGTTCGTGGTCGCCGTTGCCGTGCTTCTCGCACTGGCCAACACCGGGGCGGGTCAACACCCGCTCATCGCCCTGTCGTTCGTCGTCGGGGCCACTCTGTCGGCCCTGGCCGGCTATTTCGGCATGAAAGTCGCCACCAACGCCAACGTGCGCACCACCAAGGCGGCACAGAACAGCCTGTCTGAGGCACTGAATGTCGCCTTTTCCGGCGGCGTTGTCATGGGAATGAGCGTGGTCGGCCTGGCGATTCTCGGCCTCAGCAGCCTGTACCTCGTCTACAGCGGCATGGGCTGGAACCTCGCCCAGGTCCTCAGCGTACTCACCGGCTTCTCGATGGGCGCTTCTTCTATCGCACTGTTCGCCCGCGTGGGTGGTGGCATCTACACCAAGGCCGCCGACGTCGGTGCGGACCTGGTCGGCAAGGTCGAGGCCGGCCTGCCCGAAGACGATCCGCGCAACCCCGCCGTCATCGCCGACAACGTCGGTGACAACGTCGGTGACGTCGCCGGAATGGGCGCGGACCTGTTCGAGTCCTTTGTCGGCGCCATCATCGGCGCCATGGTGCTGAGCCTCGGCTATACCGCGGTGACCGGCGGCGCGAACCCGGCAGCTGACTTTGAGGCGAACCTCGGACCCGTGATTCTGCCCCTGCTCATCGCCGCCGGCGGCACCCTCTGCTCGCTGCTCGGCACCTTCGTAGTCAAGACCAAGGAGGGAGGCAATCCCCAGCATGCTCTGGACACAGGAGCCTTTGGGGCAGCGGGCGTCATGGCCGGACTCACCTTCGTGCTCGCCTACTACCTGTGGCCGGAAGGCGGAACTGGTGACACCAGCTGGACAGACGTAGGCATCGCCACCGTCATTGGCCTCGCTGTGGGCGTCGGCATCGGCCTCATCACCTCGTACTACTGCTCGATGGGCAAGGGGCCGGTGAACGACATCGCCGCGCAGAGCCGGACCGGGCATGCCACCAACATCATCGCCGGCCTGGGTGTGGGCATGCAGTCCACCGCAGTGCCTATCCTGATGATTGCCGTTGGCGTGGTCGCATCGAACCACGTAGCCGGCCTGTACGGCGTCGCCATCGCAGCGCTGGGTATGCTGAGTACCACCGGCATCCAGTTGGCAGTCGATGCTTATGGCCCCATCGCTGACAACGCCGGCGGAATCGCCGAGATGTCCAATCAGGAGCCTGTCGTTCGCGAGCGCACCGACACGCTCGATGCAGTGGGGAACACAACCGCCGCCATCGGCAAGGGATTCGCGATTGGCTCGGCGGCCATGACCGCACTGGCCCTGTTTGCAGCATTCAGGCAGCAGGCCGGCATCGAGAGCATCGACCTCAGCGAGCCCATGGTGATGGGCGGTCTGTTCGTCGGCGGCATGCTCCCCTTCCTGTTTTCGTCTATGGCCATGAAGGCTGTCGGCGAGGCAGCCATGGACATGATCGAAGAAGTCCGTCGACAGTTCCGCGAGATCGAAGGGTTGCTGGAGGGCACCGCCAAGCCCGACACAGCACGGTGCGTGGACATCTCGACCTCGGCAGCAATCAGGAAGATGATGCTGCCCGGCGGCATGGCAGTGGTCACCCCTGTGGCGGTTGGCTTCCTCTTTGGGCCCGAAGCGCTGGGCGGCCTGCTGGCCGGTGTCACCGTGTGCGGCGTGCTGATGGCCATCTTCATGTCCAACGCCGGCGGCGCCTGGGACAACGCCAAGAAGAGCTTCGAGGGTGGCTTCACGCTGCCGGACGGCACGGTGCTCGAGAAGGGTGGCGACGCCTATCACGCAGCTGTAGTCGGCGACACGGTCGGCGACCCCTTCAAGGACACAGCGGGACCGGCCCTGAACATCCTGGTCAAGCTGATGTGCGTGGTAGCTCTGGTCATCGCGCCGCTCATCGCGGTCTAGCCCAGCACGTTCCAGGGTGGGTACGACCCGCTCTGCGCTCCTGTATTTCGACATGGCCCGGTGCACCGCAAGCACCGGGCCATGTTGAGTTCTTGCTTCCATTCGGGCCATGCAGTCGCATTCGCCAGCAAGACCCGGGCGCGGGCATTGTCCAATCCAATCCAAGGGGCAGACAGTCCCAAACAGCGCAGGACAACGGTGGGCACCCGACCTTCTCGGCTCCGATTCCAGCTAGGATGCCGCCATGGTCGAGATCTACCGCAAGATCCTGGATGCCCTGTCCCGGGATGAACCCGCAGCCCTGTGTACTGTCACCCAGAGTGCTGGTTCCTCCCCGCAGAAGGCGGGAAGCAAGATGCTCGTCTACCCCGACGGCCGCATCGATGGCACCATCGGCGGCGGAGCCATCGAGCAGGCCACGATTGAGCAGGCGATCGACGTGTTGGAATCTGGCGACACCCGGCTCTTCCAGGCCCACCTCTCACGGGATCTCGCCATGTGCTGTGGCGGCCGAATGGAAATCCTCATCGAACCTATCGGCAACAGTCCATGGCTCATCCTGTTTGGTGGCGGCCACGTCGGCAAAACGCTGTGCGAGGTGGCTCACCAGGCAGGTTTTCGCATTCACCTCGTCGACGAGCGCGAGGAACACTGCAACAGCGAAGTGCACGCTACCGCCACCTCGTTCACCTGCGCTGTAGCCACTGATGTACTGGACGAACTGCCCTGGGGCCCCGACAGCTACGCGGTCATCGTCACCCACTCCCACCGCCTCGACGAGGAACTGCTCGCCCGGTGCGTGGACCGCCAATATCGCTACCTGGGCATGATCGGAAGCCGCGCGAAGGTACGACGTTTCCTGGGCAGGTATCGCAAACGGGGCATCGAGGGAGAGCAGTTTGCGCAGGTCCACGCCCCCATCGGGCTGGACATCGGAGCGCTCGAGCCCGGTGAAATTGCGGTCAGCATCGTCGCGGAGATGGTCGCGGTCCGGCGTGGTGCCGACTCCTGCAGGCAAAGCAGCTTGAGCCTGTGCGCCGAGCAGGACTCGGACTCCAACTCGGACTCAGACTGAGCCGGACGGCTCCTCTTCGAAGTGCTGAGTTTCAAAGCGATACAGGGCAGCCTGCAGGGGCACTGCGTCGGCCGGAAGCCCCGCCTTCATGCAGGTGTGTTCGACAAACTGCTGCACGGTCCAACCCTGGGCAGCAGCCACCTCCGGTAGCAGCAGCCCACGCCGCGTCTTGCTGGCCACGACCAGCCCATCCCGTCCGAGCAACACCTCGTCCACGCCGCACGGCACCAGCACGCCCAACACTGAGACCTCGAATTCCAGGTCATCGATTTCATGTTCCTCGACCGCAGAAAATCGCGGGTCTCGACTGCCCGCGGCCACCGCCATAGCAGCCACGGTTTCATGCAGTGGCACCGTGGCCTCGGTCTGACCAATGCAACCGCGCAGCCGACCGGCAAGGCGCAGTGTCACAAAGGCCCCAAGACGACGCGCCAGGGGGTGCTCGGCAGGATAGGAGACAGGCTCTGCTCTCTCGCCCAGCACGTGCCTTCTAAGGGCACTCCTGGCCAGCGCAAGAAGCTCGTAACCCTGAGCCGGGCTCAGGTCGCTCAATGGGAATGACCTGGGGGGTCAGCTGGCGAAGAACAGCACGCGGGTCTCACCAACCTGCACCTGCTCACCGCCGTCGAGACGCTGTCGAGTCACCAACTTGCCGTTTACCAGCGTACCGTTGCTCGACTTGTTGTCCTCGACCACGAACTCGTCCCCACGACGGAAAATCCGGCAGTGATAGCGAGAGATCTTGCCATCATTCTTGATCTGCACGTCGTTGTTGCGTCCCCGGCCGAGACTCATCACCTCGCCGTTGAAGGGATAAACGACAGCTTCCGAGCCGGGGCTGGTGACGACCAGGCGCGTGCCGTCCCCAGGAGGCGCCTCCAGGTCGTCCTCAGCGGCCGCGGGCAACTTCAGGTCCGACTGAGCATCCACCATGCCGGTAGCAAGAGAGTCCTGGGGTGCATCGGCCGGTGCACCTTCAGCTTCGACATCTTCAGCGACAATCTCCGGCTCTGCACTCTCGGCTTCCGGCGAAGCTCCGGGCAGGTCGACGTCCCAGATCTCGTCAGCTTCACCGCCCGGCGAAGCGTCTACATCGAGTCCAGGCAACTCGTCTTCAGCCAACGATTCCGGTGACCCCGTGAGGCCAAAGTCAAAGTCATCGCCCACCAGCGAGGACGCTGGATCCATGTCGCCGTCGTCTGCATGCCCCTCGTCGAGCTGGGCAGCCGGTTCCGGATCAGCGGCCGGTTCGGCATCAGCGGCCAGTTCCAGATCAGCAGCCGGTCCCAGATCAGCAGCCGGTTCCAGATCAGCAGCCGGTTCCAGATCAGCGGCCAACTCTGGCTCAGCCGGCGGCGCTGGATCAGCCAGAGGCTCGGGATCAGCCAGGGGCTCGGGAGCAGCGGGCGGGGGGGCAGCGGGCGCGGACGCCGAAGCGCTTGCCGAGCCTCCTCGAACTTCGGCCATCGAGCCCTGGACCTGCGCCAGGCGCTCCAATTGGGTGTCGATGTCGGCCATCGATGAGCGGGCAGATTCGAGACTCTCCATGTCGAGACCGGCACGAACTTCTGCCTGTGCTGTCTCAAAAGCCTCGGCGTCGAGTTCACCGATCACGTGTCG
The DNA here is from genome assembly GCA_964490445.1 of uncultured Rickettsiales bacterium. Classification (GTDB taxonomy): domain Bacteria; phylum Myxococcota_A; class UBA796; order UBA9615; family UBA9615; genus UBA6601. The sequence goes on along the minus strand of CAZBDA010000039.1, from coordinate 22,014 downwards.
GAGTTTGAGTTCATCAACCTGCGCCTCGATCGACGCTGCCCGAGCCTCCATGTCGCCGGCCTTACCAACCAACTCATCGCGGGCGGTCCGGGCGGACTCTGAGGCTTCCAGCAAGTCGGGCAGCATGGCATCGAACTTGTTGAGGTAGCCCGCAATGACCGCACCTACAACCTCCTCCTGAAACTCATTCCGGTGTGCCTGTGCAGCCGTAGCCCACTCAGCAAACTTGGCGGCTTCATCGAGCTGCTTGCGCAGAGCCTTGGTAGAAAAACCGTTGTTCTTTGCGCTCTTCTTCGGCATTGGCCCCTCCAGGGCTTACTTAAATGGAAGCGAGCACCGAGACAGGCCGGCTCTCGCACCCGTTAGCTGGCACGCACGAGCCACGCAGTGCCAACGGATCTTGGCCAAAAGGCCCCGTCGGTGTCAACTACCCCGGTCGCTCCTTCGATTAGGGTCGTGACCGCGGCTCGGATTTCGGAGCCCGCACCCGGCCGGCTCTGAAGGCGTGCACTGAGGAGAGGATCGACGTGCTCAGCGCGAGCGCCACAAAGGTGCCGCCGACCGCCCGCCGCTCGGCCAGCCGCAGGTTGCTCGGGCCCACAAAGGCGAGAACCGCCGCCGTAATAAAGAACAGGTCACTCACCAGGAACAGGATCCCTACACCGACTTCGTCCTCCTGGATGAATTGCCCCGTGCCCGGAACCACAAAGGACATCACTGCTCCGAGGTGGCTGCGCCAGGTGGGCCGCCACCTCAACTTCAATCGCGTCGAGTCGGAAATCAGCGGCGGGGCGGGAAGCTGACCGTCCTCACCCGGAGGCAGCAGTTGCGCTCGCGGCGTGACTGCTTCAATCAGGCTGAAGTGGACCCGAAAGGACCGCCGTGGCCGCACCAACAGCAACTCATCCGCAGCAAGGTCGACTCCCCCTAGAGCCCCGTCGATACGTCCTCCGTGGACCAGGTGCAGACGCAGTGGAAACAGGTGGCCCATGCCGCGCAGGTCGATCCTGGGACGGGCTGCGTCGCTTCGCTCAGCGGCCTCCGACAGAGCAGGTTCCGCGTGGACAGGGGCAGCGACTACACAGAGCAGAATAGCCGAGACAAACAGGATCGAGGCCAGCCGAAGGATGCTCAAATCGGAGCCTGCGCGTCTGCGCAGCATGCCGGTTAACCGGTTCCAGAGTGCCAATTGTCTCGCGCAAGGTTCTCGAAGCGAGTGATCTCGGCACGCCAGGCAAGCTCGACATCGCCGATCGGGCCGCGCCGCTGCTTGCGCACGAGCACTTCAGCGAGGCCCTTCTTCTCCGAGCTCTCGTTGTAGAACTCGTCCCGGTACAGGAACATGATCACATCGGCGTCCTGCTCGATTGCACCGGATTCACGAAGGTCGCTGAGCATGGGGCGCTTGTCCGTCCGAGACTCGACACCACGATTGAGTTGGGACAACGCGACCACCGGGACCTCCAACTCCTTGGAAATACCCTTCAGACCGCGGCTGATCGACGAGATCTCCTGCTCACGCGATGCGTTGCGGCTGATGTCATCGCGGTCGGCCCGCATCAACTGGAGGTAGTCCACGATGATCATATCGAGGTTGCCCTCGGCCTTGAGGCGGCGACACTTGCCGCGCAATTCGGAGACCGAGATGTTGGGCATGTCGTCAATGAAGATGCGGGTCTTCGACAGGCGCTTGAGAGACTCGGTGAGGGGAGGCCAATCCTCCTGTGTCACCCGACCGGTCCGCACCCGTTGGCCGGACACCCGCGCATCAGAGCACAGCAGGCGGGTGGCCAGTTGCTCCTTGCTCATCTCCAGGGAGAAGAAGGCGACCGCCGAGTCCGCCATCAGCGCTGCGTTGGAGACGAGGTTGAGGGCAAAAGCCGTCTTGCCCATGGACGGCCTTGCGGCAAGGATCACAAGGTCCGACGGCTGGAAACCCGTCAGCATCGCATCCAGATCGCGGAAGCCAGTCGGTACCCCAGTGACATCCTCGGGGCAGTTGAAACGCTGCTCAAGCTGCTCGTAGACGTCCTCCACGATAGCGACAAGCCGATGAATCTTGGAGGTCTGGTGTTCCTGGCCCAGGTCATAGATCTGCTTCTCAGCGGCCTCTAGGCTCTGCGCTGCGGACTCTTCGCCGGCGTAAATCCCCTCTTCGATAGTGCGTGCCGTTGCCAGCAATCGCCTCTGCACAGCCTTGTCGAGAACGGTGCGGACATAGGCGGGAAAGTTGGTGACGGCGGGGACGCCGCTGGAGAGGCTCGAGAGATAGCTGTAGCCGCCCACGCTCTGCATCGTCGAGCGCTCTTCGAGCCAGCCCGACACGGTGACCAGGTCGACAGGCGTGCCCTTGGCCGCCAGGTCAAGGAAGCAACTGTAGATGAGGCGATGAGGTTCCTGGCTGAAATGCTCTGGATAGAGGCTGTGCTCTCGCGCCTCGTGGAGGCTCTCTGGACTGAGTAGGATCGAGCCGAGCAGAGCGCGCTCAGCGACCGGATCCTGGGGTTCTTTGCGGTCTACAGCCTGGCTCATTGCTGGCACGGAGTTGGCTCCTCGATCATGGGATGAGTCCCCACTGACGGGAAGATCATGCACGCCGGCGCTGGCCCGGAAAAGTCAAAGTTTCCACGCCTGCCTGCGAGGGGCTCAGGGACTGGATCGGGCCGCGAATTTCGTGGCCCGATCCCAGGACAAAGAGCAACAACTACCCGGCGACGCCTGCTACTCGGCTTCGGCGTCGTTCGCTACCGTCTCGTCACTGCTCTCGGCAACGTCGTCGCCAGCGGCTTCGGCCTGCTCGTCGCCAGCAGCTTCGGCAGTATCCTCTGCGGCCGTCGAAGCCTCGGAGTCCGCTTCGCGAGCAGCACGGGCAGCCGCCCGAGCGGCCTCACGAGCAGCAGCAGCTTCCGCTGCAGCAGCCTCCTCAGCGGCCTCCGCCTTGGCAGAGGCAATCGCTGTCGCGCTCGCCTCGTCGGGCTCGACAGAGACCTGCAAGGTCGCCGTGTGGCCCTGGCCCAGCTTGACGATCACCTCGTATTCGCCGAGACGCTTGATGGGATTCGAAAGCGCGACCTGGCGCTTGTCGACCGTAACATTTCGCTCGCTGAGAACACCGACCAGGTCCTTGCTGGTAACGGAACCAAAGAGCTTGCCATCGGGACCGCAGGCACGGACCTCGACAATCGGACCGACCCCTTCGAACTGCTTCTCCAATTCGATCGCGTCAGCCTTCAGCTTTGCGCGGCGACGTTCCAGGGCACGCTGGTGGTGCTGCAGTTCCTTGAGGTTCCGGGTATCGGCACGGATGGCCAGTTGCCGCGGGATCAGGTAGTTGCGGGCGTAGCCGTCCTTGACCATCACGAGGTCGCCGGCGTTACCCAGGTTGTCAATCTCTTCCTTGAGGATGACCTTCATCGCTCTTCTCCATTGTCATCGTCGACCGGCTCGTCCAATCGACGCAGGTCGAACCACGCATCGGCCATTCCCGTCGCTGCGTACATCGCTGACGTGACCGGGCGCACCATGAGGACCGCCTGCAAGCCGATCCCAACCACCTTGGTGATTGGACCGACCCGTAGACGGAAAAAGAAATAATTCGCCACGGCTGCACCTTGCAGCCAGTACAGAGTCACCAACAGCACCAGGCCGTTGGCAGCCACAACAAGTGCGGGCTCCCAGCGTGGCAAGATGCCAGCCAGAGGGCCCACCTGCACGACCACCGCCGCGCAACACACCATAAACAGGTACATCACCCACATGGGCAACTGCCACCGGCAGAGATCGTCGCCCTTGTCGCGGGGACCTGTGAACCAGCGCGAGTAGATGACATTGACCCACATCGCGAGCACGGCCGAACTGGCAGCCAGTGACGGCAGCAAGACGGTGGCCCAGTGCTGATACCACTGGCGACGGCTCTCCAATGTGCCGATTGCCTCCATGGCGTTCAGGTCTCCTCGTGCAGTTTCCTTGCCCGATACGATCGCCGCATCGAGCACCTTTCCTATCCACTCGTTGCCTCGTATCGCCAGGCTCTCCCCGGCCGAAAGCAACTCCATCGCTGCCAGGACCACGCAAGCGAGGCCCAGGTACATGCCGGCAGCAGCGGTCAGGGCCCGTGCTGCCGTTTCCTGTCGCTCCAAGCTCCAGCAGAGCAACAACGCTGGGGCCAGGACGAGGGCCACGAAAGCCAGCATTCCCGGCGCCACCGGCGCTGAGGCATCTGCTGTACCCATCGCCAGGTACCCCGCCGCACCCTTGAGCAGCGCTGCCGAAACCAGCGCCACCCCCGCTGTTGCCAGGCCAACCCCTCGTCCGTACCGCCGCCAGGCGATCATCAGAGGCACCGGCGCCAACAGGGCCGGCGGCAACGGTAGCGAAAACACCACAGTTGCCAGGGTGCCGTTCACCGCAGCCGCTAACCAGAGGGTTCCCGGTGGCGGCAAGCTTGGCTGTTCAGGCTCCTGCAGGGGCATCACTCCGGGTCTCCGTCTCGGCCGGCTTCTCGGCCGGCTTCTCAGCCGACGTCTCAGCCGGCTTCGCGGCCGGCGTCTCGGCCGGTGCGGAAGCCTCAGCTGCTGCTTCAGCGCGCTCCTGTTCAGCTGCAGCCTCAGCCACTCGGGCCTCAACTTCAACCCGATCAGCAAGCTTGACGGTCAGGAAACGCAGCAACGAGTCATCGATCCGTAGCGTGCGCTCGAGCTCATTGACGATCTCCGTCGAGCCCAGGTAGTTGATCAAGACAAAGTGACCCTTGCTGTAATCTCGGATTTCGTAGGCCAGCCTGCGCTTGCCCCAGTCATCGACCTTGAGGACCTTGCCCTCGCGCTCACTGATGATCTGACTGCAGCGGTCCTTGATCGTCTCGATGTCCTCATCCGTCACGTCAGGACGGACAATGAAGACGAGTTCATATTCTCTGGAGTACATCCAGCAACTCTCCTCTCCTGTTGGCGCCACCGATGGCGGCGTCGTGTCTCTCTCTTACGGCTCAACGAGCTCTTGCCCGTTGAGCTGGTTCATAGCCTCCACCACACCGTGCTGGAGGACAGCTTCCACAGCCTCGATGGCCCGCTCCCGGATGAGGGACAACCGGGCACTCTCCGAACTGTGCCACCGGGACAGCACCCAGTCCTTCGGCCTCATGGGCCCCTCGGGACGACCGATGCCGACTCGAACTCTCTGAAAGTCCGGGCCACCCAGCTTCGCGACCAGGTCGCGGAGACCGTTGTGGCCACCGTGACCTCCCCCACTCTTCACTCGCACGGCGCCCATGGGCAGGTCCAGGTCATCGTGCAGGACAACGAGGGCGTCCACCTGCAGCTTGTAGAATCCGACCAGGGGACTGATGCTGTCGCCGCTGCAATTCATGAAGGTCTGGGGGCAGACCAGCATGACCGACTCCGAGGCGATCCGACCCGTACCGATGTGAGCCTTAAACTTCTTCTCCTTCAGTGAAATACCGTGGCGACGGGCCAGGAGGTCGACGACCTCGAAGCCGATGTTGTGACGAGTACCCTGGTACCGAATTCCAGGGTTCCCCAAGCCGACAACGACGTGCACCGTTCGTCCCTACGCTTCTCCAGACTCCTTGCTGGACTCTTCGCCGCCTTCGGCAGCGCCTTCCTCACCTTCGGCGCCCTCTTCACCCTCTGCTGCTTCCGCATCCAGAGCAGCCAACTCATCCTCGATGCTGCCGCCACGGCGGCCCACCACGGACACGATCGCACAATCTTCCAGGGTAGTAGTCACGCCCTCGGGCAGGGTGAGCTCACTCAGCATCACGCGATCACCGACGGCCAGCTCGCTGATATCCACCGAAATGCCCTCGGGGATGTTCGAGGCAAGACAACGAACAGGCAGCGCGCGCAGCGGCAGGTTCAGCAAGCCACCCTCGGCAACACCGGGGGACTCGCCTTCGATGCGCAACGGTACCTGCAGGCTCATCGTCGCACCCTCTTCGAGGCGGATGAAGTCTGCGTGTAGCAACTGACCCGAAGTCGGGTGCTTATCGACTGCCTTGAGGAGGACCGTGCCCACCGCCTTGCCACCAGTTACTTCGAGGTTGATGGGCTGGTTCCAGCCCAGGGCACCCTTCTTGAGGGCTTCGAGGTCGCGGGGGTTGATGCTCAAAGATACGGGCTCGCCCGAAGCTCCATAAGCAACTGCAGGAACCTGTCCGGCCCGACGGATCCTGCGTGCCACGCCCTTCCCTGTATCTGTCCTGAGTTCTGCATGAATGGTGGGATTGCTCATCACTTCCTCCTGGGGCCCGGATGGGCCGCCTATCTCAGCCCGCCAGCGGGCTACAAACACTCTCTTTCGACAACCTTGGGCTGCCTCAAATCCTTCTCAGCCTTCCAGGTCGAACAGGCTGCTTACTGAGTCTCCGGTATGAATCCGCCGCACCGCCTCGGCGATCAGGGATGCGATGCTGACCACGCGAATCTTGTCACTTACACGCGCGTTCTCCCGCAGTGGAACCGTGTCCGAGACAATCAGGCTCTTCAGCGTCGATTTCTCAATGCGATCGACTGCCGGACCAGAGAGCACGCCGTGGCTGCACACTGCAGAGACCGCCGTAGCGCCCGCCTCGCAGACCGCGCCAGCTGCTCTCGCCAGGGTCCCAGCAGTGTCGACCATGTCATCAATCAGGAAGGCGTAGCGCCCGGCGACATCACCGACGATTCGCATCTCGGCGATCTCGTTGGGCCGATCCCGGCGCTTGTCGATCACCGCCAGCGGCGCACCCAGCACCTTGGCATAGGCACGTGCACGCGGAACACCACCCGAGTCCGGCGAAACGATGACAATGTCCTGGTCGCCCGCGAGATTTCGCACCTCTGTGATCAGAGCCGAGGAGGCATACAGGTGGTCCACCGGGATATCAAAGAAACCCTGGATCTGGCCGGCATGAAGATCGACCGTAAGCAGGCGATCGGCACCCGCTGTCTGGATGAGATCCGCCACCAACTTGGCTGAAATTGGCGTCCGCGGCGACACCTTGCGGTCCTGGCGCGCGTAGCCGAAGTAGGGACAAACCACCGTCACCCGATCAGCCGAAGCACGCTTTACTGCATCCATGATGACGAGCAGCTCCATGAGGTGCTCGTTGACCGGTGGGCAGGTGGACTGCACGACGAACACGTCGCGACCACGGATGTTGTCGCGAACCTCTACGAACACCTCGCCGTCAGCGAAGCGCCGGATTTCGACGTGGCCGAGCTCCTGGCCGAGGTGGTCGGCCAGCGATCTGGCGAAGGATGGGCTTGCACCACCCGAGAGAATCTTCAAGGGACCGTATTGCATCGTCTCTTCCGACGAACGTGGACGCAGCTCCGTTGCTGCGGGCCCGCGGCCTTCTACATGTACCCAGGCAGCAGGTCAAGCCAGGAAATGCAGAGTCCGTGCACATCGACAAGAAAAATTCGCTTCGACAGCGATGATCTCGGTGTTTCTGCGGCGAAGAGGAGATGGTTGGGGCGGCAGGATTCGAACCTGCGAATGCCGGCACCAAAAGCCGGTGACTTACCACTTGTCGACGCCCCAACTGGTAAGACCATTAAGTTAGTGTAATCCACAACTTAGGTCTTATCGGCACCTATACCGCCGAAACGGTACGTGACTCATACCACTGGCGAAAAGGACGCGGCAAGAGTGGTCGTGATTCGGGGAGGCGTATCGTCCCGGGAAGCCGAGCTGCAGGCGTCGATCAGTGCCGCCCGCCGCCCGCCATCGAGACTGGCACGACAGCCCGTCGGCGGCGAAGAGAGTCGACCCCGTCGCGCAAGCCATCGAGAGTGAGTGGGAACATCGGCACCACACGACCGATCGTGCTGATGGTCTCGTGGCCCCAGTAGCGCTCACGTTCCGGGTTCAGCCAGACCATGTCAGGGAAGTGCTCCCGGAAGCGAAGCAGCCAATCGAAGCCGCTGGATGGGTTGGACTGCCGAAGCGACAGAGAGCCGCCCGAAGCCATCAGTTCCCACGGAGCCATGCACGCATCACCCACGAACACGACCTTGGTGTCGGGCGGATGGTCACGAAACAGATCCGCGGTCGGCACACTCTGCAATCTCTGGATGCTCGCGTAGACCCGGCCGTAGACAATGTTGTGGAAGAAGTAGTGATCGAAACTGCGCCAATGACTCAGCTCACTGGCCGCAGTGAACAGGCGGTCCACCAGCCGCGCATAGGGTGCCATGGAGCCGCCGGCATCCATCAGCAGGAGCAGGCGCACGGTATTGCGCCGCTCTCGGCGGAACACCAGGTCAATCTCCCCCGCATCCCGGCAGGTTTTGTCGATGGTCTCATCCAGGTCCAACTCCTCGCGACCCTCCCGGGCGAGGGCTCGCAGGGCCCGCAAGGCGAGTTTGAACTGGCGGACGTCGAGGGTGGCATCACTACGAAAGTCCCGGAACCGACGCTCCGCAGCCACCTGCACAGCGCTGCGATGACGGCTCTCCCCGCCGACTCGGATGCCGGTGGGGTGCCGACCACTATGGCCCCAGGGACTGGTGCCGCCGGTACCGATGTACTTCGAACCGCCGTCATGGCGTTCCTTCTGCTCTTCCAACATCTCCTGGAAGCGACGCTGCAATTCTTCGAGGCTCATCCCCGTCAGCTTCTCGAAGGCCTCGGGGCTGATGTCCGGGATGGGGATGGGGTCTTCCAGCCAGGCCGTGATCGCATCCTTGATGTCGACATTCTGGGCATCGCGGAACACCTCGAGAAAAGCCAGATCGTAGGGGTCGAAGTGAGCCTCGCCGGGCACCAACAGCGCTCGGCCGAGGGCATACAGGTCGTCGACATCTTCGATCAAGCCCTGCTTCAGGGCGCGGTGCAGCGCAAGCCACTCCTGGGAGCCGACGGCAACCCCGTGCCTACGCAACGCAAAAAGGAAGTCGACGAACACCGGCGCCTTCAGGCCAGGCGTTGGCGCGCCAGCTGCAGATCGGGCTCCTGCTTGAGCAGGGTGCCCAGGAAGGGCACACGCACAGCCACCTCCTCCGCACTCAGGCCGCCCCGCATGAGGACAAACAGCCAGTCGATGAACTCCGAGGTGCTGGGCTTCTTGCGAAGTCCGGCCAGCGCACGCAGCTCATAGAACCTGACGATTGCAGTCTCGAGCAGACTCTGGTCGACGTCCGGATAGTGCACTGCAACGATTCGCTCCATGAGATCCCGGCTCGGGAACTCGATGTAGTGGAACACGCAGCGGCGCAGGAATGCATCCGGCAGTTCCTTCTCGGCGTTGGAGCTGATGATCACGACGGGCCTGAGCTCTGCCGCAACGACCTCGTCGAGCTCGTGGATGTGGAAGGACATCTGGTCGAGCTCGTGGAGCAGGTCGTTGGGGAACTCCAGGTCTGCCTTGTCAATCTCGTCGATGAGCACGACGACTCGCTGCTGCGAACTGAAGGCACGGCCCAGCACACCCAGCTTGATGTAGCGACGGATATCAGAGATGTCGCCCTCGCCGAAGCGGCTGTCGTTGAGGCGCTGCACGACGTCGTAGTGGTAGAGCCCGTCCTGAGCGCGGGTGGTCGACTTGACCTGCCAGTTCATGAGCTCCATGCCGAGGGACTCCGCCACGGCCGTCGCCAGCAGCGTCTTGCCGGTGCCGGGCTCACCCTTGATGAGTAGAGGCCGCTCCAAGGCAACGGCCGCATTGACCGCACGTCCGAGATCCTCGGAAGCGATGTAGGACGACGTACCTTCAAAGGCAGGCAGGGTGACTTCGCTCATGTCTCTCACCATAACGTGGGGCTCAGCCCACAGGCGACGGTTCGCAGTCGTCGTCACCGGACTGGGTCGGAATGTTCCAGGTGCCGGTCGCTCGTTCACTCTCGTTGTGCTCGGCGTCGAGCACCCAGACCTGGTATTCGAAAGACGCGCCGCGGACCCAGTCGTTACAGACCCGAACCCGCAGCAGACCGCCGCCGCCCATGTCCTGCTCGATCCAGCCCGACAAGGCCGGCGGAGCGTCAATGATGATGTGGTACTGGGGATTATTCAGGTCCTCGTCCTCGTCGCTAATGTTGATGCCGAACTCCACCTGGAAGGAGCCTGGGCTGTAGCCCTGCTCCACGCAGACGTCCGTGCTGCCCGGCACCTCGCAGATTGCGACCGAGTTCACCACCGGCGACTCTCCGACCTGGGCGGTCCCACAACAACCCTCTTCGCAAACACCACTGTCACAATCGGCGCTGGTTTCGCAGACCTCGCAGTCCGAGGAGTCGTCATCATCACCGGGGGGGCAGCCCAACAGAGAACTGCAGCCGACCAGCAGCGACGACACGTAGATCAGAATGCGAAGCGAAGACATTTCCATTCCTCCGAGAGGTCTACCGCAGCAGACCTGGTGCCCAGGGCGGGATTCGAACCCGCACTCCGGGGATTTTAAGTCCCCTGCCTCTGCCAATTGGGCTACCCGGGCCAGGGGTCGAGTGCGCGACCTTGTTTGTGCCAACTTCGGGGCCGAGTGTCGCTTCCGGGATCGTCACTGTCAACGCGCTTTGATTGACATGGCTTGGTCGAGGTCCATAGTCTATTGGCGTTTTCGTGGAAATTGGACCGGTCGCCTGCCGACTGTGAGCAAAGGCAGAGACGACCCCCGAGTGAGCGACGGTACGAGATGAGCAAGGTTATTGGCATCGATCTCGGCACCACCAATTCGGCGGTTTGCATCATGGAACTCGGTGAACCTCGGATCATCATCAACGAAGAAGGTGGGCGACTCACCCCATCCGTAGTCGGCTTCTCCCAGGACGGGGAGCGTTTCGTTGGCGACATCGCCAAGCGGCAGATGCTCATGGCGCCCGAACGCACCATCCACTCGATCAAGCGGCTCATCGGCCGGGCCTTTGCCGACGCCGACCAGGACGTCCGCCGCCTGGCCTACAAGATCGTGCCCGACGGTGATGGGCTCGCCATCGAAGTCGACGGTAAGCAGTACAGCCCTCAGCAGCTGTCCGCCTTCATCCTGCAGAAGACCAAGAAATCCGCCGAGGACTTCCTCGGAGAGGCGGTCGACGAGGCTGTGATCACCGTGCCCGCCTACTTCACCGACCGACAGCGACAGGCGACCCGCGATGCCGGCGAGATTGCAGGTCTCAAGGTGCTGCGCATCATCAACGAGCCCACTGCCGCTGCCCTGGCTTACACGTTCCGACGCAAGGAAAACGCCACCATCGTCGTCTATGACTTCGGCGGCGGCACCTTCGATGTCTCGATTCTCGAGGTCGCCGAAGACATCGCCGAGGTGCGTGCTACCGCCGGCAACAACCACCTCGGCGGCAACGATGTCGATGCTCTCATTGTCGACTGGCTTGCACGCGAGTTCGAGAAACAGACCGGGATGGACGTCAGCGAGGACGCAGCGGTCCTGCAACGGCTTGCCGAAGCCGCAGAGAAGGCCAAGATCGACCTGTCCTCGAGCATGGAGACCGAGATCCAGTTGCCCTTCCTGACGGCTGGCGACGAGGGCCCCCTACACCTGCAGACCAACCTGAGCCGGGCGACCTTCGAGTTCCTGATCGACGAAATTCTCGAACAGACCCTCGCGGAGTGCCGCAAGGCGCTGAACGAGTCCGGGTTGAACCGGGAGCAGATCGACGAAGTGATCCTCGTCGGGGGCTCGAGTCGCATCCCGAAAGCCCAGGAGATGGTCAAAACGCTGTTCGGAGACAAGCTGAACAAGAGCTTCAATCCTGACGAAGTGGTTGCTGTCGGAGCTGCTCTCCAGGCAGCCATTCTGTCGGGTTCCCTGCAAGACATGACCTTGTTGGATGTCACCAACTTCAGCCTTGGAATCGAGACCCAGGGGCGGCGTTTTGCTCGCTTGATTCCCAAGGGTTCGACAGTTCCGGTGGTGCGCACACAGATGGTGTCCACGGTGGTCGACAAACAGACCACCGTGAAAATCCACGTGTTGCAGGGCGAAGAGTCCATGGCAACTGACAACATCTCCCTGGGCGAGTTCGAGCTCACAGGCATCGAGGAAGAGGAGCGAGGTCTCCCGCGGATCGACGTGACCTTCACCATCGACACGGACGGCATCGTCAAGGTCACCGGACGCGACACTCGAACCGGCGCCGAACAGGGGATCCAGATCCACTCGCCCTCGGCAATGTCACGGCAGGACATCGAGGCTGCAAGAGACGACCTGGAAGACTTTTCTGTTGCCGAGACCATCACCAAGGAGCTCGAGGAGTTACGACACAAAGTCGAGAAACACCTGTTCGCCCTCGAGAACCTGCTTCGCGCCAACAAGCTGCAACTCAAGAAGCGGGAAGTGTTCGACACCGAGCAAGCGCTCAAGCGCGGCCGAATGGCCCTGGTCAAGCGTGCTGATGCCGCCAGCCTGGAAGAGTTGCTCGAGTACCTCGAGAACTACCACACGCTGGTGCGGGATCGGGTCACCGCCGCCGCCACAGGTGCCAGTGACCTGTCTGCCAGCGTCGGCGACGAACCGTAGACCGCACCTACCGCACTGCTGGAGAACAACGATGCGTGCCAAGCTGTCCCTAGCTGCCCTTGTCTTCGCGACACTCCTGTCTGGCTGTGGAGAGGAGCCACCAGTCCTGCCTGACGTCACCTGGGAGCCCGCCCTGGACGAGGACAACACCGCCACCATCGACCTGGGCACCATCGAGCAGGGTGAGTCCACCCAGGCCATGGTCATTGGCACCAACAACTCGATCGAGGCCATCACCTTCCAGCTCAACTGCAGTTTCAATAATGGCGGCTTCCTGGTCCCCGGCTGTCCGACGGAGCAGACCGTCGAGCCCAGCGAGACCACGGTCCCGGTGTCCGCGACCCTGAGTACCAACCTCTCAGGCGCTTACTCGGGCACTTTCCAGTTCATCTACGGCGACGAGATCGCCACCTTCGTGGTGCAGGGCATCGTCCAGTAGCCACTGGCTGAAGCTCGTCTAGCCGATCTCCTCGTGCCACTGCTGGCCCAGGCCCGGCAGATCGGCCGACAGCAAGAAGGGTCCGCTGCCATTTCCATAGGGAAGCCGCACGCTGCCTCCAGCCGCTCGAAAGCGCGACTTCTCCTGGAAGACCTCGATCACACACGGGGACGAGCCCTGCCCGCGACGAGTCACGTGCAGGTGCACAGCCGCCGCAAAGCGTAGCGGGCTGGCCTCGGGAAGGGGCGGCGCCAGCACCACGAGAGCCGTTCCCGAGTGGTTCAACAGGGCCCGCAGGCGCTGCCAGAAGCCGGCCTGAGCCTCAGGCCAGACCCAGTCCACGAGCACCAGGGAGAAGGCGCCGCGACGCAGCAGAATGTCCAGACAGCGCTGAGCCTGCATGCTGCCCCGGGCTCGCACCAGCAGAAGAGACTGGAGATCCACCCCACCATGTGCTGCTGACGGCGGCGAAAAGGCACCGCCATGGAGCCATGCCGCGCAGTTCCGCCGGCGACTGAGGCAAGCGACAAAGGCAAGGGCAAGGGCCGTCTTGCCCGAAGAAAGCCCACCACTCAACACAGAGATCGTGCCGGGGCGCAGGCCACCACCGATCAACTCATCGACACCCGGGATTTCGCTGGGCAGCGGGCCATGATTCGGCAGGATCGAAGCACCCGTACCAGGGAAACGAGTCTCCAGAAGATCGCGCAGTTCAGCCGTGATCCGAGACCGCTGCCCAACCATCAGTGAAAGTCCCGGCAAGCAACCAACTCCCAGGTCCCCGAGGGCTCCTGGTTGCCGTTGCCTTCGAGCAACCCGCTGCGACCGAGGTCTTCGAACTCGTGTGCCAGGATGTGCACGACCCCATCGCGCGACTGCACTCGCCCACGACAGCCCATGAAGCGCACCTGGCGCAGCATGCGCTCGTGGCGCTCGAAGACAGCCGGACGCACGATCAGGTTGATGAAGCCGCACTCGTCCTCGAGGGTAACGAAGAACGTTCCGCTGGCGGTGTCTGGCCGTTGCCGGGCAATCACCAGCCCCGCCGAATAGACCTCAGCGCCGTGACCCATGGAGAGTAGATCGGTGCTATCCGCAACCCCGAGTTCGCGCAACTTCGCTCGGATGAAGGTCAACGGATGTTCCGCTGCCGAAAAACCGGACACATGGTGGTCCAGGAGGTTCTGCTCGATGGCTGCCAGCGGCCTCAAAGTGGGCAGTGACTCCTGGCGACTCGGGCCTTCGAGAGGCAGACGGCGGCGCCAACCGGCCACCTGCCACAGGGCCTGGCGGCGCGGCACGCCAAAATTGTCAAAGGCTCCCGCATCGGCCAGCAACTCGAGCTTGTCGCGGTCCAATCCACTGCGATCACAAAAGTCAGCAACAGAACGGAACTCTCCCTGCGCACGAGCCGCAACGATTCTCTCTCCGTCGGCCTCGGCAAAGCTCCGCAACTGTTGAAAGCCAGCACGCATGCCGAATTCGCCCTCAAGCGTCCACTTCCACGACGAGTGAGCGGCGCTCACGGGCGCGACCAGCACCCCGTGTCTACGCGCATCAGCCACCAGGGTGGCGGGACTGTAGAAACCCATCGGCTGACAGTTGAGTAGAGCCGCAAAGAACGCTGGAGCCTGGTAGCACTTCAGCCAGGCCGAGGCATAGACAATCAGGGCGAAGGAAGCGGCGTGGCTCTCTGGGAATCCGTAGGCAGCGAAGCCTCGTAATTGCTCGCAGATCCTCTGCGCGACTTCGGGCTCGATGCCGTTACTCCTCATGCCTCGCAGCATCTCGGCGAACAGGTTCTCGAGTGCTCCTGTCGCTCGCTTAAAACCCATGGCTTTGCGCAGCTGATCAGCCTGGGCTGGGCTGAAGCCGGCAGTAGCCACTGCCATCTTCATTGCCTGCTCCTGGAACAACGGGATTCCCAGGGTTCGCTCGAGAATCGGCTGCAGCGAAGGGTGGGCATAACTCACGGGCTCACGCCCCTGCCTTCGGCGCAGATAAGGGTGCACCATGTCGCCTTGAATCGGACCGGGGCGAATGAGAGCCACCTCGACGACCAGGTCGTGAAAGGTGCGGGGTCGCAGACGCGGCAGCGTGTTCATCTGCGCCCTGCTCTCGATCTGGAACAGGCCTACCGTATCGGCCGCGCAGACCATGTCGTAGACCCTGGGATCGTCATAGGTGAGTTGCGCCATGTCGAAGTCCACCGAACGAAGCGCCAGCAGTTCACCGGCTTCCTGAATGGCCGACAGCATGCCCAGGGCAAGGAGATCGATCTTCACCAGTCCAGCGTGGGCGACATCATCCTTGTCCCATTGCAGAACTGTGCGATCGACCATCGCGGCATTCTCGATGGGGCAGACCTCGCTGAGGGGCAGGCCACTAATGACGATGCCACCACTGTGAATGCCGATGTGGCGAGGCAAGCCACAGAGAAGATCGCTGTACTTGAGAACCTGGCGAAAGGTCCCCAGGCCCTGTGCGCCATCGGCTTCGGCCAGCACACCATAAAACTGCTTCAGCGCTTCCGTATCGCGATGGTGACGAAGCTCTCTACACATGGGCCCGATCTGCTCATCACTGAGTCCAAAGACCTTGCCTACGTCACGCACCGCCGAGCGCGGGTGATACGTGATGATGTTGCAAACCATGGCAGCGTGCTCACGACCGTACTTCTGGTAGACAAACTGCAGAATCTCTTCTCGTCGGTTGTTGCTGATATCGACGTCGATGTCTGGATATCCCCCTCGCGCCTCAGAGAGAAAACGCTCGAACAGGAGGTCGAGCCGAATCGGATCCACTGCCGTGATGCCCAGGCAATAGCAGACACAGGAGTTGGCCGCAGAGCCCCGACCCTGGCAGAGAATGCCGCGGCGACGGCACTCCTGGACGAGATCCCAGACGACCAGGAAGTAGCCTGCCAGGCCCATCCGGCCGATCACATCGAGCTCGTGCTCCAGTTGCGCCCGGATCCGCGGATCACCGGCCAGTCTTTCTCCGTAACGCTGCTTTGCACCATCCCAGGTGATGTTCTCCAAGAAGCTCTGCAGGCTATGCCCGGCCGGCACCGGGTAGACGGGAAAACTGTAGGGAAGGTCGGCGAGGTCGAAGCGACATTCCACAGCAATATCTACCGTGCGCTCAACGACTTCGATGTCGTCGGCAAACAGGCGCGCCATCTCATCGGGCCCCTTGAGACGAAAGTGAGCATTGGGAAGCAGCCGGGTGCCGACATTGTCGAGCCGAGAACGCGTCCGGATGCAGGTGAGCACGTCCTGCAGACAGCGATCACCGGCCCGGGCGTAGTGAACCATGTTGGTGGCCACCCGAGCCAGGCCCAACTGCGTCCCGATGTTCGCCATCACCGACCGCAGCCACTGGTCTTCGGGAAGGTGGTGGTCCTGTACCTCGAGAAGAAAGCGATCGCCCAGAGCGTCTCGAAAGCTCGCTGCCACAGCCACTGCTCGACGCAGCCGCTCGCTCGGCTGATCTCGGTGCGCCGCGTACAGTTCGGCTCGTTCCTGCGCCTGTCTGCAGAGCCCCGAAATGCCCCGACGAGCAGGCTCGGGATGGCCGCGTGAGTCAGGCTCACGGCTGTTGCTATCGGGCTGACCATCTCTGCGACCCAGCCCTCTGCCCCAGGGGCCGCGTGGCCGCCAGACTCGCGCAGCTCTCATGCCGTCGAGGCCGAGGAGGGCCCTGTCTATGGGCCCAAAACGCCCCCCCGAGAGAAAGATCAAGCCGGAAGAACGCTCCACCAGGCGGTTCAAAGAGATCACCGAGGAGCCTTTTTCACAGGCTCCTCGGCCCTCGCTAATCAAGGTACAGAGGTTGCGCCAACCCTGGGTATCGCGCACCAGGGCTACCACCCGCGAGGAGTCCTCCAGGCAGAGTTCAGCCCCGTACACAGGCGTCGGCACAGGATGCTGACGGTCGGCCTCACTGCCCCGCATGGATCGGCTCTGCAGCCACTGGCGCACTGCTCCGTAAAGCCCGTCTCGGTCGGTCACCGCCAGGGCCGTGAGGCCAAGATCACGCGCCCTCGGAAGGAGCTCGGAAATCGGCGAGGCCCCACGCTGAAACGAGAACGGCGAATAGCAATGCAGTTCGGCGTACCTGGAATAGCTCATGAGCTCTGCCGTGACCGTGGTTCGGTCTCAGTCCCACCAACCCGAGAGAAACCAATCCCCCTGGGGGAGCCTGCTGTAGACCTGGGCCAGGAATCCGGGGGCCTGCAACTGGAAGTAGCGACGACGGCAAGCCGGGCCTTGCCACCAACCAGAAGAGACCTCCCAGGGACCGAGGCAGTGCTCTACAGCCAGGCTCGAGTCCCGCCAGCGCAAACGCTGCGGCCGGCCATTCCGCAACTCAATTGCAACGGGCTCGGCAGGAAGTACCCTTCGGAAAGCACAGGGCAACTGTCCTGGGCGACAACTGTCGGCCAGTTCGATGCCCTCCTCTTTGCTGGCACCACTTCGGCCAGGCCTACCACAGGCAAAGGGCGACAGGCTCTGGCGATCTTCGGGCCAGACAGCGGCCCGCACAAGGCTTCGCCCAAAGGACCTTGCAGTGAGTTCTGTGGCGAGTTGCTCGAGGGTCTGCTGAACTGCTTCAGGGGCAACGGAGCGGGGGCCAGGGAGTTCCCTCTGTGTGTGTTCGAGGGGACCGATTTCGAGAGCTTCGAGGCTGACGGCATGCACCGGGCCGCTGAGCTCGACCTGCTCCATTGCGCGACCCAGCAGGCGCAACCAAAGGGCCGAACTGCCCGACCTCGAGCCTGCCGCGACACTGCCCTGTCGCGAACTGCCCTGCAGTTCCAGGAACCACTGCAGTCGCATGGCAGCGAGCCCTTCGCCAGCGAGGGTCTCGAGGATTGTCAGCAGAGCCTGGCGTAACGACAGCAGCAGAGCAGCACTGCTGGACACCGGGTAGTCACAATGGCAGCGCTGGTAGAACCGTGAAGGCTCGACTGTTCGACACCAGGGGCCCGGTTCGAGGCCCCGGGCCAGGCTCTGCAGATCGAGGCCCCTACTGCCGAGTCTGCGGCGCAGAGAGGCACTATGGAGGTCGGCCAATTCCCCCAACGTGGCCAGGCCGAGACGCTGTAGGAGGTGGCGCTCGGAGACTGCCTCGGGAAGCAGCGAGAGTGGCAGTGGTGCCAGAAACTCACGATCACGCCCCGGACAGACCCGGGGCAGATCACCCGGCGAGCCCATGAGTACTCCTGACTCGGAACTCGGCTGCAGAATTGCTGCCGCTCGGGCAGCAAAGCGGGAACCTGCCATCCCGACACGTACAGGAAGTTCGAGTGGCTGCACCGCCAGCTGAAGATCCTGCAGAAAGCCGAGTTCTCTGTCAGCAGCGCTGATGCCCGGGGCCTGGTAGCGCCTTTCCATGCCATTGAAGTGGACGTAGAGGATGCCTTTGTGACCACTGTGCAGTTCAGGACACACCTCGCGCACGACTCGCTCGAGTTCCCGCTGGACGGCACGAAGATCCAGAGAATCCTGTTCGATGATGAGCACTTCCGGTGCCAGCGCCAACGCCTCGGCACAGGTCATGCCCGACCGAGCCCCATCGAGGCGAGCTCCCCTGGACACTGCCGTCAGCACGGGGCCTTCCGGCCTCTCGGCAACCACGGCCAGTCCTTCCTCGGGCTCTTCCCCGAGGGCACGCAGAGCAATCGCTACTGCAAAGTCTGCGACGTAAATGCAGGCGATTCTGGCAGATGATTCGACCACAACACTGAACATATATTCACAGTGTGCTTTGATCAAGAGAAGCCTTCGCTGGTCGACTCCGCGACAGAGCGTCCTATGGCACCATTGGCTTCCCCCTGGAGAGTGACTGGTGGAACTCGAGATCAAGATGAGCGCTCTGCCCGAGGAGCCCTTGCAGGAACGCTCTGTCCTGTTACTAGCCGAGGCTTTGCTGGGTCTGCAGGGTGCACCACAGCAACTACTGCTCGAAGCCCACTACCACGACGACTCCGAGGGCCTGCTTCGGACTGCCGGCTGGGCCCTGCGTGCCCGCCGCGAGGGAGCAGAGTTAGTAGCCACCGCCAAGGGCCCCGAGCAAGACCGACATGGGGTCGCAGCGCGACCGGAGATCAACGCAGTCATCGAGCAACTCCCTGGCCCCGGCGAGCCCCTTCCAGGCAGCCTCGTCGCCGCTCTGCTCGAGGCCGGACTGAGCATCGACTATTGGCCTGGTGTGCAGTGGGTCACAGAGATCAAGCGCACCTTCGTCGATGTAGGACTCCCGGGAGGCGGGACGGCCGAACTTGCCATCGACCACGGCCGCGTCTACAGCGGCAAACGCAGCCATCCGGTCTGCGAGTTGGAGCTGGAGTTGCGCAGCGGACAGGCCGCCGAGCTGAGCAACGCCGCCAGGAAACTCAGTGAACAACTACTGGTCAGGCCGGGAGGACGAAGCAAGGCCGCCCGCGGGCTACAACTTCTGGGCCGCTTGCAACGCCCCACAGCAGCAGCCAACAGTGACCTGCCGACAGCATGGCGGCACCTGTGCGAACTGGAAGAATGGCTTCGAGAAGGACACCTCGATCTGTCCAGCGACTACCTGGCAGCGGCTCATTCCCTACTCGACGCGCTGCACATCGCTGCACCGCAGCACCTGGATGGCAGCGAGCGGCCGCTTCGAGAAGCCATCGATTCCGCCGAGCATGCCCGTCTTTTGTGGCGTATCTTCTCTGCTGTCCATGAGCCTTGAGAAAATCACTGGCGGCCGACCCTCAGGAGCCCACCTGGCCCTCTCGGCAATCTCCCTGCAAGGGCTGGGTCGTAGCCTGCTCCTGCTTGGTGTTGTTGTACTCATAGCGGCGGGCTGTCAGAAACAAGAACAGCAGCCGGAACCCGAGGCACCGGCAACTTCCAACACCGCTGTAGCGCCCGAACCACCTGCAGCGTCGACAGCAAGCCCCCCGGCCAAGCCGGCAACGGACGCTACCGCCGTCGGCAAGGTCCAGGTCGTCAAGCTCGGCATGCCGGGTAGAGAGGACAACAAGGAATCGAGAGCCGGCCTTCCGAAACGCTGGCTGGGCATCACCGTTGCCAACATGAAAGAACCGATCCCGGGGGCTCCCGAGGACTGTCGAACACAGGTGCAGCGTGCCATGCGGGGATCACCTGCCCACAAGGCTGGCCTGCGCCGCGGCGATGTCATCGTCGCCGCCAGCGACCAGCCCGTGAAGCGATTTCAGGACTATCTCGCAGAAGCACGCAAGGTCGAGGTCGGGGAACTCCTACAGCTACAGCTGCTGCGAGAGGGCCGACCCTTTGCGGTTGCACTGGAGATGATCGCCAGGCCCGACAACATGCCTGGTTGGCGCAGACGCTCGTTCCCCGGCACGCAGGGCTTCGACTTCGCACTGCCCTCTCTGCGCCCCGCGGACAGGAGCCGGGTGCACGTTCAGGCCGAGAGCAAACCCCAGCTGGTCTACTTCTGGGCCACCTGGTGTGGGCCCTGCCGCCAGCTCGCACCACAGATAGAGCAACTCTACAGGGACGCAGGCAACGCTCTGAGCCTGGTTGCCATCTCCAGTGAAGAGGAGGTCGTGATCCGTCGACATCTCAAGTCCAGCACCACTACCTATCCCGTCGCCCACGACCTCAAGGGCGAACTCAAGCTGGACTACGAGGTGAGCAAGTTGCCCACCGCTGTCCTGGTGGGTGCCGACGGGCGAATCATCAGTTGGGACTATGGACTCGGTGGAGTCCGCAAGGTCGTCCTCAGCACCCGTCAGCACCTCGGTCTCTAGCACCTTGTTGTTTTGCACCGAGCGTGGACGGATCGGGAGCTTTCTGTTGCAATGAGTGACTCGGAGCCGAAATGAGCCATCCCAGCCGACTGACCACCCTCTCAACCGTCGATCAACTCAAGGGCCGAATCCTCGAGGCCCTACCGGGCAGCTTGGTAGAGGTGTCGGGCGGCGGCGGCCACTTCACTATTGCCGTGGAGTCCGATGAATTCGAAGGCAAGAACACTCTCGCTCGACAGCGATTGGTGTACCGCGCGATCAAGGAGTTGATGGCTGGTGACGATGCCCCGGTCCACGCCGTCGACACGCTGACCACCACCACCCCAGGGAACACTCCCTAGCCTCCGTTTGGCAAACAGGGCCCTGGCCGTCCACTCTAGCCACCGGGTTCTGCTAACCTCAGGAAGATTGGAGCCGCACGCATGGAAGTGACCATTTATGGCGTGCGCGGCTCTGTGCCGAGTCCCGGCCCCACGACAGCACGCTACGGCGGCAACACGGTCAACATCGGGGTCAAACTCATCGATGGGACGCAGTTGTTTCTGGACGCTGGCACCGGCGCGCGCCAGCTGGGCAAGGACCTCCTGAAGGACCCACCCCAGGGGCCGGTCCACTTCCTGCTCAGTCACCAGCACTACGACCACATCATTGGCCTGCCATTCTTCGAGCCCATCTACCAGCCTGACTTCGAATTGATCATGTATCCCCTCGAACACCAGCGCATCGAGGGGGACCGCAGCCTCGCTGAGATCTTCGATGGCATCCATACTCCTGCGGGCATCGGCGACCTGCCCAGCAACATCCGGTTTGCCGAAGCCAATCCAGAGCCGTGGAAGATCGGCGCAGCGAGCGTGACACGCATCCCGTTGAATCACCCCGGCGGCGCCCAGGGCTTCCGCATCGATGACGGCGATGGCGCGAGCTTGACCCTGCTTACAGACAACGAGATCGATCCGCCCAACGAGCCGGTATCCTCGCCCGAACGCCTCGCTGAATTTTCGCGTAGAACCGGCTTGCTCATCGTCGACGCCCAGTACCTGCCCGAAGACCTGCCAGCAAAGCGGGGTTGGGGGCACGGCACGGTGCCAGAAGTGTTGGAGTTGGGCCGCATGGCCGACCCAGAGACCTTGTTGTTGTTCCACCACGACCCCGATCGAACCGACGCTGCCCTGGACAAGATCGCCGAACAGGCGAGAGAGTTCGCCGGCGCGCAGATGAACCGGGGGCCGGCGCTGGTCGCACGCGAGGGAATGCGCTTCGAAGTGGGCGCTGACTCCTGCCGCCCGATCGAAGACCGCAGCTAGCTCGAGCCGTTCAGCG
>CAZBDA010000038.1:0-40436 GCA_964490445.1 uncultured Rickettsiales bacterium | reverse complement strand
GACACCGCAGGCGACGACGACACCAGCAACCCCAACCCCACCGATGACGGCGACGGCGTCGACGACGACCTGATCTACGCAATTCAGGACGGCACCATCGCTGTGGGCAGCCGCGTGGACGTGCAGAACGTCGTCGTGACCGGTGCGCAGGAATACGGGGTGTTCGTCCAGGAGCCCCTTTCTGGGCCCTACAGCGGGGTATGGGTGTACACCGGTTCCAACGCGGGCACCTTTGCTCTCGGACAGATGGTGAACATTGTCGGCTGGACCGAGGAGTACGCGGGCTCCAGTGGCGGTTGGGCCGATACACTCACCGAGATCAACGTCGGAGCGCACCTGCCCGGTAGTACCGGCGACGATGATGACTCCAGCGGCTCGGGCAACGACGAGTACTCGTCCATCGTCCTCAGCAGCGCGACTCCTGCCACGATCACGGGTCATATCGTCGATATTTCCGTGTTCGCGACCGCCGACATCGAGGCCTTCGAGGGCGTCGTAGTCACCATCCAGAATGTCACCGTCACCAGCGGGCCGGACACCTACGGCGAGTGGATCGTCACCGGCGACGTGCGTGTCGATGACAAGCTGTTCACCTACAACGACCCCACGGGAGCGGTGATTGGCGAGGGCTTCGCCTCGATCACCGGTGTCCTCGACTACAGCTACGGCGCCTACAAGCTGCAGCCTCGCGACGCCACCGACTTCGTGACCCAGTAAACGTGACCGCCGGGGCCGACGGGCCCCGCACCCATCACACCGGGGACAACCCCCGCTGCGCCACCAGAAACGGCCAATGCCCAGAGAGATCCCCTCGGCAGTCCGCACCATCCATCTCATGGGCGTTTGTGGGACGGGCATGGGTGCCTTTGCCGGACTTCTGCAGGATGCGGGCTACACCGTCACGGGTTCAGACGCCGGGGTGTATCCGCCGATGTCGACCCAACTCGAACAAGCCGGCATCCAGCTCATGGAGGGCTACCAGGCAAGCAACCTGGAGCACAATCCTGACCTCGTGGTGGTGGGCAACGTGATCCGACGCGACAACGACGAGGCAGTCAGTGTGCGGGACAGAGACCTGTCCTACGCTTCCTTCCCCGAGACCCTGTCAGAGCTCTTCCTGAAACACCGACACTCCCTGGTAGTAGCCGGCACCCACGGCAAGACCACTACCTGCTCCGTGCTCGCCCACTGCCTTTATGAACTGGGCACCGACCCGGGCTTCCTGGTCGGCGGCGTGCTGGAGAACTTCGGGCGAAACTACCGCGTCGGCGCTGAGGGCGCCCCCTTTGTGGTCGAAGGCGACGAGTACGACACTGCCTACTTCGACAAGGTGCCGAAGTTCGTTCACTACCGGCCTCAGAGCGCCATCCTGACCTCGGTTGAGTTCGATCATGCCGACATCTACCGTGACCTTGCCCACGTCAAGGAGGCCTTCTACTCGTTTGTCGACCTGATTCCAGGCGACGGCGTGCTGCTGGCCTGCGTCGACGGCGACAATGTCACGGACGTCGCCAGCCGCTGCGGCGGCCGCCTGGAGTACTACAGTACCCGCCAGCACCCTGAGGCCACATGGCAGGGTCGGGTACTCAACGCCGACCCCGAGGGGATGAACTTCTCGGTCCATCGGCAGGACCGCTTGTTCGGTGAGTTCCGCGCCTGCCTGGTCGGCGAGCACAACCTCGCAAACCTGTGTGCTGTCATCGGCATGCTCGCAAACCTGGGGCACCGGGCCGAAGCGATCGCGGACGTCCTGGCCTCCTATCGCGGCGTTCGGCGACGGCAGACGGTGTTCGCGGAGCCGCACGGCGTCACCTTGATTGATGACTTTGCCCACCACCCCACCGCGGTAAAGGCCACCATCGCCGCGACCCGCCTCCGCTTCGGCGTCGAGCGGCGGCTCTGGACGGTGTTCGAGCCCCGCACCAACACCACCCGACGCAACTTCTTCCAGGCAGAGTATGGAGCAGCCTTCACCGAGTCGGAGTTGCTGCTGGTCGCACCCGTCCACCGCGCCGAGTCAGTCGCAACCGAGGAACGCTTCGATCCACAGCGTCTTGTAGCGGACGCCAATTCGAAGGGTGTGAAGGCAACACTCTGCGGCGGCGTCGACCAGATCATCGACCGCCTGGCCGCTGACAGCCGCAGCGGCGACATCGTGCTGATCCTCTCAAACGGCGGCTTCGAAGGCATCTACGAGCGGCTGCCAGCCGCCATCGAGGCGGCCGGCCCGACGTGAGCCCGAGTTCCCTGGACCCACGCCGCATCGGGCGTGGTCTGAGCCTTGCCCGTTCCCTACCGCGGCGACGCCTGGATTCCCTGGTAGCCCGCTTCCGCGGCTCCCGGATCGAGCGCCGCGAGCTCTGGCTGACCAACACCTCGGGCTACCGCATTTTCGGGCACATGCACGAACCTGCCGACGACGAGGTGCGACCGGCCGTAGTGCTGGTCCCCGGTCGAGACCTCAGTGGTGGGATCTTCTGTAGTCGTCGCTACCTCCTGTCGGCCGATGAGTTGGCGATGCACGGCATTCGCACCATTCACTTCGACCCCGTCGGCCGCGGGCGATCCTGGGGACACGATGACTTCTGTGGACAGGAGGGCCAGGACTCGCTTCGGACGGTGCTGGATTTCGTCCACAACCGCCGCAACATCGACGGCACGTGCGTAGGACTACTCAGTTTCTCGAGCGGATTGTGCCTCGCAGCCCCCGTACTGGCCCGCGAAGGCAGGCGCCTGGGCACCCGCTTCCTGGTGGACTGGGAAGGTCCGGCAACCCGCCACGAGATCCTGAGGGGTGGTCCACTACCACCGTCTGCGCGCACCGCAATGGCAGCCGACCCGGAACGCTTCTGGGCACTTCGCGAGCCCATCGCCTGGATCCACGAACTCCGCTGCCACTATGTGCGCATCCAGGCCCGGGACGACCACAACCTCGGAGCCGGCGGACAACAGTCCGCGCTCAAGCTGGTAGCGGAGGCAACCCGGGGAGAGGCGCTAAGTACAAGGCTCGGCGACAACAACGCCGACACAGCGTGGCGACCCGAGCAGGCACAGACGCTGGACTGGGCCACATCTGACACCGGCGGGCTCAATGCCTGCCTCGTGCGCACCACCTTGCAACTCACCGGATTGGTCGATGACAAAGCACACTCGGACTGAACACTGTTGTCGTTCGGATTCAGCAGTGTTAAGCAGTCGCCATCCGGCCACCGGTCCCGGTTCACCCGAGGGAGACTGTAATCATGTACGCCTTCAAGCACATCGTCGTCCCTACTGACCTGTCCAAGTGCGCACACAAGGCACTGGGCATCGCCATCACCTTTGCCCTGCGCTTCGACGCCGACCTCTACCTGCTGTACATCGATGACAATCGACCCAACAGCAAGACCTGGCAGCACAACGAGAGCGCCAACGAGGAGATCAGCGTACTGGAGAACTACGAGCAGAAGACCCTCGACAGCTATCTGCGAGTAGCCGCCGAAATTGCCGCCGAGACCGGCATGCCCGAGATGAACCGCGACAAGCTGCACGTTCGGGTCAGTACCGGCGACCCCGCCACAGAAATCATCGCCGCTGCCGAAGATGCCCAGGCAGATCTCATCGTCATGGGCACGCATGGCCGCACCAGCATCAAGGAGTTCTTCGTCGGCTCGACCACAGAGCAGGTCGTTGAGCGTGCGACCTGCAACGTGCTCGCGGTCAAGCCCGACGGGTATCCCTACCTGCGTGACTGAGAGTTCTTCCCGCTGGGCGCTGGAGACCAGCGGCCTCACGCGTTCCTACGGCTCCCACGTCGTCGTTCAAGACCTCGACCTGCGCGTCGCCCGGGGCGACATCTACGGCTTCCTCGGGCCCAATGGCGCCGGCAAGACCACGACGATGCGAATGGTCCTCGGCCTCATTGGTCGTGACCGAGGCGAAGTCCGCATTTTCGGCAATAGCGACCCGGTAGCGGCGCGCGCCGGGGTCGGCGGCATCGTCGAAGCACCCCGCTTCTACCCCTACCTGTCGGGCATCGAGAACCTGCGCATCCTGGCTGCGTATTCCGGCGGCTGCAGCGAGCAGCGGATCCGCCACCTGCTCGAACTGGTCCGGCTCGCCGAGCGCGCGGAAGACCACGTCAAGACCTACTCGCTGGGCATGAAACAGCGCCTTGGCATCGCCCAGGCCCTGCTGGGTTCGCCGGGGCTGCTCCTGCTCGACGAACCGAGCAACGGCCTCGATCCCAGGGGCATGAAAGAAGTTCGCGAGTTGATTCTCAAGCTCTGCCGCGAGGAAGGGGTGACGGTGTTCGTCTCGTCGCACCTGCTCTCTGAACTGGACATGCTGTGCTCACGGATCGGCATCATCCAGGACGGCCGAAAAATCGCAGAAGGCACCACAGCTGAGCTCCTACAAGAGGGTGAGAGCCTGGAGACCGCCTTTCTCCGACTGACAGCTCCCGGCGGTGTGGGGCAGATCCAATGACAGCGGTTCGCGAACTGCCCGGCGCTGCAAGCCCACCCCGCCCCGCCACCCTGATTGCCCTGTGCTGGGCGGATTGGCGAAAGTTGCGCGGACGCGGCCTGCTCGCAGCGGTACTGCTGTTCGGCGCCTGCCACGGGTTGGTTGCTGCAGCACTCATCAAGGGCATGGAGGTACTCGGCAACAAGTTCGCCGAGGGCAGGCTCGACGATTCCCCCGCCGATCCACTTGATCTCTCGGTGGCTGCCGAGTTCGCCCTCAACCTGGCCGTCTTCCCGATCAACGGGTTTGCCCTGCTCCTGCTGTTCGCCATCCTCTGGGCCGAAGACTTCTCGCTGGGCACGATGGCGATGATCTTCAGTCGCCCCGTCGCCCGCTGGAGAGTCTTCGCTGCCAAGACCCTCGTCAGCGTCGCTGTAGGAACGCTGTCCATCCTGCTGGCCGTGACCACGGGCCTGGTACTGGGCCTCTTCCTGTTTGGGATCGAGAGCGACGTCACGCTGCTCGAAGGGGCTCCGTTAGTGGACTGGATGAGCGACCTGCCGGGGCTCGCAGAGCGACTATTGCACGTGTTCAGCGGCATCCTCGCCAGCATAGTTCTGCTGCTGCCGGCAATCGCTGTGGCAGCGCTCATGGGCAGCCTGTCTCGCTCGCCGGTGATCACCCTGTTCGGCTCGGTGCTGCTGCTCTGCATGGATTTCTTCGTCCACTCCTTTCTGAGCATCTGGGCAGGCGTGGATGTCACCGGGCGAGAGGTAGCCCAGGTACTGAGTCGCTGGACGATCTGGGGAGGGCGCGACCTGTTTGCAATTCACGGCACCTGGGCAGAAGCCTGGAACCCAAACGCCGCGAGCGACCCGGCCGCAGCAGCGCTCGCCGAAGCCGCCCAGGCCATCCCCCAGACGGCCTGGGGCCTGCTGGGCCAGCCGCTGGCTGCGACCATGCTGTACAGCGTCGTGCTCGGCTCTGTCGCGCTGCTGCTGTTCTGCAGGCGCGACGTAACGTAGTCCTGAGCGGCTCCCGTTCGCCCGTTTCAGGGGCGACTCTTCGGCAAGGGGTACGGCCCCTTCATTGATCTGCCGCCCACCACCAGTCCTCGCCCCGGAAGCAGCGCCCAGGCCCCAACCGTGCTGGTTGGCCACGGACCTGCAACTGCAGTCCAGGCCTCGGAACTCGGCGCATACACAGAGAGCTCCAGGTTGCCGCCGGCGATCACCATCCCCGCGGCTGTGCCGATCTGCTCCACGGCATACTGCGCGCTGCTCTCAGCCAGCAGCTGGACGGACCAGCGACCATCGGTAGAACGCCGTGCAACACTTGGCCGATAGCGGGCGAGCTTGCCGTAGTTGATGTGCCAACCATCACCAAACAGCAACTCACTGGTTCCGTCGCCGTCCAGATCGCCCGCCCCCACGGCGCGAACGCCCCGCACGCTCGGAATCATTTCCACGCTTCCATCGTCTTGGATCAGGCGCAGGTCGCCGTCCTCTCCCGTTGTATCGCCGTAGAGTCGGCCGACGGCAACTTCCTGTTTTCCGTCTCCGTCGAAGTCTCCGACGGATCGCGCCATGCCCATGCGCAGGCGATGCCCCGAAAGCCAGGTGACCTCGCCGCCAGCCCGCGCCAACAGCCCGCCCCGCACCACAAAACGGGACTCAAACGCACTGAGGTAGAGATCGAACGTGCCGTCGCCGCGCGGCCACGGATGCAGAGATGTGACCTGGTTTCTGGGGCCCTGGTATTTCCACAACACAAGGCTCAATACCTCCTTGCCCACCTGCTCCAGCAAGACCACTTCGAGGCTCGCGTCGGGAAATCCCCGGCCCCGACCAAAGGCGAGCGCTACCTCTTGCTGCCCGTCGCCGTCGAAGTCTGCAGCGCTCCAGGCCTGCAGCATCCCAATCCCCAGGTAGCGACCGTTCAGGGTCGGCGACCCTGCTCCCTGCGGCCACTCTCCCCAGCGGACTTCGTTGCCACTGGCGACCAACAACTCGGGCCGTCCATCGCCGCCGAGATCCGCCACAAGAAGCCGGTCAGCGGCGTCCATTGGAGGAGTGTCCGCCGCCACCAGGAGAGTCGTCTCCTGACCCGGTGTTCGGACCTGGGCAGGGGCGGCTGGCTCGTTGCTCTTGCAACCGCCCAGAAACAGCAGACAGGCGGCCAGGAGCACCGACAGAGCAGCCACGGGCAACTTCGCGAGCTCTCCGGGGAGGTCGCGGACATAGGCCGGTAGGCCGATGCCCGAGATGCGGGCTCTGAGCTGCTCGTACAAGGCCACCCCACGTTCCGGGGACACCTCGAAATGACCGGCACCGCTGACCTGGTCGAGTTGATGCAGGTAGTAGGGCTTTACACCGGCATCAAGCAGGCCTTCGAACAACTCCTCGAGCACCTCCACCTCGTCATTGATGCCGCGCAACAGGACCGATTGGTTCAGCACCGTCACACCCGCGCGCTGTAACCGGTCGCAAGCGGCCAGCGCCGGTGGCGCCAGTTCTCGTGGATGGTTGAAGTGAGTCACCAGCCAGACGCGCTGCGGATGCTCCGCCAGCAGCGCGACCAGCTCATCGGTGATGCGTTCGGGCAGCACCACCGGATAGCGGGTGTGCAGTCTGACGCGCCGCACATGGCGGATCTCCCGCAGCTTATCCAGGATCCCGGCAAGAGACTCGTCGGACAGACTCAGAGGGTCCCCGCCCGACAGGATCACCTCGGTAATACTCACATCTGCAGCGATCACATCGAGGGCCTGCGAGTGCAGGCGTCCGGCCTCGGCCAGTTCCTGGTAGGGATAGTTCCGCCGAAAGCAGAACCGGCAATGCACGGGACAGGCGCCGGTGGTCACGAGCAGCGCCCGACCGCGGTACTTGTGAACGAGCCCGGGCACCGGATGGTTGCCCGGATGCAGGTCGCCCACAGCATCGGCACAGAAGCCCCCGGTCGGGTCCTGCAGCTCTCGCCCGTCGGGCAGGACCTGTCGCAAAATCGGATCGTCGGGATCGCCCGGCCGGACCAGCGAGAGATAGTAGTCTGTCGCCCGGAATGGAAACTCGGCCTGCGCCTCTCGGACACCGTCCAGACGCGCTTCGGGGACCCCACTTCGGACAGCCAGGTGACGGGCCTGGGCCATGCCTCGGACAAAGGCATTTCGCCACGATCGGACAGGTGCTGGTTGGATCATCGGCGGGCTCTCCGCTACGGGGGACGAGGAACTCTATCGCGCTGCTGCAGAGAGCACCACTGCCAATGCCGCCGCAAGGCTCGATGTTTCCTTGCGGAGCCTCGCGGTGTATCGTTCCGCGGCATACGCTCCACCAGCGATGCCGTTCGTCAACTACTGGAGCCAGCCCATGTCGATGTTGAGCCACACTGAATTGCGCAAGGGCGTCAAGCTCGAGATCAATGGTGAACCCGGAATCATCGTCAGCTCCGACTTCGTCAAGCCGGGCAAGGGTCAGGCCTTTACCCGCATCAAGGTGCGCAGCTTCATCACGGGCAACACCCTGGAGCGCACCGTCAAGTCGAACGAGAAGATGCCCAAAGCCGACGTCGAGGAACGCAATTGCCAGTTCCTCTACAAGGACGGCGAGGACTATCACTTCATGGACTCTACCTCCTATGACCAGTTGGCTATCACAGCCGAGGTGCTCGGCGATGCCGCCAAGTGGATGGAAGAGAACATGGAGGCTCGCCTGCTGCTCTGGCAGGGCCGGGCCATTTCCGTGGAGCCTCCTAACTTCGTCGAGCTTGAGATCACCGAGTGCGAGCCCGGGATCAAGGGTGACACCGCCCAGGGCGGCACCAAGCCTGTGACTCTGAGCACCGGCGCGATCATCACCGTGCCCCTGTTCATCAACCAGGGCGAGTGGGTGCGGATCGACACCCGCACCGGCGAGTACATGGAGCGGGTCAAGAAGTAGCGATGCAGGGCCTGCGCCTGCGGGCAGAGATCATCGACGCGATCCGCGAGTTCTTCCGCTCCCGGGGATCCCTCGAAGTCGAGACACCAGCAATTGTCCCCTCGCCGGGCGTCGATGCCCACCTCGATGCCATTGGAGTGGTGCTTCGGCCCGCCGGCGACGACGGCCCCGAGGTTGCCCGGTGGCTCGCCACCAGCCCCGAGTACCACATGAAGCGCCTGCTGGCGGCGGGCTCCGGTCCCATCCACCAGCTGGGCAAGTCCTGGCGTGATGGCGAGCGGGGCCGCCTGCACGAGCCCGAGTTCACCATGCTCGAGTGGTACCTTCCCGGCGCCGACGACAGCGCCCTCATGGACCAGACAGAACAGTTGGTCCGGGCCCTGGCCGACAGGTTTGCTGACGGCGTGCTGCGCCACGACGGGGCCGAGGCGGCTACCGGCGCCGAGCCCTTCGCACGGATGACCTTCCGCCAGGCCTTCCACGAGCACCTGGGTCTCGACCCATTGGACGACCCCGAGCGACGCCTGGGCCTGGCTCTCCGTGCCGCCGGGATCAAGGCTCCCAGGCCGGCGAACCGAGACGACCTGGTCGACTTGCTGCTCGCCTTCGTCGTGCAGCCGAAGCTGGGCCTGGGGCGGCCCTGCTTCGTCACCGACTGGCCCGAGTCGCGGGCGGCACTGGCACAGGTCCGGCCGGGCCGCGACGACGATCTGCGAGCAAGCGCAGCGCGCTTCGAGTTGTATGCCTGTGGCGTCGAGCTGTGCAACGGCTACCACGAGCTCGTCGATGCCACCGAGCAACAGCGGCGAATCGAGGCCGAGAATGCGCAGCGCGCAGCGCTCGGCAAAGCCCCCTACCCCATCGACAAAGACTTCCTCGCGGCCCTCGAGGCGGGCCTGCCCG
The DNA here is from genome assembly GCA_964490445.1 of uncultured Rickettsiales bacterium. Taxonomy (GTDB): domain Bacteria; phylum Myxococcota_A; class UBA796; order UBA9615; family UBA9615; genus UBA6601. Next base: position 31,149 of record CAZBDA010000038.1, on the reverse strand, counting down.
ACTGCGCAGGCAATGCCCTGGGCGTCGACCGACTGGTCATGCTGCTGCTGGCGGCGGAGTCGCTCGGCGACGTGCGCTCGTTCCTGGTCGACCTGCCCTGAATCGCCCTTCGAGCAGCCTGCAGGAGGCAGGGGCCTCACGCGCGGGCGCGAGCGCGGCTGCACCTTCGGGCCGAAATTGACAGCCAGAGCCGCCAACTGTAGCTTGCCTCGTCCACTGAAAGGGAGACGGCTATGACCCGGGGTTTTCTCAGCACCCTCGCCGGCGTGTTGCTGCTTACTGCACTGCTGTTGGCAACAGTGATCGGCCTCTGGCAGTCCGACCGGATGGAACGCCGGCAACTCAAGATGGACCAGCGTCTCAACGCCATCGAGAAACAACTCGAAGAAGGCACCCTCATGGGTCCATCCTCGGGCACAGGACGCACGGGCGGCATCTTCGGAGTTCCGACGCCGCCCGAGGTAACCGCTGCGCTCCAGGACCCGGCGAACCTGCTCGATGCCGACCCGGTCTCGATCCTGCCACCAGAGGCGCAACAACGCGGCACCCTCTTCCTGCACCAGGGGAGCAACCCGAAGGGCTTCAACCTGTTGGCTGAGACCGGGGCGGACGTCTCGGAACTGCACGAGTTCATCAGCTCCCCGCTGATTCGCAGGCAGCGCAGCAACCCCAGCAAGTGGGACCCTGAGTTTGCCTACAGCATGGTCACGCCCGACGACGGCCTGACCTACATCTTCAAGCTCCGCGAGGACTTCTACTGGCAGAAGCCCCTGGTCGACGATCCTGAGGCCTTTGCCTGGCTCGACGGGGAGCACAAGGTGACTGCCCACGACGTAAAGTTCAGCCTCGACATGGTGATGAACGACCAGGTCACGGGCTCGACGGGGCTGCGCTCCTACTTCGAGAAGCTCGAGAGCTACCGCGTCATCGACGACTACACCTTCGAGATCAAGTTCACCGAGAAGGAGTTTGCCCAGCGGACTGTGGCGCTGCCCTCACTGCTTCCGATGCCCGAGTTCCTCTACGCCTACGACCAGTTCGGCGAGCGCTTCGACAAGGAGATCATCGGTCAGAAGTTCCAGGACCACTGGTACAAGCTGGGGATTGGCTGCGGCCCCTACCAGATGACGGACTACGAGTCTGGGGTGAAGATTGTGCTGAAGAGGCACCCCAAGTACCCCCTGGGAGGGAACGCGTTCGACGAGGTCGTCTACCGAATCCTCCCCGACCAGAACGCACCTCCGCGGATGCTCCGCACGAAGGAGCTGCACCTGGCCTACCTGCAGCCCGGGCAGTACCGCACTGAGGTGCTCAACGGCGACGACTCCTCCCCCTTCAAGAATGGTGAGCTCGAGGCCGGAGAGTGGTGGACCCACAGCTTCTTCTACATCGGCTGGAACCTGCGCAAGCCGCTGTTCAAGGAGAAGAAGGTGCGCCAGGCCCTGAGCCACGCCTTCAACGGCGACAAGATGCTCGACGAGGTCTTCCTCGGCCTGGGGGCACGCAGCACCGGGCCGATCCCCACCTTCCTGCCCTTCTACGACAAGACCGTGCCGGGTTATCCCTTCGATCTCGACCGGGCGGCGGCTCTGCTCGACGAGGCCGGCTGGACGGACAGCAACGACGATGGGATCCGGGACAAGGTGATCGACGGAGAGAGCAAGGAGTTCGTCTTCGACCTGGTCGTCTATGGCAGCAGCGACGAGTACACGACGCTCGGCAGCATTTTCAGCGAGGACCTCGCCCAGATCGGCGTGAAGATGACCGTCAAGGCGATGGAGTGGAGCCTGCTGCTCAAGAAGATCGGTGACCGCGAGTTCGACGCGGTCACGCTTGCCTGGGTCTCCGGCCCCGATGTCGACTTCAACCAGATCTGGCACAGCAGCCAGGCCGACACACCCAAGAGCAGCAACCACGTGGGCTTCAAAAACGCCGAGGCCGACGCGCTCATCGCTGAGATGCACACCACCTTCGATTTCCGGGAGCGGGTCAAGTTGTCTCATCGTTTCCACCAACTCATCCACGAAGAGGCGCCCTACACCTTCTTCTACACCCGCAAGCGTCCCGGCTACTGGCAGCCGCAGCTCGACAATGTGCAGTTCGCCAAGGTGCGTCCCTACAGAAACCACAAGACCTGGCATCTGGCCCCCGCCAACTAGGCGCGCCCCCCGAAGAGATCTTCGATGTTCCTCTACAGCCTGAAGCGGATCCTGCTGATGTTTCCGACGTTCGCGGCGGTCAGCCTGATCCTCTTCGTGCTCCTCAACCTGGCCCCGGGTGATCCCGCCGCCCAGGCCCTGGCATCAGGGGACGCCAACACCGGGCAGAGCACGCAGCTCTCCGGCCAGAAGCGAGAGAGCTACCGCCTGTTCAAGGAGCAGTTCAATCTCGACAAGCCCATTCTGTTCAACACCCGCTATGGCCTGAGCACGGCCGACATCCGGGAGACGCTAGGCGACATCCTCCAGCTGAAAGGCGAGGTCGGGATGGGGCGCCGGATGGATGCCTATGCGGCCATCGAGGACTGGGGCTGGTACGCAATCCCCGGGCTCGTCGAGCTGCTGGAGAGCCCGACGGAGGACATCCGAATTCGGTCGCTGGCCTCGGTACGGCTGACCTCGAACAGCCAGCGTCCACTGATCAACCCCACGAACCGTCGCCCCAACGAGGAGGAGCGCGCCTACAACAAGAAGGTGGCGCGCGCCAACACTGCAGTCCTCGGCTGGAGCTTCGCTTTCGAGGCTCCCCCCGAGCGAGTCACCGAGGTGGTGAGCTTCTGGAGCAACTGGCGCGCAACTCGAGTGGAGGAGTGGCAGTACAGCGGCGGTGACAAGGTGCGGATCTTTCTGACCGACACGCGCTTTGCCAAGTACTGGTCCAATCTCTTCCGGCTCGACTTCGGTGTCTCCCACCGGGACAAGCAACCAGTCCTCCAGACAGTCAGGAGCAAGCTGAAGTACTCAGTGACCCTGGGCTTCTGTTCGGTGGTCCTGATGTACCTGATCTCCGTGCCCCTGGGGATCTGGTCAGCCGTCCGCCGCAACAGCATCATGGAGCGGATCGTCTCGACGTTCCTGTTCATGCTGTACAGCCTGCCGAGCTTCTTCGTCGGCGTGGTCCTGCTCAACTTCCTGTCCCGTGGCACGCCCTTCCAGATCTTTCCGACCGGCGGCTTCGAGAGCATCGACACCAGCCAGATGACGACGCTGGCGTACCTGCTCGACATCACCTGGCACCTCGTCCTGCCCATGTTCTGCCTGGGCTACAGCGGCCTCGCAGCCCTGTCCCGCTACGCACGCACGGGCCTGCTCGACGTCATCCGCTCGGACTACGTGCGGACTGCGCGTGCAAAGGGACTCCCCGAGGGCATCGTGATCATCAAGCACGCCGCCCGCAACGGCATGATTCCTATCCTGACACTGCTGGCGACCCTGTTGCCGACGATCATCGGCGGGAGCGTGGTGGTGGAGACGGTGTTCGGCATCCCGGGGATCGGGCGCTTCATGTTCGAGAGCATCATTGGCCGTGACTACAACGCCGTCATGGCCGTGCTGCTCATCTCCTGCTTCCTGACCTTGATCGGGATGCTCCTCTCCGACCTCTCCTACGCGATCGTCGATCCGCGGATCTCTTTCGACTGAGCATGAGCCAAAGCAGCCAGGACAACGAGACGCCTCTCGCGCCCGCCACTGCGGGCAATGGGGGGAACCAGGTCGACCCGGCAGCCGCAAGGGACGATCTCACCTACGGCGACATCGTCTGGACCCAGTTCACCCGGAACCGCGTCGCACTGTTCAGCATGTGGGTCATCGTCGGCCTGGTGCTGTTGGCGGTGTTCGCGCCGGTCATCGCCTCCGACCAGCCGCTCGTCTGGGAAGACCAGGAGGGGCAGAGCCACCCCTGGCTCGGTTCGCTCTTCGACCGGAACGTCTACATCAGCGGGGTAGACATCTTCTTCAACCTGCTCATGGTCCTCTTCCTCCCCCTCGTGGTGGGCTTCGGGGTCGCGCTCCGGATGTTGCGGCGTCAGCCCATCACGAAGCGACACCGCCGCCGGCTCATCCGAGCGGTGGTCCTGAGCTGTGGCGCACTGGTGGTGGTGTGCTTCGTGGGGGTCTCCTTGGCGCCCACGTCTTCCGAGTACCGCAACTACCCCCGGGAAATGGAGCGCGCTGCAGAGAAACTTCAGGGTGCCGAGGAGGCCCTCGCGAAGCGTTCAGCTGAGGAGGCCGCTGGCCAGGCCAATCTGACGGATCTCGCCCAGCTCGGCCAGGCCGTGGCCGAAGCGGAGGCTGCGATTCCCACGGCGACCTTCACCCTGTTCCCCTACAGCCCACGAACCCAGGGCTTCGGAAGCGTCGAGAAGCCGTCGGAGTCACACTGGATCGGCACCGACCAGGGCACGCGGGACGTGGGGGTGAGGCTCATCTTCGGGACTCGGGTGGCGCTCACCGTCGGAGTGATCGCGGTGGCGATCTATGTCTTTATCGGCATCATCCTGGGGAGTACAGCTGGCTTCTTCGGTGGTCGGGTCGACCTCATGATCCAGCGCATGATCGAGATCATGATGTCGGTTCCATCCTTCTTCGTGATTCTCACGGTCGTAGCCTTCGTGGACAAGCCGACAATCCTCCACATCATGGTGATCCTGGGCTTGATCCGCTGGACGGGGGTAGCGCGGCTCGTCCGCGGCGAGTTCCTGAGGCTGCGCAAGCAGGAATTCGTCACCGCCGCCCAGGCCCTCGGCTACCGCCGACGGCGCATCATCTTCGAGCAGATCCTCCCCAATGCCCTCGGCCCGGTGCTGGTGGCCGCCGCCTTCGGGGTCGCGAGTTGCATCCTCATCGAGGCGACGCTCTCCTTCCTCGGCCTCGGTGACCTGACGGTTCCGTCCTGGGGTCAGACCATCAAGGAGGGCTACGCGACCGGCGCATGGCACCTAATTCTTGCGCCGGGATTTGCAATCTTCGTCACCGTCTCCGCACTCAACCTCGTCGGCGAGGGTCTGCGAGACGCCCTCGACCCCAAACTGCGACAATAGGCTGACCGTGACACCAACCCAGACTTCCAGCGAGCCTGCACTCCTCGAGCTCGAAGACCTGCAGACCTACTTCTACACCGACATCGGCGTAGCACGGGCGGTAGACGGCGTGTCGTTCTCCATCCAGCCCGGGGAGACCGTTGGCGTGGTCGGTGAATCGGGCTGCGGAAAGTCGGTAACCGCGCTGTCGATCATGGGCCTGATTCCCAAGCCGCCGGGCAAGATTGTCGGCGGCGCGATCCACTTCGGCGGCCGAGACCTCACCAAGATCACGGAGAAAGAGTTGCGCGCCATTCGCGGCAACTCCATCTCGATGATCTTCCAGGAGCCGATGACATCCTTGAACCCCGTGTACACGGTGGGTGACCAGATCATCGAAGGCATCCTCGTACACCAGGACCTACATCCCCGGGATGCCCGCGCCCTCGCCATCGAGATGCTCAAGAAGGTCGGCATCCCGGCCGCCGAGAGTCGCGTCGACGAGTACCCGCACCAGATGTCCGGAGGCATGCGTCAGCGCGTCATGATCGCCATGGCCCTGGCCTCAGAGCCGACCCTGCTCATCGCCGATGAGCCGACCACTGCGCTCGACGTCACCATCCAGGCCCAGATCCTGGAGCTCATTCGGGGACTCCAGTCCGAGTTGAACATGTCGGTCCTGCTCATCACCCATGACCTGGGCGTGGTCGCCGAGACCTGCGACCGTGTCGTGGTGATGTACGCGGGCAAGGTCGTCGAGTACAGCGACGCACACACCCTGTTCGCCACCCCGGCCCACCCCTACACGGGGGCATTGCTTCGCAGCCTTCCGGACCTCTCAAAAAGCAAGGGTTCACTTGAGACAATCCCCGGTATGGTCCCGTCAGCATTTGACTTTCCTGACGGGTGTAGATTCAGAGATCGGTGCGCCTACGCGACTGCATTGTGCGAAGAGGAGCCTCCGCTGGTGGAAATTGGCAGCGGACACCGGGTAGCCTGTCATCATCACGAGAAGGCGGCGGCAGAACAGGTGCGGACCCGTCCAGGAGATGCTTCGTGAGCGACCAGCAGGCCCAGGCGGCGAGCACGACAGCTCCCATACTCGAGGTCCGTGACCTCAAGAAGTACTTCCCCGTCAAGAAAGGCCTGTTCGGACGCCACGTGGCGGACGTCAAGGCGGTGGACGGCGTCTCTTTTGACCTGCACGCCTGCGAAACTCTCGGTGTCGTTGGCGAATCTGGCTGCGGCAAGACCACCCTCGGCCGCACGATCCTTCGCCTCATCGAGCCAACCGCAGGCACTGCCCGGTTCGAGGGTCGTGACATCTTCGAACTCGATCGAAAGAGCCTGCGTGACCTACGCAGCGAGATCCAGATCATCTTCCAGGACCCCTACTCTTCCCTCAATCCACGCCAGACCATCGGCAACATCATCGGCGATGCCCTGGAGCTGCACGGCCTGGTCACCGGCGACGCACGCTTTGACCGCGCCAAGGAGCTGCTCGAACGCGTCGGCCTGCAAGGCTCGTACATCAACCGCTATCCGCACGAGTTCTCTGGCGGCCAGCGGCAACGCATCGGCATTGCTCGTGCCATCGCCCTGAAGCCCAGGTTCATCGTCTGCGACGAAGCCGTTTCCGCCCTCGACGTGTCCGTCCAGGCGCAGGTCCTCAACCTGCTCGAGGAGTTGCAGCAGGAGCTCGAGCTTTCCTACATGTTCATCGCCCACGATCTCGCCGTGGTCCGGCACATTGCCGACCGCGTGGCGGTCATGTACCTCGGCCGCATCGTCGAGTTGTCCACCTGCGACGACCTGTTCGACCAGCCGCTCCATCCCTACACGCAGGCCCTGCTGTCAGCCATCCCGCAGCCCGACCCGGATCGGGAGCGGCTGCGAATCATCCTCGCCGGCGACGTCCCCAACCCGATGTCACCGCCCGACGGCTGCCATTTCCACACCCGTTGCCCCCTTGCAATGGAACGCTGCAGGACGGAGGCGCCCGAGTTGGTCGAACTGCGGCCAGGTCATTGGTCATCGTGCCACCTGTATGACGGCGTCGAGCAGCCAGCCGTGGCCATTCGGCTCAGCGAGCACGAGCAAGCAGAATCATCAGACACGGTAGCCACCGATGGCAACGTGACCACCGAGGAGACCGAGGCGCCCTTTGAGGATGACCTCCTCGACGACGACCTCGAGATGTTCGATGGCTTCTCCGAGGGCGACCCGATGCCTGTCGAGATCCCAGGCATCCTCGGCGACCAGCCCGGACTTATCCTCGGCCCGTTCGGCGAAATTGTCGACCCCGAGGACTCCTACATAGACCTCAGCGAAGCCCCGGCCCTGGAGACGATCACAGGCCTGATGCCGCACGACATCACACTGCCGCCCATGCAACAACTCACCGACCCGGACGACGAAGAGACGGAGGCACATTCCCCGGACGAGATCGACGGTGATGACACCGCTGACCTTCCGGCACTGGCCCACAAGTCCAAAACGAGCGCTTCACGACTCGCCGACACCGACTCGTTCGAAACGGTGACTGTGGCCGAAGACGAGGAAGAGTCGCCCACCGAGGACGACAAGGGCGAAGACTGACCGACTAGGGGCAGCCCGCCGCAACGGATGTCGCCAGCCCGTTGCACGGCGTAATGATGCCACTGGGCCAGGCGATCTTGGCAACGTAGTAGTCGCCGTCCTCGCCGCTGTGCTGGAAGGTGAACGTCTGCGTCAGCACGCCGTTGAGATAGATGTTCACGGTGACGTCGTTGGCCGCCTCGTAGACGCTGCCTGGATAGTCGTGCACAAACACGATGTACTCGCCGTCGTAAGGGCTCAAGGCCGGAGCGACGATATTGGCGTTCTCCGGACCAATTCCCGAGATGTCATCAAGATCGAGGCTGGGATCGTCGCTGGTCGTACCCACCACGCCCCAGTCGGGAGCGCCACCGAGTCCCGGCAGGCCAGGAATGACGAAGCCGCCACCGACGCAGTTGCCGTAGTAGCAGTCGTCGTCGCTGCGCGGGCCGCCACCAGTCCACTGCCCCTGGGGCCGAAGCAGGTGCAGATCCATGTCATCACCGGAGTGCGCCCAGTACATCTCGATACGGAAATTCTCGTTCGGAATGGCCTCGATGCTCTGGCTGCAGGAATCCGTCTGGCCGTCGCTGTTGGTGACGGTCAGGACGCCGACATAGGTTCCCGCAAGGTCGAGGGTAACGCTGGGACTGGCGGCCGTATAGCTGCTCAGCGTCGCAGTGGAGCCAGTGGGTGGGGTCAACGACCACTGGTAATCGAGGGGCTGGACAACCGACGCGCTGCCGTCCAACTGTTCGGTGGCAAAGGGGGCGGAGACGATGTCCGGTCCACAGATCGCGGTGGGGTTCTTACCGACACCCTGCGCATTGGCTGTGCCGACGATCGGGATCAGCAAAGGGCTCTCGTCGGGGTCGTCGCTGTAGACAGAGATCTCCGTGCTCAACTCGCCCTGCTGCTGGGGAGTAAATGTCAGCGTCATGACCGCCGTTTCGCTCGGCAGGAACGTCGAATCAGCTACCGCCGACGCTTCCAGGGTGAAGTTCTCCGAATCACCGATCTGGACTGCACCGGTGGACAACACTCCGGGCCCGGCATTGCCGACGACAATCTCCTGCACCGGGCTTTGTTCGCCAACGCCCAGCCCACCAATCTCCACTGCTGCGGGCGCCGCATAGATGTCGGGCACCGGCTCGCCGTCACCCGTACCCAGAATTGGGATGTACAGGCCGCTGCCCGTGGCGCGATGACAATCCCAGTTGAGTTCGTGCTTAATCACCAGGTGTAGATCGGCTGCCAATGGAGTTCCGTACACGGGCGCGAAGCGCAGCAGGAAGGGCTGAGTTGCATCGCGAGCGAGGATTTGTTCGCCGGTCGGAACGTTGGTAGAGAGCTCGGGATCGGTGTCGTAGCGCAGTTCGTTGGCCAGGTCACCGTTCTCATCGAACACGGCGCTGGCCAGGTAGATGTCGCAGATCTCGAGATCCGCAGTTCCGGCGTTGGCCATCACCAACTCGACCTCGGAGACCTGGCCCGTGGTCACCGTTCCGAACAGGATCGATGAAGCCTCGATGTCCTCGGGGACGAAGCCCTGATCTTCGGACCAGTTGATCGCGAACTCCGGGAGCAGCGCAGTCAGCGAGTCATCGCTGCAGGCGCTCATCGCCAACGGCAGCACCATGGCTGCTGCAAGTACGAACACGAACGAAACACTACGAAGAGACGAACGGGCCATGACTGCTCCGGGTTTGGACTCGTAAACTGAGTGATCCAGCTGCTCGTTTGTGGTTCTGGGGGCGGGTGCGAATCACTCCGCCGTCACTGTGCGCAGCATTTTGATTGCCCCCCCGCCTCATGGCAAGGCAGTAAGCCGGAATGCCCGCTTCGCTGCGGCAAGGAGACCTGCTCAGCGCAGTCCACCCGAAATACCACATACATGTATGCTCTGGAGCGCTGCGGCTGGGTCTGTCCGGCCACTGCTTCGACGCCCGTCCATCCGACAGCCCGGCTCAGAAAGCGAACCCCCCGGTGCCTGACGCAGTCCTCAGCCCCTTGAGCAAGACCCTGAAGGAGGCGCGCCAGGGCCTGCGCTTGACCCTCGCTGACGTGGGAGCCGCCCTCGGGCTCGCCAATGGCAACTTCGTCGGCATGGTGGAGCGCGGTGAGCGAAGCCCATCGGATGAGAAGTTACTCGCCCTAGCAGAGGTACTCGGATTGGACGGCCGCAGGCTGCTCGGCATGAAGTACAAGGGCAGCCACCCGGCCGCATTCGACGTCTTGTTGCAGCCACCACCGCCGCGTTATCCGCGCCTCCGGCGGTTGATGCTGACCACCTGCGAAAATCCTGACGCCATGAACGCCGAGTTCGCGCATGCCGCCTGTGGACTGGTCGAAACCATCGTTTTCCGGGCGCTGCTGGAGCACATCCTGGCACCTGCTCTCAGTGCTGATCCGTATGCACCCAGACGACTGCGCGAACGAATCGCTGAACAGCACGAGACGAATCCGGGGCAAGCCATCTCCGCCGCGACTCTCGAGGCAGAGGCCGAGACCTTCATCCCCTGGGCAAAAGGTGAGCTGCCCATGCTCAGTTGGCGGCTCGATCCACTGGAGCTGCGGCTACACCTGTCTCGAGGGCCTGAACCGAACCAGTGCTTTCAACTGTCTCTTTGTCGACCAACTGACGAATCCGAAGCCACAGTGGCGGACTCTAGCGAGGCCACCGACCCAGCCAGCGGAAGCGACAGCACAGCATCGCTGGGCGAGACGCTGGCACGGCAGGGACTCGGTAGCGATGCAGTGCGCGAGATCCTGGATCTCATCGAGTGGAAGAAGGCTCGACGAAGACAGAGCGAAGCGGCCGAATAGAGTTTTTTTCCATTTCTTCGAATGCCTGGCAGACAGCTCTCGTCCCAGTAGCGACCACGGCCACAAGCAGCCCTGGTTTCTACTCGGAGGAGCTCATGTCATTCACCGCCACGTCCCCCGCCATCCGCACTCTGCTCGTGCTCGCAGCACTGGCTCTGGTCCCTCTGCAGGGCTGCTTTGTCTTTCTCGAAGAGGAAGAGAGCGTCTCCAGTAGCGAGCAGGCTCCCATCAACTACCAGCCGAGCATCGTCTCGGACCTGAGTTGGTGGAGCTGCGACTACAGCCCCTTCGAAGACGAGTACTTCTTCGAGTTCCAGGCCGTTGTCGATGATCTCGACGGCTGGTCTGACATCGCCGAAGTGAACATCTATTTCTACGACGCCGGCAGCCCCATTGCCCGGGATAGCTTCGCCATGATCTACGAGGGAGAGGGCGTTTGGGGCGGCCTGGTCTGGGAAAACGAGACCTTCCTGTTCTGCGGCGACGCCACCGACGTCATCATCGAGGCATGGGACTACTTCGACGCGAACGACTTCCTCGCGATAGACTTCTAGTCTCGAGCCCGCGGAGAGAGGCTGTCGTTTCGTGTCCGAGGTTGCCGTCTACTCAACTCGCCGATGTGGATTCTGCGTCCGCGCGAAGATGCTCCTGGCCGAACAGGACATCCCATTTCGAGAGATCGACGTCAGCGATGACGCAGAGGCTCGGGCAGCTCTGATCGAACGAGCGGGAGGTCAACGCACCGTACCGCAGATCTTCATCGGCAGCGAGCATGTCGGCGGCTTCTCGGAGCTACTCGCCCTGCACCGAAGCGGCGGCCTCGAGGCGCTGCTGGACAAGCAGGGAATCAGCTAGGGCTGCTTGCTCAGTCAGCCCGTGGGCCGCGCTGCTCGAGTTGTTCGTTCAGCCAACGGACGATCTTCCCGGTGTCCGTTCCGGGGCCGAAGATGGCCGATGCGCCTTCAGCCTCGAGGAAGTCGTGGTCATCCTGTGGGATGATTCCGCCGCCGAACAGCAGCACGTCCTGCAGGCCGCGCTCGTCGAGTTCCTTGCGAACCGCCGGGAAGAGGCTGCGATGGGCGCCGCTGAGGATCGACAGCCCGACCGCGTCGACATCCTCTTGCAGAGCGGTGTTGGCGACACCGCCGGGACTCTGGTGCAAGCCCGTATAGATCACTTCGAAGCCGGCATCGCGCAGAGCGCGAGCGACGACCTTCGCGCCCCGGTCATGACCATCGAGGCCTGGCTTGGCAATGATCACGCGGTACGGAGAAGACAAGGTTCTATTTCCCCTGGAAATTTGCCGGACGCTTCTCGAGGAATGCGCTCATGCCCTCGCTCTGGTCCTCGGTATCGAAGCACTTGCCGAACATGTCGGCCTCTTCCTGGAAGCCAATGGCTGGATCGAAGCGTTCTCCATTGGCACAGGACCTCTTGGCGAGCCGAATCGCGACCGGTCCCTTGGCGGCAATGGTGCGCGCCATCTCGATCGCCTCGTCCAGGACCGTCCCCGCCGGACAGGCCTTCAGGCCAATCCCCAGGCGAACGGCCTCTTCGGACTTGATCGTACGGCCCGTAAAGATCAACTCGCGAGCACGCTGCGCGCCGGCGAGCCGCACAAGGCGTTGAGTGCCCCCAAAGCCCGGAATGACGCCGAGGTTGACCTCGGGCTGTCCGAGAAGCGCTTTCTCATCGAGGAGAATAAGATCGCAGGCCATGGCCAACTCCATGCCACCACCGAGCGCAAAGCCGTTGACGGCAGCAATCGTGACCCCGTGGAACAGGGTCAGCATGTTGAGGACGCGCTGGCCATAGCGGGCAAACTGGGTGGCCTGATTGCGTTCGAAGTCTCGCATCATGGCGATGTCGGCGCCTGCAACGAAAGCCTTATCGCCCGTCCCGGTCAGAATCACGACCTGGCTTCGCCGACGTCGCGCATCCTCGAGGGAGTCCGCCAAAGTGGACAGCACATCCAGGTTGAGAGCATTGAGGGCTTTCGGCCGGTTGATCGTTAAAACGACGATCCCATCGCCCAGGTCGTCGCTGGTGACGAGTTTCTCTGACACGGTTCAGCCCTCCGTCCGGTAGTCATGTACACCCTGACCGCTCTTGCGGCCGAGCAGCCCTGCGTCGACGTATTGTCGCAGCAGCGGGCAGGGCCGGTACTTGGTGTCGCCCAGACCTCCATGCAGGACCTCCATGATGGCCAGGCAGGTGTCCAGACCGATGAAGTCGGCCAGGGTCAGCGGCCCCATCGGCTGGTTGGTGCCGAGCTTCATCGCAGCATCAATGCCTGCAGCGTCGGCGATGCCCTCGTATAGGGCGTAAAATGCTTCGTTGATCATCGGCATGAGAATGCGGTTCACGGCGAAGCCGGGGAAGTCCCTCGCTTCGACGCAGCTCTTGCCCATGGACTCGGCCACGCCGACAGTTCGCCTCAGGGTCTCGGGGCTGGTCTGCAGACCAGAGATAACCTCGACCAGTTTCATCACCGGAACGGGGTTCATGAAGTGCATGCCAATGAACTGCTCAGGCCGACCGGTCACGGCAGCAAGCTTGGTGATGGAAATGGATGAGGTGTTGGACGCCAGCACGCCCTCAGGCTTCACGATGCCGTCGAGCTGCTCCATGATGCTCAGCTTCAAGCCGAGGTTCTCACTGACCGCCTCGACCACGAGATCGCTCTCGGCAAAGGAATTCATGTCACCTGTAGCCTGGATCCGCTCCAGCGACGCGTCGGCATCCTCCTGCGACATTCGCCCCTTCGAGACGCCCCGAGCGAACCGCTTGGCGATGCCTGCCCGGCCCCGCTCGGCAACCTCGTCGGACACGTCGGAGAGCACCACGCTATAGCCGGCCGAAGCTGCGACCTGTGCGATTCCCGCGCCCATCTGACCGGAGCCAACCACGCCGATCCTGCTGATTCCTTCAAACATCATAAAACCCTCGGCATCTGCTTTAAGTTCTTGTCTATAAATATTTGTTTAAAAACAGTAATCTACTCGCTTCTCTCTACGACCATCGCGACTGCTTCACCGCCGCCGATGCACAACGAAGCGCAGCCTCGACTCTTGTCCGAGTCCTGCAACTGGTGCAACAGCGTGACCAGGATGCGCGCACCCGAACCGCCGATCGGATGGCCCAGCGCCACCGCTCCACCCCAGATGTTGACCCGTTCGTCCGCGTAGCCCACCTTGTCGGCCACGGCCAGGGACACCACCGAAAATGCCTCGTTGACCTCCCACAGGTCGATGTCGTCGACCTCGAGAGACAGCTTTTCGAGAGCCTTCTCGATGGCAAATGCCGGAGCAGTGGTGAACCAGGCCGGGTCCTGGGCATGGCTGGCATCACCGACGATACGGGCCAGAGGAGTGATGCCGAGCTCGCGGGCCTTGTCGGCGGACATCACCACCAGGGCTGCCGCCCCGTCATTGATAGACGACGCGTTGGCGGCCGTGATCGTGCCGTCCTTCTTGAACACGCTGCGCAAGGTCGGGATCTTGTCGGGTCTGCCCTTGCCGGGTTCCTCGTCCGAATCCACGACAATGGGATCTCCGCGCCTCTGAGGCACCTCGACAGGCACGATCTCCGCAGTGAACTTGCCAGCTTCCTGGGCGGCCAGCGCCTTCTTGTACGAAGCAGCGGCGAATTCATCCTGGCGTGCACGGGATACGTCGCACTCCTGCGCACACAACTCCCCTGCCGAACCCATGTGGTAGTCGTTGTAGACGTCCCAGAGGCCGTCCTTGACCATCGAGTCGAGCATCTCACCGTGACCCATGCGATAGCCGGTGCGCGCCTTCGGCAGCAGGTAGGGCGCGTTGCTCATGCTTTCCATGCCACCGGCGAGAACAACCTCGACGTCGCCACAGCGGATCGCCTGCGAGGCAAGCATGACCGCCTTGAGCCCGGAACCACAGACCTTGTTGATGGTCATGCAGGGTGTGCTCTGCGGCAGACCGGCAAACAGCGCTGCTTGTCGGGCGGGAGCCTGGCCCACCCCGGCGGGCAGCACACAACCCATGATGCACTCGTCGACATCTTCGACAGAAATCCCGGCACGCTCGACGGCAGCCTTGATCGCGGTCGCCCCCAGCTTGGGTGCACTCAACGAGGCGAGCGCGCCCTGGAAGGACCCGATCGGCGTACGAACGGCTGAGGCTATGACCACTTCACGCATGACGGATCTCCTGGTTCAGGTTGCCTCCCTGGCGCGGAGGGTGGCGGATTATACAGATGCAGGGGCCTGGGTCGAGGAGCCTCGATCCGAGCTCTAGAACGCGAGCGCAGCAAACACCGAAGTGCCCATGTCTTCGAGGCGCTTGCGGCCCGGGATGAAGCTCAGCTCAATGAGAAAACCCGCCTCGACCACCTCGGCACCGAGCTCCCGGAGCAGTTCGATGGTCGCGGCTGCGGTGCCGCCCGTCGCCAGCAGATCATCAGAGACGACCACCCGCTCCCCGGGCTGGACAACGTCGGTATGTGCTTCCAGCGTCGCACTACCGTATTCCAGGTCATAAGAGCGCTGAATGCAGTCATAGGGCAGCTTGCCGGCCTTGCGTACCAGGCCGCAGCCGATCCCCAGCTGGTAGGCAACCGGAGCACCAAGCAGGAAGCCGCGGCTCTCGATGCCGATGATCTTGTGGATGTCCAGGTCTCGCCAACGGTCGACGAACAGGTCCACCGAGGCCTTCAGGCCGACTGGATCCTGCAGCACCGGGGTGATGTCCTTGAAGAGGATCCCGGGCTTCGGGAAATCCGGAACATCGCGAATCAGGGAAGAGATGATCTCGATCGTCATGAGCGGCACTCCAGCAGGGTCTGCTTCCTCAGTGAACAGACGGTGGCTTGTACAGAAAGTGGAAGGCTTCGCTGCCTGACACGACCACGGCGGTGACCGCGGCTCCGGCAATCAGGCAGCCCAGGAACGAGGCCAGCAGGTAGTCGCGAAAGCGGTACTTGAGCGCCCAGGCCGCGAGGCAGCCCGAGTAGACGCCGGTACCCGGCAGCGGAACGCCGATGAACAGCGCCAGGCCCAGCACGCCGTAGCGATCCACCTTCGCCTGCAGCTTGGCGGCGTTTCGCTCCACGACTCGGTTGTAGAGACGCTCGATCCAGCCCACCTTCAAGAAGACTGGCGACCCATTGCACGAACACCCAGACCACCGAGGCCAGGGCGGTATTGGCCAGGATCGCGACCGTTGCCGCACCCAGGGCCGGCCACTTCGCCAGCACAATCGCGTACGGGATCGAAGCCCGCAGTTCCAGGGTCGGTGTAAATGTCAGCAACACCACCCACAGGATCACCTTTGTGCTCATGACACCCCCTGGTGGCCGAATCGACCCAGCAATGGCACAAAGCGGCAGTGCTCGAAGTGTTCTTCGCTGTAATCCTCACCATTGTCTGCTCGCTTGTGGCGTTGCAATACCTGGGACTGCTGGTCACCGACAGGAATCACCAGTCGCCCGCCGGGCGCCAACTGGTCAAGCAGCGGCTGCGGTACACCGGGAGCCGCGGCGGTGACAAGAATCGCGTGGTATGGCGCAAACTCGCTGCGTCCCATCGTGCCGTCCGAGGCCAGCACAGTGACGTTGCGCAGCGACATGGCTGTGAGCCTGCGGGACGCCTCCTTGGCCAACTCACCGTGCCGCTCGACGGTAACCACTCGCGCGCACAGTTGAGAGAGAACCGCAGCCTGGTACCCAGAACCGGTACCTACTTCGAGCACAGTCTCGGCACCGCTCAACTCAAGCAGCTCGGTCATTCGAGCAACAATCCACGGCTGACTGATTGTCTGTTGCTTGGCAATGGGCAGTGGCTTGTCGTCGTAGGCTCGACTCTCGAGCACCGCGTCGACAAAGCAGTGACGCGGAATCGACGCCATGGCCTCGAGGACCCGGGAGTCGAGGATGTCGCCGAGTTGCTCCTCGACCATCCGACGCCGCACTACCTCCAGGTGATTCACAGGCTCTCCACTCCCCAGGAGCGCAGCATCTCGCATGCCTTTGCATCCGTCGGATCAGAGTGCAGCGCAGTGATCGACACGTAGCCGTCGTGAACCGCCACGCAGTCGGTTCCGTCGATGGGGTCAAACGAGTAGGCGCTGCCGCCAATCCAGAAGTAGGGCTTACCGCGCGGGTCAGTGCACTGCACGATGCAATCCTCGTAGTACCGCTTGCCCAGGCGGGTAACCCGCACCCCAAGGATCTCCCCGCGCGGTACAGCGGGGAAGTTCACGTTGAGATAGTTGCCGTCCGGCAGCCCCTCCTCGAGGACCTTTGCAGCCAGCCCACGAGCCAGTTCGGCGCCGTCCTGGTAGTCAGAATCCGCCGAGGGCTTGATATGGGAAAAGGCAACGGCCGGGATCCCCATCACAGCAGCTTCCAGAGCAGCACTCACAGTGCCCGAGTAGCTGACGTCGTCGCCGAGGTTCGGACCGCGGTTGATGCCTGAAAGAACGAGGTCGGGTTTGCGCGGCAGGAGATGCAGGACACCAAAGAACACGGCGTCGGTCGGGGTGCCAGTGACCGCGAAGTGCCGCTCATCGTACTGCCTCAGGCGGAGCGGGTCATGCAAAGTAAGCGCATGAGACATCGCGCTCTGTTCCGTGGCGGGGGCGACCACCCAGGTGTCGCCCAGATCCGAGACTGCGGCACTCAGCGCGGCGAGCCCAGGCGCCTCGATGCCGTCGTCGTTGGTGCCCAGTATGAGGGGCCGGCTCATCGCGCCGCATCGTACTGATCCACCGCCTCGCCGTCCATCGTGATACGCGGATCGCAGAGACCGCGGATTCGACAGGTGGCCGCTGGTGTCCCCGCTCGCTGATACCGGCTACAGTGCCTCGGCCGAAATGACCCACGACGACCGGCCCGCTGGAGTGACCGATGCTCATTGTTCTCAAGAAATCAGCCACCGACGAGCAGGTCGAGGAGATCACCCGACGCATCTCCGACGCGGGCCTGACCCCCGGGATTGTGCCCGGCGCCCGGCGCTCGGCGATCACGGTCACCGGCAACACGGGCGTCGCAGTGATCCCCGAGGTCACCGAACTCCCCGGCGTGCTGCGGGTGATCTATGTCACCCGACCCTATCGCCTCGCCACCCTCGAAGGCACCGAGGGCAAACACAGCGAATGGCAGATAGGTGACGCGAAGGTAGGTTCGAACACGGCCTGGTTCGTCGCCGGCCCCTGCTCGGTGGATGACCCCGAGCGGCTGATCGAAACCGCGCGTTTTCTCAAATCCATTGGCGCCCAGGCCCTGCGCGGTGGTGCCTTCAAGCCCCGCACCAACCCCTATGCCTTCCAAGGCTACGGCGAAGAAGGCCTCAAGTGGCTGGCCGCCGCCCGCGAGGAAACCGGCCTACCCATCGTCACCGAGGCCATGGACGAGAAGCAACTGGAACTGGTGACCCAGTACGCCGACGTGATCCAACTCGGCGCACGCAACATGCAGAATTACTCGCTACTCAAAGCAGTCGGCAAAACGCGCCTGCCTGTGTTGCTCAAGCGAGGACTTACGGCGACCCTGGACGAGTTGCTGAACGCCGCCGAGTACATCCTCGCCGAGGGCAATGAGCAGGTAATCCTGTGCGAACGCGGCATCCGCACCTTCGGCGATCACGCCCGCTTTACTCTCGATGTCGCGGCGATCCCGGTGCTCAAGTCGCTGACGCACCTGCCGGTCATTGCCGACCCCTCGCACCCCGCAGGCACCCGATCACTGGTGGAGCCCCTGGCCGGGGCGGCGCTGGCTGCCGGAGCCGACGGGCTCATCGTAGAAGTACACCCGGCCCCCGAGCACGCGCTCTCAGATGGGCAACAGGCGCTGCGCTTCGCAGACATCCAGGCCCTCGCGGAACGGGCCCGCGGCATCGCCCAGGTGATGGGCCGCAGCTTCGGCGCCGCGGCTACTTGAGTAGACCCAGTGCCTTCGACGCGTTGATGTTCGACTGGGCCAGCAGCGCGATGCCCGCCTGGCCGAGAACATCACCTCGAGCCTTCTCAGCGGTCGCAGCAGCGAAGTCGACGTCGCGAATGCGGCTCTCCGCGTCGACCAGGTTCTCGGTGTAGCTCTGCAGGTTGTGAGATGCCGAAGTAAGGGAGTTTTGCACCGCGCCATACGCTGCCCGCCCCGTGTTGACCGTGGTGCTGGCCGCGTCGATGGCGGCGATGGCGTTCTGCGCGTTCGCCTGCGTCGTGACGTCGATGCTGGCGGCGTCCACGCCGAGGGTTGCACCACGGGCATCCTGCAGGTTGACGGCAATGCGGTCGTTTGCGGGCACGTTGCCGGCACCCACCTGCACGTCCAGCGGTGCAGCAGCAGAACCGTCACTGAGCTGAATGCCGTTGAACTCGGCGGAATTGGCGATGCGGTCCACTTCGGTCTGCAGGGCACTGAATTCGGCCTGAATGTTGGCCCGATCGTTGGCATTGAGGGTGCCGCTGGCGGACTGCACCGCCAACTCCCGCATGCGGCTGAGATTGTTGCCGACCTCGCTGAGAGAGGACTCGGCGGTCTGCACCAGGCTCATGCCATCGGAGACGTTGCGACTGGCCTGCTGCAGGCCACGCATCTCGGCGCGCAGGCTCTCGGAGATTCCCATGCCGGCAGCGTCGTCGGCGGCCTGGTTGATCCGCAGCCCGCTGGACAACTTGGCAAAGGTCTGGTGCAACCGGTTCTGGTTCTTTCCGAGGGACTTTTGGATCAACACACTGCTGATGTTGCTGTTGATGCGAAGGGGCATACCTACTCCTGGTGGGGGGTCCGCGCAGCATCAGGTTCGGGGATCAGCGCAAGAACCGCAACCCCAATCGGCCGGCAAGCCAGTAACGACAAGCGCTCTCGCCGCATCCGACAGGGCAGCACCCAGCCTGTTGAACGACAGCAAGACGTGCCTTATACTCCCGCGCCCCGACACCTCCACCCAAGCTGAACATCGCTGCTCATGCCCGAAACACCGGAAGACTTCGAATCCCCCAAGGAGTGGCGCCTGCACACGATGCGGCACTCCTGCGCCCACGTCATGGCCCAGGCGGTCAGTGACCTGTATCCGGGTGCGCGACTGGGCACCGGCCCCGCCCTCAAAGACAGCTTCTACTATGACATCCAGACCGAGCCTCCCATCACCGAGGCCGACCTGCCGCGCATTGAAGAGCGTATGCGAGAGATCATTGCGGCGGACACGCCCTTTGAGCAGCAAGATCTTTCCCGCGCCGAAGCCGAGGCGCTGTTCGGCGACAAGGGCCAGGACTTCAAGCTCGGACTGATCGAGAAGATCGACGAGGACAGCTACTCCACCTTCAGCCACGACGACGGCGCCTTCACGGACCTGTGCCGCGGACCGCACGTCGAGCGCACTCGATCACTGCGCTTCTTCAAGCTGATGAGCGTGTCCTCTGCGTACTGGCAGGCGGACCCCTCCAATCCGCAACTCAGCCGCGTCTATGGCACCGTCTGGGAAAGCCCCAAGGAACTGAAGCTCTACCTGCGACGTCTCGAAGAAGCCCGCAAGCGTGACCACCGCAAGCTGGGCAGGGAGATGGGACTGTTCACCTTCTTCCCCTTCTCTCCGGGCTCCCCCGTCCTGCTGCCGCGGGGAATGGTGATCTATCGGCTCCTCGGCGAGAAGATCCGCGAACTGGTGCTGGGCAACGGCTATCTCGAAGTGCGCGGTCCCATCATGTGCCACCAGAGCCTCTGGGAGCAGTCGGGACACTGGGAAGCCTACAAGGAGCACATGTTCCTGCTCGGCGACGAACACGACGACGGGGGCGACGGGCCCGACAAGGGCCGCTACAGCCTCAAGCCGATGAACTGCCCGGTGCACATGAACATTTTTGCCATGGAGCGCCGCTCGTACCGTGAACTGCCGATTCGGTACCACGATGAGGGCCCGCTGCATCGCAACGAGCTCAAGGGTGCGCTGGGTGGCATCACCCGCACCCGAAGTTTCTGCCAGGACGACACTCACCACTTCGTGAGAGAGCAACAGATTGGCGAGGAGATCCAGCGCATCCTCGCGTTCGTCGACCGCCTCTACTCGACCTATGGCATGAAGGTCAGCCTCGAGCTCAGCACCAGGCCGGAGAAGGCGCTCGGTGACCCCAGCCTGTGGGACCGCGCCGAGGCGGCCCTGCAAGAGGAACTCGAGGCGAGCGGCAAGCCCTGGAAGCTCAACCCGGGCGACGGTGCCTTCTACGGCCCGAAGATCGACTTCCACGTCGAGGATGCCCTCGGCCGCACCTGGCAACTCGCCACCTGCCAGCTCGACTTCGTGCTGCCCGAACGCTTCAACCTCAGCTACCAGGACGAACAGGACCAGGCTTGCAGGCCGGTCGTGATCCACGTCGCCATGTACGGTTCTTTCGAGCGCTTCCTGGCGGTTCTCATCGAGCACACGGGCGGTGCCTTCCCCTTCTGGCTACACCCCGAACAGGTGGCCGTCGTCACGGTCTCCCAGGATTGGAACGGCTACGGCCTCGATGTCTGTGCAGCTCTGCGCAGGGTCGGCATCCGGACCGACTTCGACGGCAGCTCAGACAAGGTGAATGCCAAGGTTGCGCGCGCCACCAAGGAGTTGCGAGCGCCCGTGGTCGCCGTGGTCGGCGGGCGCGAAGCCGAAGAGCGTACTATCTCCCTGCGCCTGCGTGGCGAAGGCCCCAAAGGCAGCCGACCCCTGGACGAGTTCGTCGAGTGGTGTGTCGAGCAGAACGACGTCCATTACTAGTTCCTCAACGACCCAACCGAAACAGCGAAGCAGAAGATGATCGAAGTCAGCGGCCTCACAAAATACTACGGCTCATCCCTCGCCATCTACGACCTCGACTTCACCATCGAGAGTGGCCAGATCGTCGGCTTTTTGGGGCTCAACGGTGCCGGCAAGAGCACCGCCCTGAAGATCCTCGCCGGGTTCCTGTTGCCCACTTCGGGCTCGGTGAAGCTCGAAGGCATCGACCTGCTCGCACGTCCGGAACAGTTGCGCTCGCGCATTGGCTTCCTACCGGAGCAACCGGCTCTGTACGGCGAAATGACGGTGCGGGGATTCCTGGCCTACCTGGCGCGGCTGCGCCGCTACCCGGCAGCAAGCGTGAGCAAGCGGGTCGAGTTGGTGGCTGAACGGACCGGACTCTCCGAGGTGCTGGACGACCTGATCAGCACCCTGTCCCTGGGCTACAGGCGCCGAGCAGGCATTGCCCAGGCCATCGTCCACGACCCTGCCCTGGTGATTCTCGACGAACCGATCTCGGGTCTCGATCCGGTGCAGATTGTCGAAATGCGGCGCCTGATCCGGGACCTTGGCGGCGAGCACACGATCCTCATCTCGTCTCATATTCTCACCGAGGTCGAAGAGACCTGTGACAGCCTGGTCGTGCTGCGCAACGGCGAACTGGTGGCCCAGGGATCCGAGGAGGACTTGCTGGGGCGCTTCAACTCGGCACTGTCGCTGCGAGCAACGATTCGGGGGGATCTGAGCCGGGTTCACGAAACGCTCAGGGCACTCGATGTGGTCACGGATGTGCGTTCCGAAGAGTTGCCTGGCGAGGACGCGCTGTTCACGATCACCCTGGAACGCGACGAGCCCGAGGTGGTCTCCGAAGCACTGGTGAAGGCGGGCCTCGGACTGCGACGCCTGGAAGCAGCCCACAACCAGCTCGAGGAGTTGTTCCTGGAGGTCACGACGGGAACTGGAGGCGAGCTGTGAGCACCATCCTTTTGTTGGCTCGACGCGAGCTCGGCGCGCACTTCAAGAACCTGATCGGCTACGTCGTCATCGCTGCCCTGCTGTTGCTGGATGGGCTGATGTTCCATGCCTATGCCCTGGGCGACGGCAAGAACCTCAGCTCCGAAGTGCTGCGAGAGTTCTTCTATTACTCGTCGGGAATGACCGGTGCTGCCGGCATTCTGCTGTCGATGAGGCTGCTGGCGGAGGAGACCCGCGAGGGCACTGTGGTCCTGCTGTACACGGCGCCAGTGAGCGACTGGCAGATCGTACTGGGCAAGTGGCTCTCCGCCTTCCTGTTCGTGTGCCTGTTCGTCACCCTGTCCCTGTACCTGCCGATGATGATCGTGGTGCACGGCTCGGTTCACCCGGGCCATCTCGCTGCGGGCTACCTCGGCCTGTTTCTGGTAGCTGCCGCGACCACCGCCATCGGCACCTTTTGTTCGTCCCTGACCTCCCACCAGTTGGTCGCGGGCGTACTCGGCGCGGTGCTGTTCCTGGTCCTGGTGACCATGTGGTTCACAGCCCGAATCGCCTCGCCGCCACTCGATGATGTACTCGCCTACGGGGCCTTCTTCGACAAGCACTTCCAGCCCTTTACCAAGGGCGCCATTCACACCCGGGCCCTGGTCTACTACGGCTCAGTAACCTTCCTGGCCCTGCTCGGCACGAGAGTGGTGCTCGGCAAGCGGAGGTGGCGCTGATGAAGACTCTACTGCCCCTGGGCCTGTACCTGGCCGGCCTGACGATGCTGTTCGTTGGCGAGCGCATGTTCGGCCCCGGCTACAGCGCGCGAGTACCCGTAGACGCTGCTGCCTACCTGGCGGTGCTGGGTGCGCTCGGCGCCCGACTGCTGCGCTGGAAGTCTGCCAGCGGCGAAACCCGCAGAGTGCTCGGCAGACTGCTGCCCGCCTACCTGGGCGGGGTCATTGCCCTGACGATCTACGCGATGGCCGCCGAGGGCTCGTCCGTTGCCGCAGGGTTCGAGGCCGATACGGTAGTGATGCTCAAGCTGCTGTCCTTCATGCTGCTGCTGGTATCCACCCTGCCTCTCCTGCTCATGGAGTCCAGCCTACTGTCCATGTATGGCGCCCAACGCCTGGAGACGAGGCGACTGCTGGAGTCGGGGCGCGCCGGACTCGCACTGGGCCTGGCCATTTCCTTCGTGTTCGCGGCCAACTTCGTGGCCAATGAGCACGACGAGCGTTTCGATCTACGCACGATCCGTGACCTACAACCGTCCGCGGCGACCCTCGAGATGGTCCGCAACCTCAACCAGCCATTGACCGTGAGCCTGTTCTTCTCGCCGGCCAACGAGGTGAATGAGACCATCAGCCCCTACTTCTCTGCCCTCTCAGCAGCGTCGGACCAACTCAGCGTGGAGCACCTCGACAAGGCCGCCAATCCCAAGGCCGCGCGCGAGTTGCGGGTGCGTAAGAACGGCACGGTGGTACTGAGCAACGGAGAGAACCACGAGAGCCTGCGACTCGACGAGGACTCCGGTCGCGCACGCAGCAAGATCAAGAAGTTGGACGCTGACTTCCAGGCGAAGTTGAACAAGGTAACTCGCAGTCAACGGATCGCGTACTTCACCATCGGCCACGGAGAGCGCACGACGGCACCCAAAGGCAAGGACCCGCAAGGCCTCAAGCACCTCAAGGAGGGGCTCAAGGCGCTCAACTACAAGGTCAAGAACCTGGGCTTGAAGCAAGGGCTGTCTGACGAGATCCCCGACGACGCGACGCTGGTCTTCGTCGCCGGTCCGCAGGGCCCGATGCTGGAATCCGAACAGAGCGCACTGATCCGCTACGTCGAGCGTGGCGGCGCCCTGTTCCTGCTGCTCGACCCGGACGTGGAACGGCCACCCGCGATGGAACCTCTGCTCGAAGTCCTCGGACTACAGGTCAGTCTCGACACCCTGGCCCACGAGACCAAGCACGTCATCAAGGACCGGGCCATCACGGACCGCACCTTCCTCGTGACGAATCGCTTCACCAGCCACGGCTCGACGCCCAACCTCAGCAAGGGTGGACCGCGCATGCTGGCGCTGTTCGACAATACCGGCTCCCTCGACAAGTTCGACGGTAGCGCCAGCAGCGGAGGGGGCGGAGACGACGACAGTGCAGCCAGTGACGGGGAACGCAGAAACCCCGAAGTCAGCTTCACCATCCGAACCCCAGCTGGTGCCTGGGCGGACCTCGACGGTGGTTTCACCTACGACAAGGACAGCGAGAACAAGAAGAGTTGGAACCTGGCCGCCGCGGTGCAGTTGCCAGCCCCCGTAGAGAATGACGCTGCCGGTGGACGGGCGATTGTCACCGCCGACGCGGACGCCCTCGCCGACCTGGTCCTGGCAAACAGCCTCGGCAACCGGCAGTGGCTGGCGGACGCGCTGCGTTGGCTGGAGAACGAGACCGAACTGTCCGCGCAGGTCGCAGAGTTGGAAGACGTTGCCCTGGTACACAGCAAGGACGAAGACAAGCTGTGGTTCTACAGCACAACCCTGGGGGTTCCGCTGCTCGTTTTGGCATGCGGGCTCGGCATCCGCCTTCGACGGCGACGGAATTCGATGGCTGCGGGGGGGGACCAGTGAAACCTCTCGAGACCTGGATCTACGCTGCCCTGCTGCTCGTCAGCCTGGGCCTGGCCTACAACGCCTGGCAAGACGACGGCGAGGGTGCTGCCAACACCGACACGCGCGACGTGGTGGTCTTTGACCCGGGCAGTGGCGGCATCACCAGGTTGGACTGGAAGGGCCCGAAGAACGTCGCCTCGGTCGAGACCGAGGGCAAGGGCGAGGACCTGCGGGCCTGGGTCAGCGCCGGCAAACGCGTCAAGGTCCAGGGACCGGCTGCCCCCGAGGCCGCTGGAGATGACGACTCGGCGGATGGCTCCGCAGCGCAGCCCGCGAAGCCCCCGGCGCCCGTCTACGGGGAGCCTGAAATGCGCTCCTTCCCTGGCGGCAAGCAGGTCACGGAGCTGGTCGAAAAGTTCAGTCCCCTGCGCGCCATGCGACGCTTCGACGATGTCGATGCCGAGGGCCTCGAGGAGATGGGGCTGACCGAACCCGAAGCAAGCCTCTCCGTCACCAGCGCCGCCGGAAAAACCCTCGATCTCGAGGTTGGCAGCAAGGCCTACGGAAGCAGCGACACCTACGTCCGCGATCCCGAGAACGGCAGCGTCTACCTGCTCGGCAGCAAGGTGCTCGGCCCCCTGCGCTCCGCCGAGAGCCGGCTCATGGAACGCAACATCCTGGGCTTCCCCGCTGTCGATGCACAGCAGGCCCAGGTGGCAGCGCCCGGTGGCGAGAGCCGGAAGCTGAGCCACCAGGGCACCCACGACGAAGACAACGCCTACTGGGCCGACCCCGACAAGCCCGACGAGCTCAACACGACCATCGACGGCTTCATGAAGAAGATCTTCCAGTTGCGGGCCACGGCCTACCCGAAAGACACCGAGAGGCCTGCAAAGGGCAGCGTCGATTCGGTGCTGCGAGTGGTCTTCTCTGGGGCGAAAAACCGCCACCTGGAACTCGGCAGAGTACTCGACGCCAAGCGCTCCAAGCCGGACGAGCCGGTCTACAACTGGCACGTGCGCACCCACCTGACTCGTGACCTATGGGTCAAGGTGAGCCGGAATTCCGGCCGCGAACTGGGCGACACGCTGGGCGAGCTACTCAGCCGCTGAGCCTGGGCCACACCACAGCGTCGCTATCAATCGGAGGCTGCTCGCACCGTTTCCGGTTACCGTGCCTACAATGGCCCTTCCCCTCTGGCGGCACCCCCGTCACCCTGTGGGCAGCCCGATGGGCGAACAAAAATGACAAGGTCCTTCCCCACGACGACGGCATTGATCACATGGAGCCTGTGGGCTGCCACCGGGCTGGGCGGCTGCGACCCGAGTCTCGGTCCGAGCGGCGACAGCTCCTCAGCCTGGGTGGAGCTGTACACCGGCGAGGTGGCACTGGAGCCGCTGGAACCGGGCCAGACCCTGATGGTAGAGCGGGGCTCGCAGGGCGGAGTGCACCTGTGGGGCAGTCTGCGTGCCGGCGGACTCAGCCGGGGCTCCGAAGACGAGTACGAAGCCCTGCTGTCAGGAGACCGACCGCTGGTTGAATTCACCCTGGAGGCCTCCTACGGGCTGCTATCCAACGACAACCTGGTACGTCAATACCTGCAGGAGGACCCGGCGGGAGGGCTGATCCTGGTGGGCCGGCGGGTCATTTTCCGGCACTACTCCGAGTTGCCCGAAGACTGGCAACAACTCGACTGGGAACAGGTGGAGCAACGCATCGAGCAGGAAGACCTCACGCTGCGGGTCACAATCACCGACTCCCGAGGTCGATGGGCCGAAGACAGCCGCAACATTCACGTCCAGTTCCCGCCCCGGGAGCAGGAGCAGCCGGGCTGAGCGTGCAGACGAGCCAGCCCATCCAAAGCCTCGTTCCGCGGCTCGCCCTGTCGCTATTCAGCAGCCTTGTCCTGGGCTGCGTGCCGTGCCCCGAACTGCACTGTCCTGCCAGTGACGACAGCGTCGAGACACCGGCGCCACACTCCCAAGCGATCACGCCCAGCACGGTGTTCGCCGTGGTCGTCACCCTCGACAGCATCTCCCGCCTTACGACCCGCTGGCGAATGCGGCAGGGTCGAAACCGCGGCGCGCGGCGCGGCGCGGTGGTCGAAACCAAAGATGGCCAGCGAGCCCTGGTAGCCGTCTCGGCATTGCCATCACCGCTGCGGGTCAGCGCCGATCCGTCCTGTGACTCCTGCGTCGTTCTGCAGGGGTCGATGCCGCTAGTGCTGGAGTTGGGAACCGAGCGTGGTGCTCACAGCGAGTTGCACGACCATCCCGCTCGCCTGCTCGCATCCTGGACCCTGGCCGCAGAGCTACAGGCTACCTGGGCACGCGGTTCCATCGAGGTGCGGGCCATCCCGAAGCACGACGCGCAACCGGCCGTTGCCCTCAACTGGCGGCGCTCGGACGACGCGGCAGCCACTCCAGCCGCACTGCCACCGGCAGTGCGCCAGGAAGCGCTGGAACTCGCGGGTCGGGTAGTCACGGCCGAGGCCATCCGGGCCGCCGCCGAACTGGTGCTACTGCAGGTGCCACAGTGGCCTGGCGCTGCCGCACTGCTGCCCCAGTCGGCCCTGTCCGTCCAGATGGACGGCCCACTGCTGAGACTTCTGGCCTCGGCTCCCCTGGGCGGCGACGGCATCGAGGCGAAATCCATTCGGCCGGGAGTCAGCCAGGACCTTGTCATCGCTGTTGCCACCGAACTTCTGCAACGACAGAGCTATGACCTCGGCTCGCTGTCTGCACCGCCGGCCCAGGGAGGCGCACAGCGAAGCTTCCCGGTGCGGTTGCTCTCCCTGGACGATCACAGGCGAGCGCTGCGCTACCGGCTGCGGGCGGTGAGCGAAGACGGCTCCTCCTGGTTCGAACTCCGCGGCGAAGCGCAGCCAGGACGAAGGGGAGCCAACCCGACCCTCCGGCCCATCGACACCCCCCGCCTGGTCGAGGCTGGCGGAGGCAGTGGCCGGCGGCCACCCGATGCGGCCAGCCGCAACGCCAGCGCCCAACTTGCACTGCAGCCGGTCGCCGCACTGCTCGGCCGTATGCACGCAATAGGGCCGGGTGACACTGCTGCTGGCTTGCTCCTGGTACGCCAGGAATCCGGGGCCGTGCTCCTCGAGAGTGTCTTCAGGGACCGGCGGGGGAAGCCTCCACCGGGCCTTCCGCCCCACCAGGTGCGTCCGGCTCAAGTTCCCCGTCTTCCAGTCCCGAAGCATCGAGCAGCGGATCCTTCTCCGCCTCAACCTTCAGTTCCAACAGCCCCGTGGGCGCATCCCGCCCCGCAATCCGACTCTCCATCCACTCGCTGATCAAGGGAAACACCTCAATCCCTGCGCGACTGCCGACGACCAGGTCGCCGTGGCCATAGTCGTGGCGGGTGCCCCAGCCCCGTCCGAGGATGACGAAGCTCTTGTCCGCAGAGGAAATGCGATCGAAGGCGGCGCGTACTGTCCAGGGGGGCACGACGTGGTCGACCCGGCCGGCCAGCAGCAGCGTCGGCACCGTAATCCGCTGCAGTCCCGCGGTGTAGTCGTTGGTACCATCTACGCTGGTCAAGATCCCCTGCTTCATCCAACGGGTGTACTGCCGGACAAGACCGATGGCGATGTTCTCCATGCCCACACCAACGAAACCCACCATGTCGTCCGGCTCGATGTTGTCGTAGTTGAGAATGGCGTGCAGCAGGTTGCTGTCCGGCGCCACGCGAATCAGCGGCACCGACAGCCTCGCCAGGTCCCGGGCAGGTAGCTGGCCGCGCTTCGGCAACAAGGCAGCCGCCTTGGTGCTGCGGACGACAAGTCGACTGGGATGCTCATAGCTACCCGGCGATCCAATCGCGACCAGGCCCGCGATGTCGTCGGACCGCGAGCCTTGCAGAGCCAGGTAGCCCAGAATCCCGCCCAGCGAGTGCCCGACCCACCAGACCTGGTCACGACCCGAGGCCCTCTTGATGTGATCCAGTAGCACGGGGACGTCGTAACGAACCATCTCGTCGACGTTCCACTCGCCCCGCCGCCAGACGCGGGCGTCCGGAGCCCGCGAGCTTCGGTCACCGCGAAGTTCCGGCATCCACACGTCAAAGCCCCGATCCGAGAGGAAACGGGCCAGGTTGCTACCCGCCAGCATGAAGTTGTAGCGATTGATCGCAGTGCCGTGAGCCAGTACCACCGGGGTTCCGTAGTGTGGCTCGGCCGAAGCGGCTGCAGCCGGCGGAATTCGGAACAACGACAGCTCCCAGCCATCCTCGCTCGAGACCTGCCCTTCGAAATGCTGCAGCACAGAGGGGTCACGAATCGGCAGTGCCACACAACCCAGCGAACCCAGCCACAGGGTCCACAGACTCAGCCACCGAGCAGCACGAACGCAGTTCACGGCAGCTTTCCTGTGCGCAGCCAGCGCACCAGCATGCGGTCAACGTCCCGTTCAGAGTAGCGTGACAGCAGCACGCCGAGGTGACCGTACTCCTCGCGGTTGCCGTTGGACCGCGACAACAACCGGTACTGGGTGGTGCCAGCCGGCATCTGGCGCAAACCGGCGAGCACATCCTCGGGTGGAGCCACGGGATCAGTGGCCCCCGCAACCAGCAAAGCCGGACCAGCGACCCGGGACAGCCCGTGGCCGTACTCGACCCAGCCCTCTCGATCTCGGGGAGTCCCCAGTTCGAACCAGCGGAGCAGGTCCTCGACCAGGGCACGCGGCGGCGGCCTCGCAATGTTGTTGCGATGGAAGCTCTCGAGCACCTCTTCGGGAGCACGGCTCTGGTCAAGACGTGCCGGCGCCGACGAGGAGCGCGGACCCATGCGAGCCCTCAGACCGGTGAAAAACACATCACTCACCAGTTGCGGAAGTGCCGGTTCGGCGGCCTGCCAGGCCCGCAGCCAGCGAACCACCAGCGGAGAGGCGAACGAGTAATCGAAGCGGGTCGCAAGCGCCACCCAGCGTACCGGTGGCAGGCTCTCCGCCGGGCGGGCAGCAGCAGCTACCGGCAGCATGCCGCACAGTCCATGGCCGATCCAGGTAACCCGCTCGCTCCCACTCAACGCGGCCAGGCGGCGCAGCAGGTCGGGGTAGACGTCACGAACGACTGCGTCAAAACCGCTGGAGCGGGCCTCGACGCTATCCCAGGGATCCACGACGTAGACGCGGTAGCCCACCTTCGCGAGCGTGCCTGCCAGACCATTGCCATCACGAGCAGTGAACACCGCCGGACGCTCACCGATATCCGGACACAGCGCCACAGCCTCTGCATGCCGGGGAGCCGGAAATCCTCGCACCACCGCCTCCGGCGGAGCTACCGAAGAGCCCTGGGCCGGAGCGGAGACCGGCGTAAACAGCAACAGCAAAGATCCGCACACCGCAGTCCAAAAGACTGGAGAACTCGAAAATTCCAGGCCTAAAAGGCGATCCCTGCCGCGCTTCCTATGGTATGAGATCAACCGCTCTGGGAACCTCATCCTGCAGCCTCTCCTGCCGTCCACGAATGCAGCACACTTTCAACTTCCAGACACTCGACACCGAGACCGCCCGGGAACCGCCGAGGACACCACCTCCAGGTGGTGACGACGAGCCGCCGGATAGTGACAGCAGCGTCACCCTGCTGGAGGCGGCCCGAGAACGGTATCTGAACTACGCCCTGTCAGTCATCACATCGCGCGCATTGCCCGACGTGAGAGACGGCTTCAAACCGGTTCAGCGGCGCATTCTGTACGCCATGTACGCCAACCTGCGACTGCTGCACACGGCCCGTTTCCGCAAGTCTGCAGCCGTCGTCGGCGAGGTCATGGCGCGCTTCCACCCGCACGGGGACCAGAGTATTTACGACGCCATGGTGCGGCAGGCACAGCCCTTTGCGCTGCGCTATCCGCTGGTCGAAGGACACGGAAACTTCGGTTCCCTCGACGGCGACCCCCCGGCGGCCATGCGCTACACAGAAGCGCGGTTGCGAGCCCTGGCATCGGAGATGCTGGAGGAGATCGATCGCAACACAGTTCCCTTCCGCGACAACTACGACGGCACCACCCGTGAGCCGACAGTCCTGCCCTCGCGCATCCCGCAACTTCTGGTCAATGGCTGCACCGGCATCGCTGTCGGCATGGCCACCCACATCCCACCCCACAACCTTCGCGAGGTATGCCGCGCCGCCGTAGAGCTCATCGACAACCCCAAGTCCGGTGTCGAGGAGCTCATGCAGCACGTCGACGGTCCCGACTTCCCCATGGGCGGGGAAATCCTCAACAGCGGCGAGGAGTTGGCCGAGATCTACCGTACCGGCCGCGGCCCCGGGGAAAGCCCGGCCCCCGACCACAACCCAAAAATGAAACCACCCCCCCAACGGAAACCCCGCACCCAAAATGAAACCAGACCCACAAATTGCTCGCGACGCCAAAACTGGCGCAACCTTCAGGAAAAAATGCGTGTGGGTTCCATGGGC
>CAZBDA010000037.1:9388-40476 GCA_964490445.1 uncultured Rickettsiales bacterium | reverse complement strand
GGGATCGAACCCCTGACCTCCTGACTGCCAGTCAGGCGCTCTCCCAGCTGAGCTATGGCCCCAAATCTGGGTGTGATGTTCGTGCCGTAGGGGCGTGCACGCCGTCCTACTGGCGGCCGGGACAGTAGAAGAAGGCCTACATGCTTGTCAAGGATGCGAACCGTCAACAAGACGCTCTGTGCGAGACCCCGGATCAGCCATTCTCACCGGCTCCTTCGGCACCCTCAGCCTCGGCGTCCGAGCCACTGTCGGTGTCGACCGCAAGCTCGCCCTCGTTCGCCTTCCCCTTGGCAGTTTCCTGCTCGACGACCAGGGCCACGTTCTCTGCTTCGGCCGCCTCGATGCGTTCGTCCAAGTCTTTGATCTTGCCAAACGGTTGGTCGAGATCAGCGTGGTTGATCTCACCACGTCCCATCAACTGGTAGGCCTGTTCGCCGATCCGTTGCAGGAGATGTCCACGATCCTGGCGGAGCTGGAAGACATCAATGCGGCCCTTGCCCCGTTGGGCGCCGCGAGCAAGTTCGTCCTTACCCTTGAAGAAGACCTCTTTGAGGTTGCCGAGCAGTCCGGCAGCACCTTCGAGCAGAGCATCCATCTCAGCGTGGAGGTTGAGGTCCTCGGCATCGAGGCCGGGCTTCTCGGCATCCTCACCCACTTCACCCGGTGGGTCGGTCTCGGTCATCGCCAGGCCCCCAGTGCAAAAGCATGACATCGCCGTCGCTGCAGGTGCTGCCATCCTGCGAGCGCCTGGAAGTCATGTCAAGACGTTCAGTTGGCCTCGTCCTGGCGCTTCGTTTCCGGGGGAACAAGGGTCTCGCCAGCCTCGTCGCGAACCTCCCAGCCCTGCTCGACGGCGACCTTCAGCACGCCGTCGCCTCCACGGATGTTGAGGTCTCGCTGCGGGAAGGAAATTTCAATGCTGGCCGTGCGGAAAAGCCGGTCCACTTCGAAGCGGAGATCCGACAGGATGATGAAGCGATGATCGGGGTCATCAGTCCAGGGAAGCAGCGTGAACGAGAGCGAGGATTCGGCAAACTCATCGAAGCGCACGAGGGGCTCTGGATATCGCAACACCCGCGAGTGTCCCGCTGCTGCCTCCAGCAGGAGTTCGCGGGCCGTCTCCACATCAGACCCGTAGGCCACGCCCACCTCGAGGCACAACCTGACCCGGCGGTCACTCACCGTCCAATTGATGAGATGCCCTTCGATGAGCTTGGAGTTGGGGATGATGACCATCAGGTTGTCGAGGGTCCGCACCACCGTTGCGTAACTGGAGATACGCACGACCCTGCCCACCACGCCCTCCAACTCGATGACGTCGTCGACCGCAGCGGGACGGGTAATCAGGAGGATTAAGCCGGAGATAAAGTTGGCAGCGAGGGTCTGGCTTCCGAATCCGACGCCGATGCCGACGACGCCGGCGAACACCGTCAGGAAGCCAACGCCGACGCCGACCACGTCCAACCCGACGATGGTTCCCACCACGAAGATTGCGTAGCGAACGATCGTGTCGAGGGTAGTCCGCATGCCCCGGTCGAGGTCGTAGAGCGGATAGAGATTGCGCTGCAGCATCGCGATCACCCAGCGTGACAACAGGAACGTGAGCGCGACCGTAAGCCCCAAGAGCAGAATGGAACGCGCGGAGATGGCGCTGCCACCGACATCGAGCAAGGGGTAGGTCAGGGCCGAACTGAGGTTGCCGAAGAGATCGCCGTAGCCCCAGCCCGAGGCGAGCAGGCCGACGCTCACCCCACCCACTCCGAGCAGCAGCAGGGGCGCCAACACGCGGTAGCCGGTGCGGGCTCCGCCAGGGCTCAGCGCCAGCAACCCACCACCGGCAGGGAAGCCGAGGACCTGTTCTGACAACTCACGCAGCTTCTGATGCGCCCAGGGAGCGAACAGCAACACGAGTAGCGTCACCATTCCGCCACGAACCAGGAACCGCGCGAGGTTCACGTAGCCCACGGCATAGATGACGTAGACCACGACCGGACCGAGGGCGATCACTCGGTAAAAGCGGCTCACACCGGCACTCAGCGTGCCCAACTCGCCGTCCCCATCAGCACCGAGAAGCGCGAGCAACTCTTGCTTGCGGAGCATCACTCCCAGCCAGCCGACGACCAGGCACAGGCCCAGGACGGCCCGCACCAGCGAGCGAACCTCCTCGGGATAACCCAACAGCGGCAGGACTGAGGACAACAACAGCACCAGGAAGACCAGCGTGGCGCCCCCTCGCACCAGGCGCCGCAGATAGCGGGTCACACCACCAGAAGTCTCATCGGCGGGAAACAGCACTTCGGCGGTCGCAAAGGCCGCAGCGACAGCGGGCGGGCCGAGAGCGAGAAAGCTGTACAGGTGTGCCAATCCCTCGGGCACCAGGTGTAGGAATGAAAGCGTTCCACACAGCAGGGTAAGAGGCAGCCAGGGCAGCGCCGCATCGACTACCGCGATCATCACTGCGTCGACCCGCCCCTGGGGCTGTAGCTTGCGAATCATCGGCCGCAACCTGCGTCCGAGCACGAAGCCGAGGAGGCCCAGTAGCGCAAGGCCCAGAACCAGGTTGCCAACACTCTGGTCAGGCGGTTCTGCGGGACCTGCAAACATCCGCGCCCGAATCTGCTGGAGGTTGCGCGCCGGTTCTGAAGCCAATTCCCTGCTGTGCCGCACAGCAGCGGTGAGCGTCTCTGGGTCGAGCAGGCCGCCCGAGGGGCTTAACAGCCCACCCTGCTCCCGCTTGGCGACAGTCTCTCGCAGTTGGGAAAGGTACTGGTTGCGGAAGTCCAATACGGACAGGTTCATGTTCTGTCGCTCGATCTCGAGGCCCAGCAGTTCCAGGTCGAGGCGGTCTACATCGGTAGAAGTCTCGAGCAACTTGGCCCGCAAACGCACCAGGTCGTCCAGTAGTTGGAACAGCTCCTGCTCTGCGGGCGACTCCGGTTCGAGCCCCGAAGCGAGTGCCTTGCGCCAACGCTCCGCAGCTGCCCCCGACACGCCGAGGACTTCGAGAACATCAAAGTCGGGCCCACCGAGCAGGTCGCCCTTGAGGAGATTCGCCTGGGCAATGGCCAGTTCCTTCTTGTGTGCGGTGTAGGCCACCCCGGCCAGCAGGAGGGTTTCCTCGAAATCAGCCAGCCGATCGCGGCATTCCTGCTGCTCCGCGACCACGTCGTCGAGACGCTCCTGGACGAGCATTCCTGCCAGGCCCGCGACGCTCTGGTCATCGGCAATGTCCTGCCGTACTCGCCGGGCGTCGCCAGCACCCGCCATCAGCGTCCGCAGCTGGGCGTCATAGCCATCTTCCCGGGCTCGTAACCGGGCGTCGAGTTGCTGGTAGCTCGCCAGCAACTCCGAGAGCGCCAGGCGCCGAGCAGGAGCCCCTGGCGGGGGCAATTGCTGCAAGCGCGCCGTGTAGCGCTTGCCGTCTGCATCAAGCCAGCGGCGTCGCTTCTCGATGCGCTCGATCTGCCAGCCGCTGCGCGTCTGTAGCCGGTCGAGTCGCTGCAGGAGTTCCTGCTCGCGGGAACGGAGTTCCTGGATCTGCAGCTCGCTCGCATTCCGAACGAGAGGGATTTCGACCTTGTTGTTGTCGAGTCCTGGCAGGGCCAGCTGTGCCACCGCGGGCGGGGCTGCGAGAACAAGGACCAACCCGACCAGCCAGGGCAACGTTCGCATTGCAGTCTTCACTGCGCAGAATCTACACCAGTTGGCGGGGAGACAGCCTGCTCAGGGTCTTCTTCGGGAACGTCTTCGAGTCCATCTTCGGGCGCATCTTCGGGGTCGTCTTCGGGGTCATGCTGACCTGGAAGTCGGAACTCCGTCGCGGGAATTGGCTCGTCGTCAGCGATCCCCCAGGGAGGCTTCTGCATACGGTAAATGAGCACCTCGCCTTCCTGGAGGCGGGTCCAGCCCTCGTACTGCCAGTCGAACCAGTGCTCCAGCTTGGTGACCCGTGACATCACGGCAAGACCGTCATAGCGATACCCGGCATTGTCGAACAGCCAGCGCACACAGCCGTCGAAACGGCGCCAGTGAGTCACCGCCTCGCCCGGATCCATCAGGTTGAAGTGAGAACCGGCAATTTCCATCTGCCAGTGACGCTCATTGTCGGTGATAAGGAAACAGTCGCCGGACTCGACCTCTGCAGCCTGCAGTTCCTTGCCCTGGAATCCCGCGTGCTGTGCAAAGAAATCATCCTGGCTGAGGTAGTAGCGAGCCGCTACCCGCTCGACTCCCAGGCCGCTGCTGACCACCAGCAAACCGAGCAGCAGGCCGGCGACGATGCGGACAGCTCCCCTCCCCTCAGCAATGGGCACTGCCAACAGCGACGCGAGCAGCACGAGACCAGTCACGGGAAGCAGCCCGTGCCGATAGCTGAAGTCATTGAAGGTTGTCAGGCCCAGAAAGCCGAGCAGAAAGAAACCGAACAGGCCGGCAGCGGCCCGCCCGCCGCCCGGTAGCATTCGCGTCATCACGGCCAGCCCCGCAAGGGGTGCGACAAGGGTCCAGGGCTGATGAAAGGGCTCGATCAGGTCAATGATCCACGCCTGCCGGCTCACTGTCTCGAAGTAGCCGCCGATGCCATGGTAGCCGCCCTGTTCGGTCAACTGCCCGCCCGCGAGCAGGACCGAGGCTGCACCCAGCACAGCGATGGCAGCCGCCGGAAGCCAGAAGCGCAGGGTCCGCACCTGCTCGGAGCGACCCCAGGCAGGACCCAGGCCTGCCAGCAACACCAGCACCGTCGGTGCGAGGATCATCCACTCGACTCGGGACGCCATCACCAAGACCCCTGCTGACGCAGCGGCGGCCAGCAGCAGCCCGCTGCCGCTGCGCCAGGCAAGAACAGCAAGAAGCAGGGCCAGAGACGCAAGCATGTAGGGGATGGCAACGTTGTAGATCGCGGCGCCCCAGAACGCCTGCCAGGGATGAAGAACCATGATCAAGGCTGCCGCCGCCCCGGCCTCGCGGCGCCCCGAGAGGACGGTGGCGAGCCAACCGATCCACACCACTGAAAGGGCACGCACCAGGATATTGAAGGCAAGCAACCAAGCTGGGTCCGCACGACCCGTCACCGCACCCACCAACCAGTAGGTCCAGCGCACCAGGGGATAAGTAACAAAGGCCTCCCAGCCATGCGAATTTGCCGGTGAGACGGGCTTCCCTGAGCCATCCATCGTGGTCGAGGTAAAGCACTCGAGGTAGGACGCCTCGTGCCCGAGCGCCTGGAAGCCACCGAAGGCGGGGAGCCAGAATGCCGACACAGAAGCTGCCGCCAGCGCCGAAGCGGCGAGGAACCAACAGAGCCGGGGGTCCAGCTCGCGAAAGGCATCGACAAGCCGGCGACGGGATGCTGCCAGGAACACCCCGAGGAGAGCCACCTGGATCAGCGTCACCAGGCCGTCGTGGGCGTGTAGCCAGTTCCCTGGAGAAGGCACTACGGTCCGTCCGTCCAGAGAGGAAGAGCAAGTTGGAAACAGGCTCCGTCGGTTCGGCTGCGCTGAAGCTCCAGGCTGCCACCCATCCGTTGGACGAGTCGGGAGGAGACGGCCAGGCCAAGTCCGGTGCCCTCGCCGACGTCCTTGGTCGTGAAGAAGGGATCGAAGATGTTGGAACGAGCCTTCGGGTCGATTCCCGGCCCATCGTCAGAGATCTCGAGCACCAGCATTCCCTCTACGTCCCTGTCGCGCGCGACCCGCTGCACGCGAACGGTCCCCTTCCCCTGCATCGCTTCACCCGAATTGACAAAGAGGTTGAGCAGGACCTGTTGCAGACGATCCCCATCACAAAGGACGGCCGGCAAGTCCTGGTCCAACAACACCTCGAACTGAAGCTCCGAGAACCTGGCCTGTACCGACACGAGCTTGATGGCAGCTGAGACCACCTGCGAGACATCCACCTTAACCAGTTGTTCTGGTTCGTCCGGAATCTCTTCCCCGGTCGAGGGTCGGGCATAGTTCAGCAGATCCCGGATGATGCGATGGATGCGATCCAGTTCGGATCGAATGCGTGGCAACAAGTCCTCTCCCATGCCGGACGGGTCTGCCTCGAGGATCTCTACAAAGCCGATCACCGAAGCCAGTGGATTGCCGACCTCGTGGGCCACTCCGGCAGCAAGACGGCCCACCGTCGCCATTTTCTCGGCGAAGACCAGGTCCTCCTGGGCCTGCTGCAGGTCCTCGTTGATGCGCCGCAACTCCGCGACCTGGCGCTCGTTGGTCGCTCGGTAGTCCTCCAGGGCAACGGCAAGAGAGTTGAACGCAGCAGCGATTTCCCCCAACTCGTTTGCAGCCCCCGGAGGCAGTCGAGTATCGAAACGACCGTCACCGAGGGATTCGGTGCCGGCCACCAGGGCTTCCATTGGCGCAAGAATTCGACGCCGAAACAACACGTAGCCGAACACGCCCATCAAGAGGGCGCTGGTCGCGACCGACGAGACAAGCACCCAGAGGCTGCCCCGCTGCATCTCGCCCAGGAGTGCGGAACCCACAGGCACCGCGACGCGTATCGCTCCCAGGGGGGTCCGTCCGGTGGTCAACACGGGTGATGAAGCGACCACGTAGACCGTGCCTCGCAGCAAGCCGGGAACGGGCTGCCACTCGCCGCGTTCGGTCTGACGCCCAGTCACCGCAGCACGAAGGTCTGTGGCGTCGAGCAACCAACTGCTGAGAGGATCGATTCCACTCGCGTCCCCACCAGGAACCGTCACCTCGGCAAGTTCCTTCGGCCTGGGACCCAGTGTGGCCACTGGCTGCAGGCCGGGTGTCGTCAGAACGGCGAAGAAACCCTCGCCTTCCGGCGTGTGTGCACCCCTCAGCAGTTCTTCCCAGCGTTCCGGCTGCTCCGGGTTCATCGGCCCCAACCCGGCGCCCAGGGTCGCGGTTCGAAGGGCCAGTTGATGGCTGAGTTCGGCGGCTAGGTCTGCCCGTAGGGCCGCCTCCCGACCCTGCACGACTTTCCAGAACAGCACCGCGTTCAGAGCGAGGGTCGCTACGGTGAGCAGCGCTAGGTTGAGAACAACGTCAGCCCAGAGCGAGGAGTGGAAGCGGCGAGCCATCCCGGCGGAGTATACGCCTCAGCGACGGCAACAGCGGCGCCGAGGTAGGCACCCCGCCCTCCAGATCAGGCCGAATACATCTCGTCAAGCAGACCCTGGTACCCCTTGATGACGTTCCGCCTCTTGAGCTTCAGAGTGGGCGTCAGCATGTCGTTGTCGGTAGAGAACTCTTCGCCGACGAAGCGGAAGTCGCGCACCTTTTCGAAGCCCTTGAAGACATCCTGGCTGTAGCGTTCCAGTTCCTTCTGATACAGAGCGCGAACCGAGGCGTCAGCTAGTAGAGCGTCTAAGTCGGCAGTGAGGCCCTGGCCGGACGCCCAGCCCTCGAGCGCCGCCACATCGGGAACGACGATCGCTACGTTGTGCGGCTTGTTGTCACCGAACACCATGATCTGGTTGATGTAGCCACTGAGCTTGAGCTGCTCCTCGAGGGGCGAGGGTACGACGTACTTGCCGTTCTCCAGCTTGTACTGCTCCTTGATTCGACCGCTGATGTACAGAAACCCATCGTCGCTGAGCCAACCGAGATCACCGCTACGGAAGGCACCATCATCACGCATCACCTCGGCAGTCTGGTCAGCCAGGTTGTGGTAGCCCTGCATGACGTTCGGGCCACGGATCAGGATCTCCCCTTCCTTGCCCATTCGGCCGCCGACCGCATCGGTATCGATGATGATCTCGACGTCCGGGATGGCCTTGCCCACAGAACCTATCCTCTTGTTGTCGGGGTAATTCATCGTCGCTATCGGCGAGGTCTCCGACAAGCCGTAGCCTTCGAACACCAGGATGCCCACGTCGTCGATGAACTCTGCGACCTCCTGGCTGATGGCTGCGCCACCGGAGAATGCGCAGCGCAGTTTCCCACCCAGGCGACCACGCACCTTGGAGAACACGAGACGATCGAAGAGCGCATGCTTGAGGTTCAACCAGGTCGATCGTCTGCCCTCGGACGCCAGCATCCTGCGCTCGCGAGCCGTCGCCATGGCCGCATTGAAAAGCTTACGGCGGATGGGCGGCGCATCCGCCATCTTCTTGTTCAAGCCGTCATAAATTCGGTTGAAGATGCGCGGCACTGAGAACAGCAGGCTCGGCTGCACATCAGGGAGGTACTCGATAAGACGTGTGACGTCGTCACAGATCGCCATTGAGATCCCGAAGCTGATGCCAGAGTGCAGTTCGCAGGTCTGCCCGAAGGAGTGAGCCCAGGGAAGAAACGACAGTGAACGATCCTGCTGTTCCATGGGAAACAGTGTCTGGACCGCGTTGACGTTGCTGGTGATGTTGCCGTGGCTCAACTCGACGCCCTTGGGGTTGCCGGTGGTGCCGGAGGTGTAGATAAATCCAGCGAGTGCGCTCGGATCGGGGTCGGCAGGTCCTACTGGACTCGCTGCTCCCCGCTCCAGGACCGTCTCCCAGGACGTGCAGCCGTCGGCATCGCCAGACAGGCAGACGATGTTCTCGAGGTGGTCGAACTTGTCGAGTAGCGGGGCGGCCTGTTCCGCGATGGCCGCATTGGCCACCAACAACAGCTTGGCGCCGGAGTCGGAGATGATGTACTCCCAGTCGGCAAGATTCTGCTTCTCGTACATGGGCACACACAAGGCACCGCGGCCGTATGTCGCATAAGCCGAGACCGCCCACTCGACGCGATTGTTGGAAATGATGGCTACAGCATCCCCGTCGCCGAGCCCGAGGGTAGCGAATCCTCCCCGGGCCTTATCGACCAGGGCACCAAACTCGCTGTAGGTGATGAAACTCCAGGTCCCGTCGGGATTGCGCGTTCCGAACAAGGGATTGCCCGAGTAGCGCTCGCAACTCTTGGTGCACAGGTCAACAAGGTTCCTGAATTGCCGGGGCTGGGACATTGTTTTCTCTCCGAGGGGCATGGCGGTCTTGCCCATCGTGGGGCGCCGCACAGTACCAGATGACAGCTTCCCCTCCTAGCCGGCCTCCGCCGCCGCACTGGCATCCAGGCGAACGGACGCCGCGAGGCGTAGCGCAGCGAGTTCCTCTGCTGTCTCGTAGTCCGGGCGGGCAGCGACCCGCTGTGCTGCGTCCCGGGCAGCCTCCAACAACTCCAGGAACCGCGGGCTGGTGCTGAGACGAAAGGCAGGTGATCCTGCCTGGCGGGTTCCGACCAGGTCACCAGGTCCGCGCAAACGCAGATCCTGCTCGGCGATCTGAAAACCATCGTTGCTGCCTTCGAGGATTGCCAGGCGCTCGGTTTGCGGCCGACCGGTCAACAGGATGCAGTGCCCCCCCCGCTCGGAACGCCCAACACGACCGCGTAGCTGGTGCAGCTGGGACAGCCCGAATCGGTCAGCGTCCTCGACAATCATCAGGGTCGCCTCGGGGACGTCGACTCCGACCTCGACCACCGTGGTGCTGACCAGGGCTCCGATGGTTCCATCACGAAGGCACTGGATCGCGCGGTCCTTGGCGCTCGGGTCCATGCGGCCATGCAGAACGCCCACGGGCAAACCGGCAAGCGGTCCGTTGGCCAGTTCCTCGGCAGTTTCCACCACCGCGCGCCCCTCTCCGGGGCCTTCTACCCGCGGACAGATCACGTACACCCGCTCACCTTCGGACAGCACCTCGCGGGCGCAGTCGTAGGCGTCACTGCGCCGTGCCTCGGGCATGACTTCAGTCGTCACTTCACCGCGCGGAGGTCGCTCATCGAGCACGGTGAGATCCAGGTCGCCATACAGAGTCAGGGCCAGGGAGCGCGGAATGGGAGTTGCTGTCATTGCCAGGAGGTGCGGCGCTGGCCCCTTGCGCAGCAGAAGTGCGCGTTGAAACACACCGAATCGCTGTTGCTCATCGACCACGGCAAGGCCCAGGCGATGAAACGACACCGCATCCTGGAACACCGCATGCGTTCCAACCACCACGCTCGCCCTACCGTCGGCAACAAGTTCCCGGTTGTAGCGCCGAGCAGCAGCACCCTGCCCACCGGTAAGCAGCGCCACCTGGTGACCCTCGGCGGCGTACAGTTCGTTGGCACGTTCCCACCACTGAAAAGCCAACACCTCGGTCGGCGCAAGGACAACCACCTGGTCGCCGCGCTCGACGATCGAGGCTGCGACGAGCAGGGCCACGATGGTTTTGCCTGCTCCTACGTCGCCCTGGAGCAACCTCTGCATGACAAGGCTGCCAGCCAGGTCTTGATCAATTTCCACCAGCGACCGTTCCTGAGCCGCCGTGAGCCGAAATGGCAGAGAGCCGGCAAGGCGGCTGCGCAGCGCACCGCTGCCCGCCAGGGCGGAGCCGGCACTACAGCCTCTCTGGCGCATTTCCTGGCGCCTTCGCATGAGCGCTACCTGCAGGATGAACAGGTCTTCCCAGAGCAGGGCCTCGTGGGCAGGATGACGGCCCTCACGAAGAGCGGGGATGTCATCGGCGGTGTCGGGGAAGTGCAGTGACTTCAGCGCTGCGCTGCGACCCGGCAGGCCGAGTTCACTGCGGGTGGTTCCTGGAACCCGGTCAGGAAGACCTGAAGCGAAGTCCTCGAAGGCCCGACGAACCAGCTTGCGGAGCGCCTTTTGTCCGATGCCTTGCGGCAAACTGTAAATAGGAATTACCACCCCGCGGTTGACACCCTCCTGGGCGCTGAGGCTCTCGAATTCCGGGTGACTCATCCGCAGTGGTGGCGACTTGCTCTCCACCTTGCCCATAAGCACCACGTCATCCCCCTTCTCAAAGGCCTTGTAGAGATACGGTGGAGGACGAAACCAGGTGGCCAGGATGCTGCCGCTGCCATCGTCGACAGCCACCTCGAGGAAGCGGGTCCGCCGGCCGCGGCCGCTACGCACGCCGACCACCTCTCCTGCCACCACCACATACGCACCTGGCTCGACGGCCGAGATGGCGGTGCGCTGCGTCCGATCCTGGTACTGGCGCGGCAGGTGATGAAGCAGATCGGCCACCGTGCTGAGGCCGGCGGCAGCCAGGCTGTCCCTGGTGACCGGTCCAACCCCCTTGAGCTCCGAGATGGCCACGGCGGCGTCCGAACTGAGATCACGCACAGGCGAGTCGGGTCGACGGCGTGGCGCCTTGACCTCCTGGTCGCCCGCGTCCTCGCCCTGCAGCAGCCGCTTGCGCACGGCATCAAGGGTGCGCTGCAAGCGCCCCCGGCACTCATCACCAGGCAGCTCATGCAAGCCAACAAGAGACCGCCGGACACGCCGCAGGAAGTTGCGACCAGCGGCCGAAAGAGCCGGCTCGTCAATGGCGGACAGGCCTCTTTCTACCTGTTCACCCAGTACACCGTATTGCTCGGCTGACTGCCGCCAGATTCGCTCCGACAGGGCGCTCTCGAGGGCCGCGGCGACAGGCTCCAGGGAGCTGAGGAAGCTGGTCTGGCCTGTGGCGGGCTGCCCGCTGGCGCCCCTACCACCCTGGTCGCTGGGCTGCACTGACCGACTGGTTTCGGCTATTTGTACTGGACGTCAGTAACCACCACTGTACGGCGGCCACGGGGAACATTGAAGTTCACCTCGTCATCGATTTCACGACCCAGAAGGGCTCGCCCAATGGGACTCTCGATGGACACCTTGCCCAGCTTGAGATCGGACTCCTCGCTGCCCACCAGTTGGTAGGTGATCTCTTCGTCAGTATCGACATCCTCGACCGTAACGTGAGCTCCGAACATGACCCGTTCACCAGATAGGGTCGAGGGGTCGATGACCTCAGCGAGCCCCAGTTTTGTCTCGTAGTCGCGGATCCGCGCCTCGATCATTCCCTGCCGCTCCTTGGCATCGTCATACTCGCTGTTTTCGGACAGGTCGCCGTGAGCACGGGCCACCTCGATGGCCTTGACCGCGGCGGGTCGCTCCACTTCGATCAGGTTCTTGAGGGTGTCTTGGAGCTTTGTGTGACCCTCGGGGGTCATCGGATACTTGCGCACCTGGTCTCTCACAATCAATTGCGTCGCGCCGGCGCACGATCTTATGAAGTCTGCCCTGCCGGATGGGGCCGAGATTTTATCTACTGCTTCACCGAGGTCAACGATTTTGAAGATGCCTGCGAATGGTCTCTGCCAGGGCGCATCCAGTGGCGCGCCCGCTTTGCTAGAGTTGCAGCCGTTTCGACGGCGTATCCGCGTCGTGCGAAGATCGCACCCCACTCTCGGCACCACTCATGACGACACCCTCCCCCTTCTGGAAACGATGCAGCTCCTGTAAGAACCCCATTCCCTTTGCGGGTCATTACTACCGCTGCAGCGTATCTACCTGCAACAGCAAGCGAACGGGCCTGGTGTTCTGCTCAATGCCTTGCTGGAGTGCCCATGTCCCGACGATGGGCCACCGCGACCCCTGGGCCGAGGATATGCATGCACCGGACCAGGCGAGTTGGGAGGCCGGGCAGGCCCGGGAGAATGACTCCGGCAACCAGCAGCGACGCATCATTCCCGGTTCCATGCGCTCGGGGCGTGAGCCGCGCAGCCCAACACTCACACTCAGCGAGGGCGACCACGTCCCCCGTGAGGTGCTGGTCGTCGTGAGCAAGATGAAGGCGTACATCCGTGCTCGCTCGGAGTTCAACACCTCGGCGTCCGCAAACGATGCCATCTCAGACATCATTCGCGAGCATTGTGACCAGGCAATGAAGCGGGCGGCAATGGCGGGGCGCACCACCGTGATGGACCGCGACTTCGGCGATTGAGCAGCAAGCGGAGGCTGGATTCAGTTCGAGCCGATGACCTGCCCCTGCTCGCCATCCCACAGGTAGACCGTCCTGCCCTGGAACAGGGTTCGTTCGATGCGGCTTGGGATCTCCCAACCCTTGAACGGAGAATTCTTGCTCCTCGAGTGGAATCGAGAAGGTTCGACCTGGGTGCTCGAGTCCAGATCAATGACCGTGATGTCTGCCCAGGCTCCGACTGCCAGGGTGCCGGTATC
Organism: uncultured Rickettsiales bacterium; assembly: GCA_964490445.1. Lineage (GTDB taxonomy): Bacteria > Myxococcota_A > UBA796 > UBA9615 > UBA9615 > UBA6601. Next base: position 27,525 of record CAZBDA010000037.1, on the reverse strand, counting down.
CAGCCCGAAGCACTCCGAAGGTCCACTGGTGAGCAGACGAACAGCAGTCGGTAGGTCGATTTCGCCCTGCTGAACGAGTCGGTAGGTCAGACCCCAGGCAGTCTCGAGTCCCACTACGCCGTTCGCGGACAGCTCGAACTCCACCTCTTTTTCAACGGTGGCGTGCGGCGCGTGATCAGTGGCAATGCAGCAGATGGTGCCGTCTCGTAGACCTTCGATAACCGCCTGGCGGGCCTCCTCGGTGCGCAGCGGTGGCGCCATGCGCGTGTCCGGGTCATAGCCAATGACAGCCTCGTCGGTCAGCGTGAAGTGATGCGGCGTCAGTTCCGTGGTGACATGCAGCCCGCGCGCCTGAGCCTCCCGGATCATCCGTACTGCTCCGGCGGTCGAGACATGGGCCACGTGCAGGTGGCCACCGGTCAGCTCGGCCAAGACGATGTCTCGGCAAACCATGACATCTTCCGAGGCGTCGGGGATGCCCTTGAGTCCCAACAGCGTCGACACGCGCCCTTCGTTCATGCACCCGCCGGACAGGCAGCTGTCCTCTTCGTGGGCGATTACGGGGACACCCAGCGCACCGCAGTACTCCAGCGCTCGGCGCATGAGGTGGGCATCCATCACCGGCAGCCCGTCGTCCGACACTGCAACCGCGCCGTTGTCGAGCATGTCCCCTATTTCGGCGAGCCGCTTGCCCTCCATGCCGTGGGAAAGGGCACCGATGGGCAGGACCCGGGCAATGCCGCAGGCCTCGCTCTGACCGCGGATGTAGCGAGTCACAGCACCGTTGTCGTTGATAGGGCTGGTGTTCGCCATGCACAGGATGGTCGTAAAACCGCCGGCAACCGCCGCGGCACTGCCGGTAGCGACGGTCTCCTTGTACTCCTCGCCAGGTTCACGGAGGTGGGTATGTAGATCGACAAAGCCCGGCACGACCAACTGACCGCTGAGATCGATCGACTGGACCTGGTCATCCACCTGCTCCGAGAGATTCGAGCCGAGTGCTCGGATACGCCCGTCCTCGCCCACCAGGATGTCGGCCACGCCGTCATGGCCGGATGCGGGATCAATGACTCGCCCAGACTTCAGAAGTGTCGGCTGCAGTTCCTCGCCCATCACCCTCGTCCTTCCGAACGTGCCGCTCGCTCACCACCGAGGACCAAATACAGCACTGCCATGCGAACAGCAACGCCATTCTCTACCTGGTCCAGGATCACCGACCACCGGCTATCTGCCACTTCGGGCTCCAGTTCAACGCCACGATTCACCGGGCCTGGGTGCATTACGATGACGTCTTTTCGGGCCCATCGAGCCAGCTTCTTGCGGTCGAGTCCCCACAGCCGACTGTATTCGCGAGTGCTGGGGAAGTAGTGTCCGCCGCGGTCGAGTCGCTCCTGTTGGATCCGCAGCATCATCACCACGTCAGCATCCGCAATGGCCGTCTCGAGGCGATCGTGAGCGTCGACGCCCAGGCTGTCCAGGCCCGGCGGGATCAAGGTGCGCGGACCACAGACCCGGACGTCTGCACCCATCGTTCGGAGTCCGTAGATCGCCGAACGCGCTACCCGCGAATGCATGATGTCGCCGACGATGGTGACGGTGCGACCGCGAAATCCGCCGAGGCTGCGGCGGATCGTCAACATGTCCAGCAGACCCTGGGTCGGGTGCTCGCAGAATCCATCGCCAGCATTGACGATGCAGGTGCCCGGGAGCTCCCGACTCAGCAGTGCAGGTGCCCCGGCACGCTTGTGCCGAACGACGATGATGTCGGGGTGCATTGCGGCGAGGTTCTTGGCCGTGTCCAGCAGCGTCTCGCCCTTGGTGGTCGACGAGGACGAACCCGAAATAGAGAAGGTGTCGGCGGACATTCGCTTCGCCGCGATGTCGAACGAGGTGCGAGTTCGCGTCGAGGGTTCGAGGAACAGGTGCACAACCGACTTGCCACGCAAGGTCGGAACCTTCTTGATGCTACGTAGATTGAGGTCTCGAAACTGCTCGGCAACGTCCAGCAGTTGGCCAATTTCGTCGGCACTGAGATCTTTCAGACCTAGGAGGTCCTTGCGCTTGAAGCCTTCCTTTTCTGCTTCTGCCATCAGCTCAGTCCTGACTCGACGAACACGCCGTCATCCTCGCCTGCCGACTCACCAGCCACCACGACGACGCGGTCCGACCGCGAGCTCTCAATGGTGCATCCCGTAAAGTCAGCCTGGATCGGCAACTCCCGGTGCCCACGATCTACCAGTACCGCCAGGCGAATCCAACACGGCCGGCCATAGTCGTGCAATTCGCCGAGCGCGGCGCGCACTGTGCGGCCCGTAAACAGCACATCATCTACCAGCACGACGCCCGCGCCAGAGATGTCGATGGGCAGCGAGGTCTCACCCAGCGAGGGCTTCTCCAGCCCTGTGTACAGGTCGTCGCGGTACAGGGTGATATCGATTGCGCCGACGCTGGGCACAGTGCCTTTGGACTCGCCGATGATCGCCGCCAGTCGCCGCGCCAGGGGCATTCCACCACTGCGGATCCCCACCAGCGCCAGGGGAACCGCGGGATCGCAGGAATCGATGACTTGCGAAGCGATCCTCTCGAGGCACTCCTGCATCGCTGCTGCATCGAGGATCTGGCTTTGTTGCCGCGACATTCTGGCTCCCCTCCCCTTCACTTCACCACGTGGCCGAAGCGGGACCAACGGACCCGCTCGAGACTGAGCAAGTCACTGCAGCGATCCAGGGACAGCCAGACGAACATCGCACGACCCTTGACGTATTCGATCGGCACCTGGCCCCAGGCCCGGCTGTCGCTCGAGTTGTCACGGTTGTCGCCCATCGCGAAGAGGTGGCCTTCCTTGACGTGCACCGGCCCGAAGTTCTCGAAAGCATTGGAGCCCTCCCGAAGCAGCACAGAATACTGGTCCTTGCCGTTGTCCTCTACAAACAAGGCGCCACTTCCGCTCCGACAGTGCTGGTCGTTGTAGGTCATTCGCTCCTGGAAGGTCCTCTCGTACTGCTCTCCATTGACAAGCAACTGGTTGCCGCGCAGTTCGATGGTGTCGCCCGGCAGGCCGACCACCCGCTTGATGTAGTCGACCTTCTGATCCGTGGGAAAGCGGAACACGACGATATCTCCCCGCTCAGGCTGGCGCCACTCCTTGATGGTCGTTCCTCCACCGGGGAAGCGCACACCCAGCACCGTATAGGGGACCTCGGTACGGTAGGACATCTTGTTGACGAAAATAAAATCGCCGATGGCCAGGGTCTCGACCATGGAGCCTGACGGGATCTTGAACGCCTCGATGACAAAAAATCGCAACAACAGGGCGACCGCCAACGCGATGGTAATCGCCTCGGCGTACTCGCGCAGGACCGACTTTCTGCGCGCTCCCGAGGGGGGCACGCTGCCAGGCACAGCGTCCTTGGGCGCGTTCATTCGTCGAGCCTCAGCACGGCAAAGAACGCTTCCTGCGGGATTTCGACGCTCCCGACCAGCTTCATGCGCGCCTTGCCCTTCTTCTGCTTCTCGAGGAGCTTGCGCTTCCGGCTGATGTCGCCGCCATAGCACTTGGCCGTGACGTTCTTACGGAAAGCCTTGATGTTGGTGCGCGCGACGACCTTCTTGCCGATGGCAGCCTGGATCGGCACCTCGTACATCTGCCTGGGAATGAATTCCTTGAGCTTCGAGGTCAACTTCTGACCGGTGTACTGGGCGCGATCCCGGTGACAGATGAGCGACAGCGCATCGACCGGGTTGCCTTGAACCAAGACGTCCAACTTCACCAGTTGCGCCGCTTCGAACTCGGTGAACTCGTAGTCGAGGCTGGCGTAGCCCCGAGTCGCGCTCTTGAGCTTGTCGTAGAAGTCGAAGACGATTTCACTGAACGGCAGGTCATACTCAACCACAACCTTCGTCGACGCCAGGTATTCCATCCCCTTCTGCCGGCCGCGCTTGTCCTCGCACAGCTTGATCACCGCACCGACAAACTCACTGGGGACATGGACCCGCGCGTGCACGCGCGGCTCTCGCAACTCGGCCATCACGAGGGGATCGGGCACGTCGGACGGTCGCCGGATCGCCTGGGCCGTGCCGTCTTTGAGGATCGCCTCGTAGACCACGTTGGGCGCGGTAGTGATGAGATCGAGTTGGTACTCCCGTTCGAGGCGCTCCTGGACGATCTCCATGTGCAACAGCCCAAGGAAACCGCAGCGGAAGCCGAAGCCTAGAGCCTCGGAAGTCTCGGGTTGCCAGGAAAACGAAGCATCGTTGAGAGACAGCTTGCTGAGGGCATCGCGCAGCGCGTCGTAATCTGATGGGTCCACGGGAAACACCCCTGCGTAGACCATCTGCTGCGGCTCCTGGAATCCCTGAAGCACACCGTCGCAGGGCTTGTTCGCGTCCGTGATGGTATCGCCCACTCGGGTCTCGGCGATCTCCTTGATTCCAGTGACCAGGAGCCCGACCTCTCCGGCATACAACTGCGGCACCTCCACCGGCGCGGGAGCCTTGACGGCAAGGGAGCTCACTTCCCAGTGGTTGCCGGTCGCCATCATGGTGATCTTCTGGCGCTTGGAGATCTCCCCGTTCACCACCCGAACCAGGCAGATGACTCCCTGGTAGACGTCGTACCAGGAGTCGATGATCAGCGCTTGCAGCGGAGCATCGCGGTCGCCGCCGGGCGGCGGGATGTGCTTCACTACCGCTTCGAGGCACTCCTTCACGCCCTCCCCTGTCTTCGCCGAGGCCAACACGAGGTGGCTGCAGTCGACACCGACGTGGTCCTCGATCTGCTCGCGGACCGCAGTGGGGTCAGCTCCCGGCAGGTCAATCTTGTTCAGCACCGGGATCATCTCCAGGTCGCCTTCCAGGGCCAGGTAGACGTTGGCGAGGGTCTGCGCCTCGACTCCCTGGGCAGCATCGACGACCAGCAGGACCCCCTCGCAGGCAGCCAGCGAGCGTGACACCTCGTAGGCGAAATCCACATGACCGGGGGTGTCGATGAGATTGAGTTGGTAGCTCTCACCGTCTTCGGCGAGGTAATTCAGGCGAACGGTGTTCGCCTTGATGGTGATGCCCCGCTCTCGCTCCAAATCCATGGAGTCGAGAAACTGGTCTTTCATCTCACGGTCGGCGACCAAGCCGGTCTGTTCCAGCATCCTGTCGGCCAGTGTCGACTTGCCGTGATCGACGTGCGCGATGATGGCGAAGTTTCGGATGTTCGCTGGCTGGGTCAAGTTCAGGTCCCGCTGTGACGCTTGCGCTCCCGCACCACGAAATTGGTCCGCTGCAAGGGCTTGATACACCAAAGCCACCGGGCCTGCCACCCGCACGCAAAGGCGCACATTGTGGCGACCATTTCCGGCCATAAATCGTTGACTTACAAGATCGGCTCTTGTAGAAGGCGGGCGATCGGGTCCACGGGTGGCTCGACTGTCGCCGATGATCGGCAACAAGAAACGGGATTGAGAGTCGATGGCCAATCACAAGAGTGCCGAAAAGCGAATCCGCCAGACTGAGAAGCGGCGCCTCCGAAATCGCGTGCAGCGAGGCAACATGCGGTCTTCCATCAAGGCGGTCCGGACAGCGCTGGAGAACGGCAACATCGATGAGGCTGGCTCGCTGCTGAAAACAGCGGTCGCTTATATCGACGGCACCGCCAGCAAGGGTGTCGTGCACAGGAACACCGCATCCCGCAAGATTTCACGGTTGACCCGCGCCTACAACAAGGCTGCGGCGACCAAGTAACAAGACTGAATGCCCGGCTTGCTGCCGGGTTGTGCCCACGCTGATTTGCTGAACTGCAGAAGCTGAACCAGATACGTAGAAGCAGACGTAGAAGCGGAAAGGCCGGACGGGGATACCCGCCCGGCCTTTTCGGTTCTGGCACCAGTTCGGCAGGAACCGACCCGGTCAGATGATAATTTCGCGAATGGCCGACTCCACCGACCAGCGACTGTCCACGGCAGAGCCACCCTTGAGATCGGACTCCGCGACCAACAGGCGAGATAGCCCACGTCGTAGTTCAATGGGTCGATAGCAGCCCAACTGGCGCTCGTATTTCCAGGTCATGTTCGGGGCAATGCCGGCAGCGCTGAGGGCCTCTCGACGAGCCATTCCGGTAGCCAATGCCTGTTCGGCCCGCAGCAGCTCGCGGACTCGTTTCTTTAGCAGGCCCAGCAGCGAGAACGGGTCCTCGCCCTGGCTGTACAGGGTTTGCAGGTTGTAGAGCGCCCCTCTCAGCGACCGCTCCCCGACCGCATCCAACAGGTCCCACAGAGCTTCCTGGCGGCGACCGGAGACCACCTGCTCCAGATCCTCAGTACGAATGACTTCAGCCTCGCCGACAAACAGGGAGGCCAACGACAAGGCGTTGCAGATCTGGCCCAGATCGTTGCCAAGGACGCCCTCGAGGTACTCGGCGAAGCGCCCTTCCAGCCGCTTGCCCATGGAGGTCGCTTCGGAGACCACCCAGGCCTCCAGTGCGCGGCCGTACAGGCGCCGGAAGGAACAATCCCGGCCATTCTTCTTGACCGCCTTGACCAGCTTGCGGCGACCGTCGAGAGCGTTTGCCTTGCCCTTGCCGGGGCCGGTATCAGGATCTTCTGCCAGCACCAGCACGGTGGTGGGCGACGGATCTGAACAGTAGGCCGCCAGGATATCCTGGTCTGCCTGTTTCAGACGATTGACGTTGCGTACGATGATCAGGCGACGGGGCCCCATCATGGGAAGATGCTGGGCAGCCGATGCGATGGCGTCAGCCTTGCTCTTCTCGCCCTGGAAGACCTGCTCGTTGAAGCCACGCGGCCCACCCGCCACCGCAGCAGCACACAGCAGGTCATAGGCGCGCCGCGACAACAGCGGCTCCTGGCGTTGGCCATTACGAAGCAGGTACACCGGCTTCAAGGACTCGTCGGCGATATCTGCCCGGATCAATTGCAGCGGATTCTCCGCCTCGGGTCGGCGCGCCACCGCTAGGCCCCCGGAACGATGGCGACGAGGCGACCCGCCACGTACTTCACCATGCGCGGCGGCACATCACCGACGTAACGCTGCACATTGGGAAGCGCGAGCGCAGCAGCCTTGATGTCTTCTTCGGCGGCATCCACCGGCAACACCAATTCGCCCCTCTTCTTGCCTTTGACCTGGATTACCAGGGTCATCGTCTCGGACGCGGCCACTTCGGGATCACTGCTCGGCCAGGAACAATCCTCGAGCAAGCCCTCACCACCACTCTCCTGCCACAGCTCATCGGCCAGGTGCGGGGCAAAGGGAGACAGCAGTGCCAGCAGCACCTGCACTCCCTCGGCAAACACCGCAGACTCGGCAGCATCGAGTGGCCGCGGCGCACCTTCAGTGCTGTGGAAGGAGACGAGGTGATTGAGCAACTCCATGCAGGCCGCAATGGCGGTGTTCAGTTGCATGCGTCGATCGATGTCGTCGGTGACGCGATCGATGGTCTGGTGGACCTTTTGCCGCAGAGCCCTGCCGGCCTCACCAGGCTCCACGTCCGCCACGCTGGGGGCCTCACGCAGCAACGACGCGCGTAGCTGGACCAGTTTCCAGACCCGGCACAGGAAGCGATAGCAGCCTTCCACGCCCTTCTCGGACCAGTCGAGGTCCTTGTGGGGCGGCGCTGCAAACAAGCAGAACAGTCGAATCGTGTCTGCGCCATAGCGCACAACGAAGGTCTCCGGATCGACCGTGTTGTGCTTGCTCTTGCTCATCTTCTCGATGCGCCCGATCTGGACTTCAGCGCCGTCTTTTGCGCGCACCGCTGTGCGATCCTCGCCGGAACCATCGAAGCGCACCTCGTTCGGGTAGATCCACTCGTCTTCGCAGCGGTAGGTCTCGTGGCAGACCATTCCCTGGCACAGGAGATTCGCGAAGGGCTCGTCGATCTGCAGCTTGCCGAGATCACGGAGGAGCTTCGTATAAAAGCGCGCATACAGCAGGTGCATGACGGCATGTTCAATGCCGCCGATGTACTGATCTACTGGCAAAAAGCGCTGTGCGGCAGCTCCGTCGACCATGCCGCCCAGGAAGTGGGGAGAGCAGTAGCGCAGGAAGTACCAGGACGACTCCATGAAGGTGTCGAAGGTGTCCGTCTCGCGCCGCGCGGGACCCGCACACTCAGGGCAGGAGGTCTGCCAGAAGCCCTCGTTGCGAGCCAGGGGCGAACCGCCGACGCCGTCGAGCACTACGTCATGGGGCAGAACCACCGGCAACTGTTCCCGAGGCACGGGCTGCATACCGCAGGCCTCGCAGTACACCACCGGGATGGGCGAGCCCCAGTATCGTTGGCGACTGATGCCCCAGTCCCGCAACCGGAAGTTGATGCTGGCCTCGCCGCGACCCAACTCCACCAGTTCACGGACGATGGCAGCCTTGGCGGCTTCGTTTTCGAGACCATCGTGGACAGCGGAGTTGACGAGCTTTCCGGCACCCGTCCAGGCCTCCTCCATGGACTCGGGATGCAGGCTCTCGCCATCCGGTTGGATCACGACGACCTTTTCGATGTCGTACTTTTCTGCGAACTCGAAGTCTCGCTGGTCATGGGCAGGAACAGCCATCACCGCACCGGTGCCGTAGTCGGCCAGCACGAAGTTGGCCGTGTAGATAGGCACGGGCCGGCCGTTCACCGGATTGATCGCATAGCGACCGACAAACAAGCCCTCCTTTTCGGCCTTGTCGTCCATGCGGTCGGCTCTTTCCGTGGTGCCCATCCGGTCTGCGAAGGCATTGACGGCGGCCTCGTGGGCAGTCCCCGCAGCCAGCTTGCGGGTCCAGGGGTGTTCGGGAGCCAGGGACATAAAGGTGCAGCCATAGAGCGTGTCGGGCCGCGTCGTGAAGACCTCCAGTGGGCCATCGACGCCGTCAATCTCGTTGCCGCCGTCTACCTCAAAGAGGATGGACGCACCGTTGGAACGGCCGATCCAGGTCTGCTGCTGCGAGACCACCGCTGTCGGCCATCCCGGCATCTTGTCGAGGGATTCGAGCAGTTCGTCAGCGTAGCGGGTGATCGCCAGGTACCACTGCTCCATCTCACGCTGACTGACAGTGGTGGAGCAGCGCCAGCACAAGCCGTCTTCGACCTGCTCGTTGGCGAGAGTCGTCTGGCACGACTCACACCAGTTCAACAAGCCACCTTTCTTGTAGGCAATCCCCGCCTCGAGCAGATCGAGGAAGAAGTCTTGCTCCCAGCGGTAGTAGTCCGCGTCGCAGGTCTTGAACTCACGGCTCCAGTCATAGGAGAGCCCAAGCCGCTGCAACTGGTCGCGCATGGCCTCGATGTTGCTGTGAGTCCAGTCCGCTGGGTGGAGCCCGCGGGCGATTGCGGCGTTCTCGGCCGGCATTCCGAAGGCGTCCCAGCCCATCGGATGCAGCACATCGAAGCCGCGAGCCTTCTTGAACCGGGCCAGCACGTCGCCGATGGCGTAGTTGCGCACATGCCCCATGTGCAGGCGACCCGATGGGTAGGGAAACATCTCCAGGACGTAGTACTTGGGCAGATCGGACTGCTCAGCAACCTTGAAGCTGTCCTCATCGCGCCAACGCTGCTGCCAACGCTGCTCGAGCTCGTCGTGTTGGTACTGGGGAATCGACTTGGACATGATTGCGCTCGAATCCGACTGGCAACAGCCGACCTGGGGTTTAGCAGCGAGCTTCTAGCCTTTCAACCGGGAGCACAACGGAATTCGAGACGCTCGACTTCGAGCCCCTCGCGAGACAGTCGACCGGGCAGAGTCGACTCCAACTCGTCGAGCATCGTCATCCAGGCCTTAGCGTCTACATCGACTCTCAACAATCCGTCACGAAGTGCCACCGGTCGACTGTGTCGAGCGATGTTCTCGCCCACGGCACGGGCCCAGGCTTCCTCGGCACCCGGCGGCAGAGGCATGCCGACCCGACCCGCGATCCCCGAGAGCATCGAAGACAAAGAGCTGATGTCGCCGTCGCGGCCCCAACGATTGCTCACCACTGTAGTTCCGGCTGTACGGGGCCCGACCGAAGCAGCTCCGGGCGGGAACCCACCAACGACAACAAGGTCGAGGGCAAACCGCCCTCGCAGCGTCCGGCATCGATCGCGAGATCCGGTTGCAGAGCCTCGAGGTCTACCTGGTCAAAGTCCACCGGAGGCTGCACCCCATGAAGATTTGCCGAGGTGGACAGCAGGGGTTCACCGAGCGCAACCAGCAGGTCGCGAATGCGAGCATCACCGGGCACCCTGACACTCACGGTTTCGATGCGTCCGTCGCCGCTGTCGGCTGAACCCAACAGCGAGCAGGGAAGCCCCGAACTCGCTCGGCCGACCAGGGTCAGCGGTCCGGGCCAGTGCCGCTCTGCAAGGCGCCGAGCCGTACCAGGCACTTCGGACCACAATGCAAAGGCCTGCTCTGCTCCTGCCGCCAACAGCAGGTAGGGGCGGCCGGCAGGAGATCGCTTTGCCTGCCTGACCCGCTCGACACCCGCCGTCCCGGAAGAGAGTGCGACGCCGATGCCATAGACCGTCTCCGTGGGGTAGACGAGCATGCCGCCACCCCGCAGCACCGACACCGCCGACAAGCAGGGCGCCGCTCCATCTCGCCATCTCTCAATTTGGGTAGCCACGTACAGGCCCTGGTGCTGCCGATGAAGGCTCAGCGCTGCTGCAACTGATCGTTCGCGGCGCTGACCTTCGCAGCCATTGCCTCGCGGTCATCGGCGAGCGCCTGTGCCAGGGAAGCATCGCTGGTGGCCATGATCTGGATCGCCAGAAGAGCAGCATTCTTTGCGCCCGCCTTGCCTATGGCGACCGTCGCCACCGGAATCCCTCCCGGCATCTGCACCGTCGCCAACAAGGCGTCGAGCCCATCGAGACTGACATTGATAGGCACCCCAATCACCGGCAGGGTCGTGGCCGCTGCCACTGCACCGGCGAGGTGCGCTGCTCCCCCAGCCCCACAGATCACCACCTTGATGCCCCGTTCGCGGGCGCTGCTCGCGTAGGCCTGGGTGATGGCCGGAGTACGGTGAGCAGAACTTACCTGCCACTCGTAGTTCACGGCGAAGCGGTCCAGTGTGTCTGCACAGGGCTGCATAATCTCGCGGTCGTTGATGCTACCCATCAGGATCGCGACTCGCGCTGTCTCGTTGCTCATGAGCTCACCTCCAGGTGCGAGGCAAGAGCCCGCACAGCAATATCCTTGCGATAGTCCATTCCCCGCCACGAGATGCCCAGCGCCACCGCGTAGGCAGCCTGCCGCGCATCGGCCAGATCGGTGCCGCGAGCGGTCACTCCCAGCACACGTCCCCCGTGAGTAAGCACTTCGCCCTCGCCGCCGCTTCGAGTGCCCGCGTGGAAGACCACCACCTCGTCACCGGCGACGGTCGTGGGCAGGCCATTGATGGTGAGGCCCTTGGGATAAGACCCGGGATATCCGCCACTCACCAGGACCACACACAGGGCAGAGCCTGGATGCCAGCGCAGATCAGGCTCCTCGTCGAGGCGACCATTGGCCGTCGCCCAAAGGGCCGATAGCAGGTCTGACTCCAGGGCCAGAACCAGCGGCTGAGCCTCGGGGTCACCAAAGCGGCAGTTAAACTCGACCACCCTGGGGCCTTCTTCACACAGCATCAGCCCGGCATACAACACGCCGCGGTAGAGCATTCCCTCTGCGGCCAGGCCACGAGCGGCAGGCTCGAGAACCTCGCGACGCACCCGTTCCATCATCTCGGTGTCCACCGCAGGAACGGGCGTATAGGCACCCATACCCCCGGTGTTGGGACCCTGGTCTCCGTCAAAGCGGCGCTTGTGGTCCTGGGATGCCTGCAGCATCACCACGGTTTCCCCATCGACCAACGCCAGTACCGTGGCTTCTTCGCCCTGCATGAACTCCTCGACCAGGACCCGATTGCCCGCGGCACCGAAACGTCGGGCCACGGCGACGGCTCGGCCAGCCTCGAGTGCATCGTGTCGGGTCATGCACACGGAAACGCCCTTACCTGCTGCAAGGCCGTCGGCCTTGACTACCGTGGGCAGAGGGCAGGTTTTGAGATATTCGAGCAAGGACTCAGCGTCGTCGAAGACCACGCTACGCGCGGTTGGGATCCCGTGACGAGCCATAAAGTCCTTGGCGAAGGCCTTGCTGCCCTCAAGCCTGGCGGCGGCAGCGTCCGGGCCGAAGGCCATGATGCCTGCTTCGCGCAGCTGGTCACAAAGCCCGTCCACCAGGGGCTGCTCCGGTCCGACCACCACCAGGTCGATCGACCGTTCGCGACAACATGCAAGTACCGCATCGGCGTCGCTGATGTCGAGATCAAGGCAGACGGCGACCGAGCGGATGCCCGCATTCCCCGGCGCGCAGAACAACTCTTCACAGCGCCGCGACCGCGAAATCTTCCAACACAGAGCGTGCTCGCGACCGCCTCCGCCGACAACAAGCACCCTCATCGTTCGAAGCTCTCCGTGCTGCGCGAGGGGACCGGGTCACGCAGGGGCCGGAATCCTAACGCGCAATGGCGTCACTGCACAGGGGCTCTTTCAGATCCCAGGAAAATGCGGCCCATGCCCCCTGTGGAGGACGCGAATCAGAGGCCAATCCGGAAGCGCGACGAGGCGAGAGCACACGAAGCCTTGTCGAGTTCCAGGGCCCGCTTGATCTCCTTTTCGACCGCATCCGTCTCGCCCGTACTAAACAGGACCTCGGCGAGCCGCCCGTGGACCCAGGGGCTACGGATCCCAAGACCAAAGGACTCCTTGAAGCTCTTCGCGGACGCTTTCCGTTGCCCCAGCAAGAACAGGGTGTCTGCCCGGTACACGTGAAAGATCCCCTTGCTCCGACTCAGCTCGAGTAGCCCATCGAACTGGTGCAGAGCGGCACGGTACTCACCCTGCTGATAGGGAATCATGGCCTTGTAGAAGTTCGCGGTCTCACTCCGCTCGCTCTGCATCAGGGCCGTCTCGAAGGAGTACTCGGCCTGTTCGAAGCGACCGTCGTGGAACAGCAGGACTCCTGCACTCGTGTGCAATTGCGGTGCGAAGTTCTGTTCCTGGGCCACCGACAGCATGCGTTGGGTCAGCGGCTGCAGGTCGGGAAGCGGTTCGTAGTACAAACCGGCAATCCGACTGCGCGAGTACTCCAGGGGATCGACTCCCAGGTGCTTGATGAGTTCGGCCGAGGCGAGGGATGCGTCGCCCAGTTTGAGCCGCACATCAACCCGCCACAGGTAGGCAGGCATGTAGGCCGGATTTGCATCAATGGCACGGCCGTAGGCGTCCAGCGCGTCCTGCATCTGCCCGGCAGCCCGTGCCGCCCGCGCCTCCTGGAACAGGACCACAGCCCGCTGCCACTTGCTGAGCCCGGCCGAGTCAGCGCGCGACAACAGGGGCAGCGCCTTGCTTGCCTTGCCCTTTGCGACCAGGGCCAGTGCCTTGTGAAACAACGCTGGAGAGTAGTTCGCATCCTCGCCGAGTGCCTGGTCCGCGCTGGCAACGGCGCCCTTGATGTCTCCCGCCAGCCGCAGGGCCGCGGAGCGGTGCGTCCACAACTCCTTTTTCTCGCGGATATCCAGGACTACGTTCTCGCGCTGCTCCAGCGCCGCCAACATCTCCGCTGCAACCGCCGGCTCACCATCGTGTTGGTACTTGAGAATCGCCCGCCGAACCACCGCCTGCTTGGCATCGGGGTCCAGAGCTATGGCCTGATCGTAGAATCCGGCCGCCTTTTCGGGCTCGCCGAGGGCCTCGTGGACAACCCCAAGCCGGATCAGAGTCGATGGCGAGCCGGGAGCCAACGCGATCTTGTTCTGGTAGTGCTCGTTGGCCGTCCACAACCGGCCCTGGAGCTCTTCGGCCCGCCCCAATTCGTGCCAGACCCCGTGAAATCCAGGGTCGAGTTTCAGAGCATCCTCGAAGTGACCGCGGGCCTTGTCCGTCAAGTCACCAGAGCTGCCCTTCTCCGCCATGGCGAGCAGGAAGTGGAGTTGTGGATCCCGAGGGTTGAGAGTGATCGCCTCCTTGACCACTGATTCCACCTCCTCGGGATGCTCCGAGTAGAGCAGGAAGGTCGCACGGGCGCGCAGCGACTCGGCCTGCCAGGAGCGGCCACTCTGGGCCCGCTCGAGCAGGTAAATCGACTTGCGCTGCAGGTCCCGGTCGCCCAGTCTCCGCGCGGCGAGAATGTTGTACAGCTCCGCCAACGCCGCCAGCGCGAGGCCGTTTTTGGGATCCAGGACGACCGCCTGCTCCAGCAGCGTCCGCGAGGCTCGCAGGGAAGCGTCGGTGTCCTCGAGCATCAGGTGGCGACCGCGCATAAGGGGTTCCCAGGAGCCACCCTTGACACCCTCGTGCGCCTTCGCCAACTCCTCGAGGAGCAGGTCGCCGGGCCGTGGCCCCGTCACCTCCACTGGGACCTGCTCCTGCTCAACCAGGCCCTTCGCCTGCGAAACCCAGTCCTCGAGCGTGGCCTCGGGGACCACCAGCCAGGTGTTCTGCGACGACAGCCAGGCCCCGCCGACAATTCCAACCAGGAAGACGACGAAGACAACAAATCGGCCGAGGGACTTGAAGAAATCGCGGAATGGAGTCTTGCGGCGAAAGTGGATGTCCTCGCCGCTGGGGAGCGGGACTTCGATGCCTGTCAGGCGGTCATCGAAGAAGTGGGCGAACTCCTCGTGCTCACCAAACGACCACCACTCGATGCCGTCCGGGGACACCTCTTCGGACGCATTGATCTTCCGCTCACTGATCCAGCCAACGACGACCTCTGCACTGAAGGGGCCATAGACCTTGCCGTTCTCCTTGAGGACCATCCATGTAGGGGCCTCTGCTTCGGCCGGGGACGGCGACCCATGGGTGGCCGGGGGCTCTGCCTCTGCAGGCTTCTCGAGCTCCGCGGTGCCGGGCTCGTCGCTGCCGTGACCCTCGCCAGCCTGCTCCGCTTCGGGCGGCGTCTCGCGACCACAGGACGGACAAACGGCACCCGTCAGCTCGTGGATCAGCCCGGGCGACTCGATGACGAAACGATACCTGCAGTGGATGCAACGAATAACCATAGATCGACCGTACTCGCGCTGAGGCTCCGCAAGCCTAACCCGAATCCCTCATCCGTGTGCAGGCGATGCAAGCAAGTCGGACCACGGGCTCAATGGCGAAAGTGCCGGGTGCCGGTCATTACCATCGCGATCCCGTGCTCGTTGGCAGCAGCGATCACCTCGTCGTCCCGCTTGCTACCGCCGGGTTGAATCACCGCAGTACAGCCGCAGGATACGGCCACGTCGAGCCCGTCGCGGAACGGAAAAAACGCGTCGGAGGCAAGAGCTGAGCCATTCGTCTCGAGACCTGCCTTAGCGGCCTTGCGGGCGGCAAGCTCACTGGCGTCGACCCGGCTCATCTGTCCGGCACCAACACCGACCAGCCGCGTCCCCTTGGCGAGCACGATGGCGTTCGACTTGACGTGCTTGGCCATGCGCCAGGCAAATTCGAGGGAGACCTTCTCTTCTTCGGTGGGCTGTCGCTCGGTGACGACCCGGCGCTCCTCAGCGCCGCCAAAATCCCAATCGCCGATCAGGTAGCCGCCCATTACCCGCTTGGTGAACCAATCGCCACGCGGCGAACTGCCAATCCCGGGCACCTCGAGCAGACGGAGATTCTTTTTCCGCGCCATGAGTTCCCGGCCCGCGGGTTCGAACGAAGGGGCAATGATCACCTCGAAGAAGTGCTTGCCGATGCTGGCGGCCAACTCCTCCGTGAACGGGCGGTTGATCGCCAGGATGCCGCCGAACGCAGAAGTGGAATCACAGGCAAGGGCATGCTCGTAGGCGGTCAGGAGCGTGTCGGCAGAGGCAGCGCCGGCGGGGTTGGCGTGCTTGATGATGGTGACCGAGGGGGCGCTGAACTCGAGCACCATCGCCAGCGCCGCATCGGCATCCATGATGTTGTTGTAGGACAACTCTTTGCCCTGGAGTTGGCGAGCAGTGGCGATGGACGGCCCACGCCAACCGACCTCTCCGTAGAAGGCGGCCCGCTGGTGGGGATTCTCCCCGTAGCGCAGCGCCTGCACCTTCGACAGGGGCAGGTTGAGACGTTGCGGGAAAGGGATGTCCTCGGGCTGCATCCACCTGGCGATAGTGGCGTCGTAGGAGGCTACCCGTGCGAAGGCCTGGCGGGCCCAGCGGGAGCGGGTCTCGGCTCGGGTAGAGCCATCATGCTCCGCCAACTCGGCGCGCAGCTCCCCGTATTGGTTCGCTTCCATCACCACCGCCACCGAGGGGTGGTTCTTGGCCGCCGCTCGCAGCATCGTCGGACCACCGATGTCGATGTGCTCCAACGCACGACCCAAGTCACACTCGGGGTCGGCCGTAACCGCTTCGAAGGGGTACAGGTTGACCACGACAAGATCGATGGCAGGAATGCCGAGTTGCTCCGCCTCCTCGGCCTGGTCGTCGCGGCGGAACAGGATGGCCCCCTCGAGCCGCGGGTGAAGAGTCTTCACCCGCCCGGAGAAGATCTCTTCGTGGCCCGTAAAGTCCGCTACCGAAGTCACCGGCAGCCCCCCGTCGCGCAGGGTGCGCATGGTGCCTCCGGTCGAGAGGATCTCGACGCCGCGCTCCACGAGGTCGGTCGCGAGTTCCAGGATTCCTGTCTTGTCCCACACGGAGATCAGCGCTCTGCGGATTCGGATATCGTCCATTACCAGTGTTTCCCTGTTGCGGGCGATTGGCCCTTGTGGTTGGTATTCATGGTGCGGATGTCAGCAGGCCCCAGTGCGCCAGCAGCAGAACCTGCGGACCTACTACGGAGCCGGTGACCCAGACCCTGGCGCCATGCATCTTCTTGAGGTCGACGAGCGCGGCACCACGCAGCGCTAACCGATTCCCCGACAACTCGTCCTGGAGCATTACCCCGCTCTGGTCGACGATGACAGCCCCCACCAGGGGAGCGAGACCATCGGGAGCCTCGAGGATCTCGAACCGGCGCACGCGGATGGCCTCTTTGGAACGGACACCATCGATCGCCACGAAGGCTCCAGGCAGACGGTCTAACTGATCCATCAGGTCCGCGCGGGCCTCGATAGACAGCTGCTTGCCTGCCACTGAAAGCACCAGGGCCGACGTTGCGGCATCCACTTCGACCATCCCCCGAGTCAGGTGGGAGCCGCCCCAGCCGCCCCGGGAACGGGTGCTTGTGCAGCCGGACACGGTGAGAGCAAGCAAGAGCATGATGATCAGTGCCTTCGGGAAGGATCGACTTGCCACAGCGAGCGGATGGTAGACCTGTTGCGCGCAGTTTTCCAGACGCCCGAATCGGATCCTTTTCGAGAATCGAACCATGCTTCGAATAGACTGCGTCGGCAGACGTCCAACCGGTGGTTCCCCCAATGGTCGAGGAGAGCGCTGGCACCCCGCCGTCGCTGGGCCTATGATCGCAGCCAACTGTCGCAGCGAGGAGTTCTCATGACACGGACGACAAGCCTTCTAGCAGCCCTGGTGGCGGGCTTCGCTCTGCTCGGCACAGTCGTCGCGTTCCCGGCACCAGCCGAGGCGCACCGTACCATCACGATGTACGAGTACCAGGGCCAGCACCCGGTCCCCGAAGAGCTGGGTGACTGGTGCGACCAGGACGGCCTGCACGTGCATACCTATCGGCTGGACCCCGAGCGGTACTTGGTCTACGAAATTGCCGGTGTATTTCACTTCGTCGGCGACGCCTACCTGCGCGGCAGCAGTCGCCAGCACTGGTACTACGACCCTCACCCTATCCGCCATATCAACACGCATTGGTGTGTTCTCGAGGGGCCCCACTCCCACTGGTGGCAGCCCCACCACCATCACCACCGACAACAGGTGGTTTGGATCAGCCATGACGGCTACTGGGTCTGGTCTGGCGCCTATGACGATGTGTTCTGGTGGACCTGGGCTTCCTGGTACGACGTATTCTGGCACCGTCACACCCGGCGCCTGAGCCACTACGGCCACTACCACCCGGGCCATCACTACATCCAGGAGGCTCGGGTACGACCCCGCTATGACGGACGGCACCGCCACACGCACCACTCGGACCACCGCATGCGAAATGCCCGTGATCGGCACTCCCATTGGCGGTCCACCTCCCATTCCGGAGGTGGCGAGCAGGCGGGAAGCAGACACCAGGGTTCCTCGGCGCGCAGTTC
>CAZBDA010000037.1:9096-9378 GCA_964490445.1 uncultured Rickettsiales bacterium | reverse complement strand
GCGCGAACACGACGGCCCCGGCGATGCCGGCAGTGACAGGCCGCGCGACGGGCAGAAGCGCTCCGCCTCAGCCCCCGGCGACAAACAGGAAGAGGCCCGCAGCAGCTACCGGCTACCCGAAAAGGCGGCCAACACGAACAGGCAAACCAGGCCTGCAAAACGTGGCAGCTACTCTGCACCGAGCAGATCAGCTTCCGAAAAAACCAGCAAGGACTCGAGCAGCACCTCCCGCACGACAAAGAGTCGAACGACGACGCAGTCCAGCGACAAGGGCTCGGCAGT
>CAZBDA010000037.1:0-9086 GCA_964490445.1 uncultured Rickettsiales bacterium | reverse complement strand
CGAACTACCGCAAGGCCACCACTACCACCAGGGGCAAGGCTCGTCCTTCCAGTAGCTCGACCCGAGCAGGCTCCACAGGTACGACCCGCAGCAAGGGCTCTTCGACAAGCAAGACCCGGTCGCAATCCACAAAGCGAAGCACGACGACCAAGGGTAAGAACAACAAGCAGAGCACCAAGAGCCGAACCAGGACAAAGCAGAAGACTACGACCCGCACCGCAACGACCAAGCGCCGCTCCCAGGGCAGCTCTGACAGCAGCGATTCCAACGATTCCAATACCAAGAAGAAGACCCAGAAGAGCACCAAGAAGAGCACCAAGAAGAAGACCCAGAGCAGTAGTTCCCGCAGCACCAAGAAGAAGAAAGAGAAGAAGAAGCGCTAGCGCTTCGTCCCACTGACCGTGATAGCCCGCATCGTCCCCCTGGGTGCGACCCTCGTCCTGCTACTAGGCGGGCGGGTATGCACCGACATACCGAACGACGACGACTCTGCAGGGGGAGAATCCGCCGCCAGCAGCGAACACGCCAGCGAGAGCGATGCAGCGCAAGCGCTGCCCTTCGTAGAGGTGTCCGTAGAATCCCTGGGCCCGCTGTCCAGCGACGACCCACGAGCCGAAGCCGCTCGTCTGATCAAGAACGCAATGGCTGCCAAGCGGCGCGGCGACCATTCGAGTGTCCTCGAGAGTGCCAACGCAGCTGTCGAAATCGGCACTTTTGCGCCGGGCATGGCGCTGGAACTGAGCGCCGAAGCCCTGGTCCGGCTGGGCCGAACCGAGGAAGCGGCAAAGGCCTTCGCCAAGATCGAGGTGACGTCGTTTTTCTGGCCAAACACTGTGCTGCAACACGCGCGTCTCCTGTTTAAGGAGGGCGACATCCCGGCAGTCCTCAGCCTGCTGGGAGAGTTCGAGCTTGCCAGTGAGATCTCGGAACGCTTCACGCCGCACCAGCGAGCACGCGCGCAGCTGCTGCGCAGCAAAGCACTTCGGGCGCGTGGTGGGAGCGATGACCCCGCAGCAGCCTGGCAGGCCTGCCGGCAGGCCTGGCTGACCAGTTCGGCGGGCACGCAGACTGCAAAAGAGGCTCGCTATTGCATCAACAAGGTCTCCCGGAAACAACCTCCAGGCCCGCGGCCTTCGATGGCTGATCTCGGAGAACGAGCCCGACAGCTTCGCCTTGCAGGTGGCAAACAGCGGGTAATCAACCTTCTCGAGCCCTTCAAGAAGAAGCTCCTGGCTGATCTGAGCAAAGGTGGCGAAGGGGGCTGCCGAGGCATCTACGAGTGGGGTCGCGCCCACTACAAGCTGCGTGAGTACGACCTGGCAGTCCCGTTGCTACGGAAGGTCGGGCCAGCCTGTTCCGAGGTCGATGTGCAGGTCAAGGCCCCCTACCTGCAGGCAAAGTCAGAGAGCCAACTCGGACGCAGTTCCGCCGCCATCAAGACCTATGTCGCACTGGCGGAGCGCAACCCTCAACATTCCTATGCCGACGACGCCCTGTACCTTGCCGGTCGAATGGCCAGGTCGAAGGGCCAGAAGGAGCGCGCCCTCGAGGTGTTCACCACGATGGTCAATACCCATACCGAAGGCGACATGCGCGGCCGGGGGTTTTGGGAACTCGCCTGGATCGCGCTGCTCGATGAGCGCTACGAGGACGCGCTGCCCTGGCTCGAAGAGCTGGCTGCCATCGATCCCCTCGGCAGCCAACGTGACTACGTGCTGATGGGCCATTACTGGCGGGCGCGCGCCAACCTCGAAGGTGACTCGGCCGCCCGCAGCGGGGCTCTGGACGCCCTCGCAAAGCTGGCGAAGGACGAACCTATGCATTACTACGGGGTGCTGTCGTTCTGGAAGCTGGCCAGTCTCGACCCGGCGGCGGCGGCGACAGTGGCCCAGGAGCAGGTTGAGCGAAACAAAGCGCTCAAGGCGAGCGGAGCAGAGCCCGCCTCCTTCCACCCGGAACGCGCTTTCATGGAGCACCCAGAGGTGGCCGAGGCAATCCTACTGCTGCGGGGTGGCTTCCCGCGCTACACCCGCAGGATTCTCAAAGCAGTGCTCGGGCGCACGACCGACGAGCCCTGGAAGCCGCAAACCCTGCTGTTCGCAGCCCACCTGGTGGAGTTGACCGGAGATCTGCACCGAAGCCACTACCTGCTACGCGAGCGGTTCCGTAAGGAGCACCCTGCCTCGCTGCCGGAATCAGGGCCCCAGTTCGCACATGCCTACCCGCTCGCCTACCACGACGAGATCCGTGCAGCTGCGAGCAAGTTCCCGTGGGACCCCATGCTCTTCCAGGGCCTGGTTCGGGAAGAGAGTGCGTTCAAGTCTTCGATCCAGTCCTGGGCAGGTGCCATGGGTTTGAGCCAACTCATGTGGCGCACCGCCCAGTGGACCGCGAAATCTATGGGGATCCACAACCTGCGTAAAAGCGACCTCGACAAGCCTGTCACCAATCTCGCCATCGGCACCACCTGTTTCCAGGGGCTCTACAAGAGTTGGAACGGCCACATTGCGCTGGCAATTCCCTCGTACAACGCCGGCCCGGGCTCGGTAAAGCGCTGGCTGCGAGCCCGCGGCAACCTCGACCTGGACATGTGGGTCGAGGCCATCCCCTTCACCGAGACGCGCAACTACATCAAGCGGGTGACCTCATCGTTCCAGACCTACCACGTCATGTACGGCGAGGGAGATCCCTACGTGCCGCTGCGCATCGGACCGGTTAGCGCCGAGATCAATGGCAAGGATCCAAGTCTCTGATTGCGAGCGGGCTCCGCTTGGGAGCCTAGTAGGAAGCCGCCGCGAACAGGCGCATGGTCTCGCGGTGCTCCTCCTCGGAGATGGTGTCGTCCTGCCGGCCCAGTGACACCCCGTGAAAAACGTGGCCGCCGAGGTCCATGACAGCGACTACCGCCCCCTCCACCCGCGTCTGGAGGCGGAGATCTGGAAGTCGAAACTCGAACACCGCGCGAGCACCGGGCAGCATGACCAGGTCGCTCTCGAGGGGCACGCTGAACGAGAAGCTCCGGCGTGACAGGTCGACGATGTAGCCGCCACCACGCACAGCCCACTCGCCATCCTCACCGAGCCAGTTTTCCACCAGCGTAGTCGCGGCCCCCCTGCCCTTTGGCCCAATCTGCCGGACCAGCACCACCGCACGAGGTGCTCCAATGGAACCGACTGAACTCAGCTGACGATCCGTCTCCAGGAGTCGATAGGGCAGCTGCACCAGGGCCGCTTCCACCGGTCCTGAGTCTCGAGCCTCCATCACCCGCAGACCCGAGACAAAGCCATCGAGGTGCCACGGCTGCCGTCCCCGCACGCTCCAAAGCCGAACGGACTCCCCCGAGCGCAAGGCCCGTTCACGCTCGCTGCGGGCCAGGTCCAAAGGCTGCGCAATCGCCAGTTGGGGCCGTGGGCCCCCGTCTCTCAAGTCCACCAGGAACGACCGCCCCCAGCTCTCTCGTCCTGGCAGTGCCACCGCACAGGGCACAGCTTCCCTGCAGGCCCATCGCAACAACTCGCGGTCAGAATGCACCACGGCGGGATCGCCCATGGACTTCATCAACAGCCTCCCGACCTGAGCGCGGCAGGCCTGCTCAGGGGCCTTCACCCGCAGCCTTGCCGGAGTTGTCACCGGCCTTGGGCTGGGCAGCCTCGACTTCCGCCTGGTCTGCGTTCAGTAGCTTTGTGTCAGGAGCCGTCGGGTCCACCCCGGAGCCGACGAGACTCGCCTTCATCTTGGCCTTTTCCATCGTCGGGCCGAGATCGCGATACCACTGCGGCCGCATGTCCTCGGGCAGACCGCTCAGGATGATCTGCGACTTACCGAGCAGCTCGAGCGCATGTTCCAACTCGTTCGCACTGTTCTCCAGTTGAGGGAGAAGGCCCTGCGCCTCCGCGTAGAACATCTCGGCATCCTTGGCGGCCTGCTCCCAGTCCGCAGGCGCTATTTCAATCACCTCGGCGGGCTGCGCTGCATCCTCGTTCGCTACCGCGGCCTCTGGCTCGGCTGCGGCCTCGAACAGGCCCATCTTGGCGACAATCACCAACAGCACCAGTGTCGGAGTGACGAAGCGAATCAGTGCGGTCCATAGCGGCGCCAGCCAACTACGCCCAGCGATCCCCTCGAAGCCGGCCTCGCGGTCTTTCCGGCTAAGCAACCAACCTGCCGCAATGGCAACGCAGAAGCCGCCCACCGGGAGCATGTAGCGAGTCGTAATATTGTCGAGGAAGTCGATCACCTCTCCCCAGCGCGCTGCCGACAAGCCCACAAGCCAGATAACAGCGCCAACACTCCAGGTCGCCTTGGGACGCGCGATGCCGTGTTCGTCCACCAACCAGGCCACGACCACCTCGAGCAGCGAGATCCCCGAAGACCAGGCGGCGAACACCAGCAAGAGGAAGAACGCAGCCGCAACCAGCGTTCCCCCCGGCATGTCGACGAACAGGTCGGGCAGGGTCATGAAGACAAGGCCCGGGCCCGCCGCAGGCTCGCCGCCAGCTGAAAAGACCACGGCGAAGATCACCGCACCGGCCATCAGGGCTATCACCGTGTCGAGAACCGCCACCCACACTCCGTCTCGTACCACGTGCCGGTCGCTACCCAGGTAGGAGCCGTAGGTCACCATGGCGCCCATTCCCAGACTGAGGGTGAAGAACGCATGGCCGAGAGCCTCGAGGACAGCGTCACCCGAGAGCTTGCTGAAGTCAGGCTTGAACAGGAAGGACAGGGATTCGCCCAGGCCACCAGTGAGCCCGACGTAGACCAACAGCATGACGAGAATCCCTACCAGGGCAGGCATCAGGTAGGAGCACACTCGTTCAATCCCAGAGTGTATTCCGCGCGACACCACGAGCACGGTCATGATCATGAACAGCGTGTGCCAGGCGCTCGACCACAACGGGCTGCCGGCGACAGCCTCAAAGGTGGCGCCTGCTCCTGCGGGGTCCATCTTGATGAAGCCGACGGAAACCCAGAAGAAGTGGATCGCCCAGCCGGCGACCACCGAATAAAAGGACAGGATCAAGAAGCCTGCGGCAACAGCCATGCCGCCGGTAATCAGGCTGAGGGCCCGAGCACCAGGGCCTCGCTCTCGAGTCAGGCTCAGCAAGGCGCCGAGCACGTCCTTGCCGCCACGCCTGCCGATGATCAACTCTGCGTACATGAGCGGCAGGCCGACCAACAGGATGCACGCGAGGTACACCAGCACAAAGGCGCCACCACCGTACTCGCCGGTAATGTACGGAAACTTCCAGATGTTGCCGAGCCCGACCGCACTTCCCGCCGCTGCAAAGATGAATCCGACCTGGGTCGCGAAGCCACCGCGACCGCCTGTATTGCCTTCGCTCATCAGGGCCCTCCGTTGAGAATCGGAGCATCCTACATGGGAAGCCCGCGGACAGGAAATGCGCGACTTGTCTGCTAGACGGGAACCCCAAAGTCGCTGTTGTCATCGACAAACTTCGACTCGCCAGCGAGCAGCATTCGCCGCCGAACTTTGCGCAACTGGCCGTCTTCGAGGTCGTACAGGAAGTAGCCCGCGGTTCGCTCCGGTGTCTTCGAGATGGCCGAGGTCGTTCCGCAGTTGAAGATCGGCACGACGCCCCCGTCGGGCAGGGGCAGATCGGCCCGATACGCCTGGTGCTTGTGGCCATGCAGGACCAGTGCAGGCGGTGCCCGCCGTAGGCTGGCGAGGAGGTCGTCGACGTCCTCGAGGCAATGGCCGGAGTGCGTATAGGGCGTACCGTCGCTTGCCAGCGGCGGATAGTGCAGCAGGTAAACAACCTGGCGGCCGGCACCCTGGGCCTCCCGGACCAGGTCCTCGGCTCTCTGCAGCGCCTTGGGCCCAAAGTAACCGGTGGCCCGCAACGAAGGGCGACATGGGTTGGTCGCCACCAGTGTTGTGCCATTCAAGCGGAAACTGACGGGCCAGGGCACCGCTCCGCGTAGTGTTTCGGCACCGCTCCATGCACGCTTATCGGCATCCCACTCGCCCCCAGCCATCCAGGCACCGACGTGCTGTTCCATCAGTGCATTGCGGGTCGCATCGCGCGTATACGTGTCGTGATTGCCGGGAATCATGATCGACGGCATCGACAGAAGCAGGGGCGAGAAGGCCGCGTAGCCCTCGGCGAACTCATCGTCGACCGCCAGGGCAGTAAGATCACCGGTGAACACGAACAGGTCGGCGTCCCATTGCAGTGCGTCCTGCACCGCGAGACCCACCAGTGCCCTCGCGTCAAAGTGCCCCCGCCGTCCGGCCAGGTACAGGTTGGCCATTCCGAGTGCACGCTTGCCCAGCATCCCCTTCAGGGGCGGCGGCTGAAGAAAGTGAACATCGGTCATGTGCAGAATGCGCATCAGGGAAGGACCTCCACGCTGGACGCTCGACGTTCGATGGCCTCTCGGGCCAGCGCATCACAGCGTTCATTGAGTTCAACCCCCTCATGACCACGAACCCAGTGCCAGACTACCCTGGAAATGCCCTGTAAGTGGCCACGAAGCTCCTCCACGAGTTGCTGGTTGGCACGCGCCTTCCAGCCTCGAACCATGACGCCGATCACGTACTGGCTGTCGGTGTGGATCACCAGCTTGCGGCGCACCGGAGCGTTCAGGGCAGTGATCCCCTGCAACACCGCCGTGAGCTCGGCGACATTGTTGGTGCCGTCGCCCAACCAGGTGGACATCTCCTTGCGGCGATCCGCGAAGATCAACACGGTGCCTGCCCCCGCGGGACCGGGATTGCCCGAGCAGGCACCGTCGCTCCACAGATGAATCGCGTCCGTGTCCTCGAGATCGCTCCGGTCACCGCCAACGATCTCCTCGTTCGCCTTCTTTTCCCCCCTGCTCGACCTGGTGCTTGCCGCGCCCCCGTTCGAGCGGGCAGCCGGAGGCACCACGACTCCCCCCTCCTCGGCTGCGCTGCCGTCGACGGGCTTGAGCCTCGACAGCGCCGTGCTGTAAGTGCGGTTGTCGCCCTTCTTGTAGGCGAACACCACCTTCTCATCGCTGCTGACCAACTCACCATCTGAACTGCATTCCGCCCAGACCTTGCCGTTCTTGAACCAACAACGACGCCAGAAAGAGGTCTCGTCGCTCACTGCTTGCCCCTTCGGCGCCATGGGCGCAAACGCCATGATGCGGCACGGTCGAAGTAGCTGTTGTCGCGAAACCAGGAGACGGAGTTGTGGATTGCCTCGTCCAGAGGGGTGACCTCGTGTCCCAGTTCCTGCCTGGCCCGCGAGCAATCGTAGTACAGGTACTGGCCCGTATAGGCGACGGTTCGGCTATCGAGCATAGGCTCGGTGAAATGGGCAACAAGGTCACCGGCCTGGCCCATGATCCACATCAGCCAGGCTGGAATCTCCCGCACCTTGCGGTCGATACCAGCCACCTGGAGAACCCGCCGAAAAAAGTCACAACTGGCAATGTTGGTGCCCGACAGCAGGTATTGGCGCCCTGCCTGCCCCCTGTCGAGAGCTGCAAGTTGGCTGCGGGCTACATCCTCGACGTCGACGATGTTGAGTCCACCGGGATGGGCGCCGAAGTAGGTTCCTTCGCAAATTCGCAGCAGGACCCTACCGGTGGGAGTCGGACGCAGATCGCCGCGACCCACGGGGAAGGCTGGGTTGACGATGACCACATCCATACCGTCAGCAATGTACTCGCGCACGGCCCGCTCCGCATAGTACTTGCTCAGGATGTAGTGGTTGGCGTTCTTGTGCTGGTTAAAGACGCTCTCTTCGGTGGAGGACAGCGTGCCCGGCTCTACCCCCAAAGCGGCGATGCTCGAGGTATGCACCACCCGCTCAACCCCGGCAGAGCGAGCTGCCTCCAGGACATTACGAGTCCCCTGGACATTTACCTGGTAGATCGGGCGCACATCCCGCATCCACAGTGCATAGATCGCGGCGAGATGGAACACGGCCCGGCAGCCCTGGACAGACTTTTGCACGGCGACCAGGTCTCGCACATCACAAACGACCGTCTCGACACCCAGCCCTTCCAGGTAGGAACGCTCCTCGCCAGGAACAACCGTTGCGCGAACCTCGTCCCCGCGCTCGACGAGCATGCGCGCAACATGACGGCCGATAAAGCCCGAGGCGCCGGTGACCAGGATTTTCATCTTGGGCCTTCTAGAGTGTGATGCCGTAGGACTTGATCTTACGCCACAGCGTCGCCTTCGAGATGCCGAGGGCGGCGCTGGCGCGAGTCCGGTTTCCAGAAAACAACAGCAGTGCTTGCTCAATGTGCTGGTGCTCCAACTCCCGCAAGGAGGGAAACACCAGCGGACCACCCTGGGCGAATTCAGCGGCAAGGACAGGTTCGTTCGCCTCGCCCGGAGGCTGCCTAGACCTGTCACCGTCGGCTGCCAAAACCGTCGGCAGATCCAGTGCCTGGGCCATCGGCGGCAGGTCGCCTACTTCGACCACACGACCTCGACTCAAGGTCACTGCACGTTCGACCGCATTCTCAAGTTCGCGGACATTTCCCGGCCAGTTGTGCCGTCGGAGACGGTCGATGGCAGCGGCACTGAATCCGGTCACTCCGTTGCCAAGCTTGCGCGCTCGGCGTGCCAGGAAGTACTTGGCCAGCTCGTCGACGTCACCCTGCCGGTAGCGCAGCGGCGGCACCTCGATGGCGATAATGTTCAAGCGATAGTAGAGGTCCTCGCGGAAGCTCTTCTCCTGCGTCATCGCCACGAGATTCCGGTTGGACGCGGCAACCAGTCGAGCATCGACTGTCTCCGCGCGATTGCCGCCAACTTTTCGCACCTCGCCGCTTTGCAGGAAGCGCAGCAGCTTTACCTGGGAAGAAAGCACCGTCTCGCCGATCTCGTCGAGGAACAAGGTGCCTTCGTGCGCCTGCTGAAACAATCCTGTCTTGGTGCGAATCGCGCCGGTAAAGGCACCCTGCACGTGCCCGAAAAACTCCGACTCCTGCAGGTTGTCCGGGATGGCTCCGCAGTTCACGGCGACAAAGGGCTTCTCCGCACGCGGCGACAGTTGATGGAGCGCCTGCGCCACCAGCTCCTTGCCGGTGCCGCTCTCCCCGGTGACCAGCACCGTCGAGTCTGTCCGTGCAACCTG
>CAZBDA010000036.1:37546-40596 GCA_964490445.1 uncultured Rickettsiales bacterium | reverse complement strand
GCCTACTTCAAGTACCGTGGTTTGTTCTTCGAGCGACTGCAGGTCGCGGCAGACATCTCCTATACCTACCGTGCCCTCGCCGGCAGGGAGACTCGTACTGAGCACCAGTCGGGTGCCGGAGTGAACGAGGATGTGCTGCTCGCCCGCTGGTTCCACGTCCTTGCCGGCTACCGGTTCAGCGCTGTTGACCCCTCCAGCACGAACGAGGGGGAGTTCATCGACAACCGAATTACCCTCGGTGTCTCGGTGGGCTACTAGTACTCCTTCAAGACGTGCCAGGCTCTGCGGCCCAAACGGATCTGGGCATTGCTGTAGTCGGTGCTGGACGTTGGGGTTGGAACGTACTTCGTGATCTTGATGCCTGTGCAGGTGCACGACTCGTAGCGGTCTGTGATCGTGATCCTCGGCGCCTGCGAATGGTCGCTGACCGCTACCCCGGCGTGTCCTGCCGAAGTCAGGCAACGGAACTGTGGGGTGATCAGCGGATCGATGCTGTCGCGGTCTGCGTGCCTGCGGAGGGCCACTTCACTCTCGCTGCGGCGGCCCTGGCCGCTGGGATGCACGTTTTCGTGGAGAAACCCCTGTGCCTGGATCCGGCCGAAGCGAAGCACCTGGTCGAGGAGGCCGAGCGCCGCTCTCTGACGCTCATGGTAGGTCACCTGTTGCTCTACCATCCGGCGGTGCAGTGGCTCGCCGGCGTGGTTCGGGACGGGCGTATCGGTGCGCCCATGCGGATTGCCTGTACCCGACACAACAGTGGCGGTCGAGGCGAGCCGGTAGGACCCTGGTGGGGGCTTGCACCCCATGACCTGTCGGTCGTTCGCTACCTGGTGGGTTGCCAGCCGCAGCAGATCGTCGCTACGTCTCAGCCCCCGGCGGGTGCAGCGCCTGGCAGTCAGTGGGTCCGCGCCCGGCTGGACGTGGCAGGTGGCGTGACCGCATCTCTTTCCTGCGCCATTGGAGTCCAGCACAGGCGTCGACGCATTGTGGTGGAGGGCAGTGCTGGAGCGGCCGTCTTCGATGACAGCGACGGGAGTTCGTTGGTTCAGCTCTATCGACGGGATGCCCAAGGAGTGCTGCGGCTCGCTACTTCGGAGTCTCTATCCACTGCCCCGGACCCGAGCCGATCGCAGCCAGGGGGAGCGAGCCTTCCGCAGCCACTGCGGCTGGAGTGCGAACACTTCGTACGGTGCTGCCGTGAGGCGCGCACACCTCTGAGCTCCGGTACCGACGGACTTCGGGTGGTCGAGTTGCTGGACGCAGGAGCACGCTCCATCGGCAGGAACGACGTCGACTGCGCTGGACTGCTCCACTTCGCAGGTGAGAGCCGCCGCGACCTGAACGACCCTTCCGCTTGAGGGTCAGCCCAGTCTATTCGCTGCATAGCAGTCAGTTCTTGGTGTTCGCTGGGCTCCTTTGTGGTAAAAAGTGAAATACTTTGACACCATTCATGGTTTTCGATCATTCTCGACTTGTTCGGAGGGGTTTGTAGGTTCGGCATGGGGTTGTTCCGCCAGGCAAGCGAGCCAGGCAATGCTCGCAAGAAGAAAGCGCCGCCGGCCGTCGCCAAGAAGAAGCGGGTCCGTCGCGGAGCTGCCCTCTTGTCGCGTGGCGCGCGCAAGTCAGAGAAACAGCGGGGCTCCGGCGCAGACACTGGGTCTGACTCCTTGTGGAAGGAGATCATTGGCCTGGCTCTGCTCGGTGTGTCCGTCGTCACCCTGCTGAGCCTGTTGTCCTATACCGCGCCTGCCATTGGCAGCGGACAAGCTGCGGGCAACTGGATCGGTCCTGCGGGCGCGGGCCTGGCCGGCGCCTTGTTCCACGTACTGGGTATGACAGCCCTCGCTCTGCCGGCGATGTTGTTGCTGCTGTCCCTTGCCCTGCTCCTGCAACGGACCCGTCGGCTGCGTCTGCTCGAGGCCGTCGGCTTCCTTGCTGTTGCTGTGAGTCTCTCGTTGTTGGCTGAGTTGACCTTCGGCGCGATCCACTATGAGCGGGTCCCTGGACTTACGGGTGGAGGGGTCGTCGGTGAGAGCCTCCTCTCGCTTCTCGATGCGCAGATCTCGCAAGCCGGTGCTGGCGTCCTCGCCGTGACGGTCCTGCTGGTGGGTGCGCGTCTGGGCTTCGGGGTGCAGTTGTTGCCCCTGGTGCGCAGCGCGGGCTCTGCTCTGCAAACCCTGATCTCCTTCCTCGGGCGACAGGCGACTCGGCTGGGAGGCACGGCGCTCGATGCTCTGGGCTCCTTCCTGCGGGGGGTGAAAACGGGTCTTGTGGACCGCTGGTACGACTGGCGCGAAGAGCGAGAGTTGCAGTTTGACGAGGAGCGATGGGAACGCGACGAGCGGCTCGCTCTCCTCGAAGAGCAGCGACTGGACAGGGAACTTGGGCTCGATGAGGACGACCCGTTCAGCGCCACCTCGGCGATGCTCGATGTCGACACCGGAGATGAGGCGCCCTTCACCGGCGACACAGAACCGCTGGCTGAAGCCGGGCTCGACAGCATTGGTCTGGGGACCGAGGCCGGTCGCAAGTCTCGCGTTCGTCGTCCCTACCTGACAGAGCCCCAGATGCAGTCGTTGGTAGAGCCGCTACCTGAGGAGGGTGAGGTTGAGGGCGTCGACATCACCGCTGACCTGGATGACGAGGATACAGGACCGGTGCTTACCGGTTCGGAACTCGACGAGGGTGATGAAGAGTTGTGTGGTCAGCCCGAGGACTCGATGCGTGGTGCCAACCAGCGTGGCGAGGTGCACGCTGAACTGCGCATCAAGGGTGCTGGGACGAGCGACGAGCCGGAAGAGCCTGTTGGCCCCGAGTTGAGTGCGGGCCGACCAAAGGTCCACGCGAAACCGGAAGAGCCTGGTCTCTCCGAGCTCAGTGAGTCCCGACCAAAGATCCACGCGAAGTTGCCGGTCGATCCGGACAGCGTGGCTGCCCAGCGGATCGTGAGCGTGCGGCGAGTGGTTACTCCCATCGAGTTGCTGCCCTACGATCTGCCCGAGTTGGACTTGCTCCAGCTTCCTCCGGCGAGCCGTAGCGACGTCGATGAG
>CAZBDA010000036.1:0-37536 GCA_964490445.1 uncultured Rickettsiales bacterium | reverse complement strand
CCTCTCGGTAGGTGACTACAAGGCTGATGACCCGGTCGCCACGACCCTGGGCGCTCTCCTCGAGCGGACGCTCCAGACCATCAAGGTCGATGGTCAGGTCACGGACATTCTTCCCGGTCCGGTCGTCACGATGTTCGAGTTCAAGCCGGCGCCGGGCATCAAGGTCTCGCGCATAGCGGGACTGGGTGACGACCTGGCTATGGCATTGGAAGCGGAAATGGTGCGAATCGTCGCTCCGATTCCCGGCAAGGGGGTTGTGGGCATCGAGGTGCCGTCCGATGCGCGCGAGACGGTCTATCTTCGCGAGGTGATGGCTTCGAAGGCCTTCCGCAAGGAGGGCATGCAGTTGCCCATCGCCCTTGGCAAGGCAATCGACGGCAAGCCGGTCTGTGCTGACCTGGTGAAGATGCCGCACCTGCTCGTAGCGGGCAGCACGGGTTCTGGAAAGTCCGTCTGCGTGAACACCGTGATCCTGTCGTTGCTGTACCGGTGGTCACCCGAGGAGGTGCGACTGATCCTGGTTGACCCGAAGATGCTGGAGTTTTCGGTCTACAAGGATGTCCCCCATCTCCTGGTCCCCGTGGTGACGTCCCCAAAGAAGGCCGCCATGGCCCTGAACTGGGCAGTCAGCGAGATGTATCGTCGCAACCAGGTCCTGGCCGCTATGCACGCGCGAAATATCGTCAACTACAACCAGAAGGTCGATGAGTTGATCGTCCAGTGGGACGAGTGGGAGGCCTCCTGCAAGGCGGGCAAGCCGAAGGTGCCGCCTGATTGCGGCAGAGCGGCTGGACTGGACACCGTTTGTCACCGCTCGGACGGGGGCGAACCCGTCGGACCGCCCGAGAAGATGCCGTACATCGTGATTGTCATCGACGAGTTGTCAGACCTGATGATGGCTGCCCGCAAGGAGGTGGAAGACGCCATTGTCCGCTTGGCACAGATGGCCCGCGCCGGTGGTATCCACCTCCTCCTCGCGACCCAGCGTCCGTCGACTGACGTGGTGACGGGCCTGATCAAGGCCAACTTCCCAGGCCGGATGTCTTTCCGTGTCAGTTCGATGGTGGATTCCCGCACGGTACTCGACGCCAACGGCGCGGAGAAGCTGCTGGGCAATGGTGACGGACTGTTCCTGCCCCCCGGGACCTCGGACTTGATGCGCTTCCACGGCGCCTTTGTCTCTGAGGGCGAGACCGAGGATGTGATCGAGCACATCAAGTCTCAACGTGGTCCGCAGTATGTCGAGCTGACTTTGCCCGACGATGCCGATGGGAAGGGACGTGGCGAGGATGACGACCTCGATCCGATGTATGACGAGGCCGTTGCCGTGGTGTCGGCGGCCGGAAAAGCCAGCACTTCTCTACTCCAGCGGCGCCTGAAGCTCGGCTACAACAGGGCGGCGCGAATTATTGACTCCATGGAAAGCCAGGGCGTGATTGGCCCGGCGGATGGTGCTCGCCCCCGTGAAGTCTTCGTCAATGACCACAGCGCCTGAATCACCCCAGCGGCCGGTCCTGGCGGTGGCCGCAGTGGTTACGGCCCTGGTGATCCTCATCATTGCTGCGGTGTGGATTCCGGTGCGGGCCGATTCCAGCGGTTCACCGCCGCCATCGGCTGCAGCCAGTGACGGCGCCGACGTAGTCCTGGCCAAGATGAGGGCTGCCTACCAGGGCATCGAGTCCTTTGAGGCGAAGTTCACCCAGACGAGCACCGGCATGTCCTACCCGACCCCCGTTGTCCAGGAGGGCACGGTGCAGGTGCAACAGCCGGACAAGCTGCGCTGGCAGTTCGGCGGGGAGAAGCCGAAGCTGTTCCTCAGCGACGGAGCCGACCTCTGGGTCATCGACGAGAGTGAGAAGACCTGCACCCACTTCTCTTCGATGATGGACTCGCTGCGGAGCTTTCTGGCCTTCTTCAATGGCATGGCGGACGTCGAGGAGCACTACCGGGTCGCGAAGGTCGCGTCGGGGCCCGAATCGAGAGACGGTGCTGCGACTCTGGAACTGCGCCCGAAGGCGAAGGACGGCGTGGTGGATGTGATCTACCTGCACATCGACACGGCCTCCGGCCTGATCATTGGTGTCGTCACTACCAGCTCCTTCGGCGATCGAACCGAGACCAATCTGGTTGGGCTCCAAGCTGGCAAGACCCTGCCGATTGAGCACTTTCGCTGGGACAAGCGCCCCGGCTTTCAACTGATCGAGGGCGACTGATCGAAGGCTACCTCCCCAGGGGCGGGGTGGTTAGCTCTTGACCATAGGGCCCGAATCGAGGAAATTCCGGCCACGATGGCCCATCGGCTCAACATCATTCAACCTGCAGGTTCGGCCTCTCCGGTGCAGAGTTCCGCAGTTCTCGAGGGACACGAGGGCCGGAGTGTGCACTTTGTCAGCCTCGGTTGCCCGAAGAACCGCACGGATTCCGAAGCCATGCTCGCGACAATGGGTCAGGCCGGCTATGAGCTGGTGGATTCGCCCGATGATGCTGACGTTGTGGTCGTGAACACCTGCACATTTATCGATGCCGCCACCGAAGAGTCGGTCGACACCGTGCTCGAGATGTCCGAGGCTCGTGAGCGGGGCTGGACCGGCAAGCTTGTCGTGACGGGGTGCATGGCTCAGCGACACCACCAGGAATTACGCGATGAACTCCCCGAGGTCGATGCCTTCGTCGGTACCGGTGACTACCACCGGATTCTCGAAGTGCTCACTCCACGGGAGCAGCCGGTCTCTGACATCGTCGGAGTGCCCACCTATGTCCAGGGCCGAGAGGCTCGAGTCAACACTCTGACCCCGTGGTCCGCCTACGTGAAGATTCTCGAAGGCTGCCCACAGCGATGTAGTTTCTGCATTATCCCGCGGCTGCGGGGTGACCTCATGAGTCGTCCCCTCGACGTACTGGTCGAAGAGGTCAAGGCGCTGGCGGCGACGGGCGTAAAGGAGTTCAACCTGGTGGGGCAGGACTCGAACTCCTGGGGTCGTGACCTCGGCCGCACGGAGCGGCTACCAGACCTGCTGGGCGCCCTCGACGCAGTCGATGGTGTGCAGTGGTTGCGGTTGCTCTACTCCTATCCGGCGCGCTTCCCCGATGAGTTGGTGGATGCGCTGGCAAGTCTCGAGAGTGCCGTTCCCTACATCGACATTCCGCTGCAGCACATTTCCGATCCCATCCTCAAGAGAATGCACCGAGGCATTGGCACTGCCCGTACTCGCGGCTTGCTCGACAAGTTGCGCTCCAGGATCCCCGATCTTGCTCTGCGCACCGGCTTCATTGTGGGCTTCCCCGGTGAGACCGAGGAGCAGTTCCAGGAGCTCTATGACTTCGTCTCGGAGACGCGCTTCGACAATGTGGGTGTCTTTACCTTCAGCCCTCAGGCCGAGACACCCGCGGCTTCGCTCGATGGACAACTCCCCGAGAAAGTGAAACTGGAGCGCCGCGATGCCTTGATGTTGTTGCAACAGCAGATTCACGTCGACAACAGCGAGGGACGAGTGGGTGGTGTCGAGGACGTCCTGATCGAGGGAGTTCATCCCGAAACGGAGCTTCTCTGGATCGGCCGTACCGCGCGACAGGCCCCTGAGATCGACGGCCAGGTCCTTGTTGCTGATCCGGGCGAGGCTCAGTTCGGTGACATTGTGCCGATGACCATCACCGAGGTTGCGGGCTACGACCTGGTAGCCGAGGTGAAGTGACGGTGACTCCATCGACGAGGGCTCGCAGGTTTGCATCCCTGGTCGCTGTGTATGCGGCGGGCATGCTGACCGGCGCGGCGCTCTCGGCTGCCGCTGTCTCTGTGAGTTACCCCTTCGAGCGTCTCGAGGTGTTCGCCGAAGCCCTGTCGATCATTCACTCGCGCTACGTCGAGGAAAGAAGCTCAGAAGACCTGGTCTACGATGCGATTGGCGGTCTTACCCAGGGACTGGATGACTACTCCATTTTCATGAATCCGGACCAGTACCGGGAGATGCGCGAAGAGACGAGCGGCCAGTACTTTGGGATCGGTGTGTCTCTGGACGTTCGGGACGGCAGCTTGTTCGTGGTGCGAGTGATGGAGGGAGCCCCTGCCCAGGCAGCCGGGCTCGAGCCCGGAGATGAGATCGTTGCGGTTGACGGCAAGCTGGTGGCCGAGCTGGGTGATGGGGTTGCGCTGGCGCGAATCAAGGGGCAGCGAGGCTCGAGTGTTCTGCTCGAGATCCGGCGCAAGGGGCTGCCTGGTGCGCTCGAATTCTCCGTTGTGCGTGACCAGGTGCGGACCAACTCGGTGTCTTCAGCGCGCCTCGAAGGCAACATCGCGTGGCTGCGTATTGAGCGGTTCCAACGGCGGACTGTGGACGAGGTCCGCCGCGAGCTGGGCCAGTTGTTCGCCGACCAAGCATCGGTCCGCGGTCTTGTGGTCGACCTGCGCAACAACCCTGGAGGCTATCTCAGCCAGGCGGTCGAAGTGGCGGACCTCTGGCTGCCCGAGGGGGTGATTGTCTCGACGGTTGATCGCCGGCCGACTGCGCAGCGTGACATCGCTCGGCGTCCTGGCACCGACACCAGGACGGAACTGGTCGTCCTCATCGATGGCCAGACCGCGTCGGCGGCCGAGATCGTTGCCGGCGCCTTGAAGGACCGAGGGCGGGCGCTGGTCATTGGCTCGAGTTCCTACGGCAAGGGATCGGTGCAGCAGTTCTTCGATCTATCCGATGGTTCCGCTCTCAAGCTGACCACTGCACGCTATTTCACCCCGAGTGGCGTGAGTATCCAGGGCGCGGGGGTGCGACCGGACATCAGCTTTGATCGGGAACTGTCCGAGCTCCAGCGCTCGGCATTGGACAAGTTGCTGGCAGGTGGCTCCGCCGATCCAGCCTGGGTCCGTGATGACCCTGTGCTGCAACTCGGGATTCTCGCCCTTCGTGATGGGGATGCCGTGCGCGGCTGGGCGGCTCAGCTGTCGGACGGGGAGAAGGGTGCCGAGAACGGGCCCTTGGGCGTGCCGGCCGACGAAGTTGCCGGTGCGGACGCGGGTAGGTAGGAAGCTCCTGTGGTCGACGGAAGACATACTTTTACGGCGGGTCTCTGGGTCATCTCGGTGGTGTTGCTAGCCCTTGGACTCGTACGGTTCGGCCCCGTGTTGTGGGCCAACCTGTTCCCTGGGATCGACCAGGGGCACTCGCAGCCGGGCGAGGGGGGGACTGCAGGACTGCAGCCAGGCAGCCTCGCGCCGAGCCCGGAACAGGCCGCGGAGGCATTGCACCGGGTGCTGTCCAACTGGGATGTGGGTGACTCACCCGAGTTGGACACGATCTACCTTCCGGACGGTCGTCGGCCCCGCGAATTACAGGACACCTTGCGGAAACTGGAGCCACTGGCGGACCTCGAGGTCTACGTCACCCGAGTCGATGACCTGTTGTTCCGTCTGCGGATCTTTTCGGGCAAGCAACTTTTGCTTCAACGGGAGGTCTTCCCATGGCTGCCCGAGCGGCCGGCCGTGTCGGGAGCCGACCCGCCCGAAACGGGCTTCCTCGTGATTCTCGGTGCGACAGAGACCGATGCCCTCGACGAGGTCTGTCGCTGGCAGGTTCCTCTTGCGGTTGCCATGCCGCCTTTCGCAGCCCACGCCGTGAAGTCAGTACGGATGGCGAGTCGCTGCAGCAAGGGGGTCGTCCTGGTGCTGGATCCCAATGACGATGTTGCCGAGCAGCTTGCCACTGCTCCCGGGGCGAGCGGCGTCCTGTTGCACGAGGCCCTCGCCCAGGATCTTGCTTTGAAACCCTGGCTCCAGGGCCTCGCGGAGCGGGACCTGTTTCTCCTTGATGGTCGTCCCAGTGGTTCACTGCCGAGCCTCGAGAAGGCAACCCGGGAGTTGGGCATCCCCTACGTCCAGCGTTCTGGGCACCTGTCGAAGGAGTCCGACTTTGTGCTGGCGCGTAACCTGACGGTCCGGCGCGGCTACGGACTGGTTTCAGCGGCAGGCAGCGAGAAGGGGATCGAGTTGCTTGCCGACTTCATCAAGTCGGCGCAGGAGGATGGCTACAGCACTCTCTTCCCGGCGGAGGTGGCGCGCGCTCACGGGCAGGCTCGCGACTGAGCATCTCTCAGGGTGCCGAGCCCCGTAGTCCACGAGGGATCTGTAGCCAATGGAGCGGGTCCTTGGCTTTGCGACCCTGGCGCAACTCGAAGTGGAGTCGAGGCCCCTCGAGGGAGCCCGTCTCACCGACGTAGCCAATCAGCTGTCCGCTTTCGACCCGTTGTCCCGCCAACACGGTGAACTCGCGAGCGTGCGTATAGACGGTGTACCACTCATCACCGTGGTCGATGATGGCGACGAGGCCATAGCCGTTGATCTGGATCAACTTGGAGACCTCTCCCTTGTGGACTGCTCGGATCGGGTCGCCGGCTTCAGCGACAATGTCGACGCCCCGGCCGGCCCTCGAAATCGGTCCGACCAGCGGCATCGGCAGGCGGCCACGGCTCAGCGCGAAGCTGGGAGCCCTGCTCGCCGCCTTGGCTGCAGATTTCTTCGCCTCTTTGCCACGTAAGTCGATGCGGACATCGAGGGCGCCCTCTCGAGACAGCATCAGCAACTTGTTGACGCGCTTGCGGTTTGCTGTGCGGATGCTCTGCACCAACTCGCGTCGGTCGTCGCGTAGAGAACGGGTCTCGTCGCGCCGGGTGAAGGCTTCGCCTGCTGCCTGGAGGAGGCGGCTCCGCTCGCGCTTGAGCTGGCGTTTGACCCTGCGCTGACGCTGCAGCTCGTCCTGTAGGTCATCCATCAGGCTCTGGTCGGCGTTGACAATCCACCACAGGTAACGGCCCGTGCGTAGCAGCTCGTGGGGACTCTTGACCGAGAATAGGAGCGGTAGGAAACCACGATGTCGGAATCGGTACATGGTCCGAAGGCGCAATTTCAGGCGCTGCTTGCGCTCGTTCAGCACGGCCTGGTTTTGTTCGAGGAGTTCCTGTTGTTCGGCGATTCTCCCCTCGGCATCACGCACCCTTGCGGTTGCGCCGCGTAGTTCCTCGTCAGCTTGCAACATCCGGATCTCGAGGGTTTCGATCTCCTGGAGCAGCACGGTGGGGTTCTGACTCGGCGTAGCGGCGGTCAGGCAGGGGGCCACGAGCAGCACCAGGATCAGCGCCAGCCAGCTGGCCTGGATGGGGGGAAGTCTCGTCATTGCATGCCGCTGGTGCTCGGGTCGCGTACCAGCGAGGTCCAGGCGCCCAGTAGTCCGACGCTGATTCCAGCAAGAACCAGTACGCCGAGTACTGACGGGGGAGGGAAGGACAGCTCGCCGGGCCCCAGGAGCATGCCGAGACCCTCCTGCAACTGTACGAAGGCGTAGCGATACAACAGTCGCAGTAGGGCCAGGGAGACGATGGCGCCGGCGAGGCCCTGTAGGGCACCCTCGAACAGGAACGGGAGGCGTGCGAACCACTGCGTGCCGCCTACCAGCCGGATGATGATCAATTCGTCTCGTCGCGCGAAGATGGCAAGGCGAATGGTGTTGCCGATGAGGAAGACGGCGGAGACCAGCA
This sequence comes from uncultured Rickettsiales bacterium, assembly GCA_964490445.1. Taxonomy (GTDB): domain Bacteria; phylum Myxococcota_A; class UBA796; order UBA9615; family UBA9615; genus UBA6601. The sequence continues at coordinate 30,015 of CAZBDA010000036.1, read as the reverse complement.
GCAAAGTGCCCAGAACCAGTGCGGACAGGCGTAGCAGAGCAAGGAACGTGTGGTACCGCTCGACCCACTCGTGGGAGTAGTCCAGTGCGGCGAATTCCTGGCGCTCGAGACGCCTGGCGATGTCAGCGACCTGGCGGGGTTCCTGGAAGTTCGGCGAGAGGCGGACTTCCAAACTGGCTGGTAATGGGTTTTCATCCAGGTCGGCGAGGATCCGGTCTATCCCATCGATGGCGCGTCCGAATTGCTCCAGCGCTTCGAGCTTGGTGACGTACTTGACCGACTGGACTTCAGGCATCTCCTCGAGTTCCACCTTCAGGTCGAACAGTGCGGTGTCTTCGAGGCCCTCGACCAGGTAGCAGGAGATCTGGACGTCCTTGCCCCAGCGGTCGAGGACGCCCGACAGGTTGGAGAGGGTCATCACGAACGCACCGATGAGCAGTAGCACTGTCGCCACCGCCGAGATGGTCGCGCCAGCCAGGAAGCGGTACTCCGCCATCCCCTTCAGCGCTCGCCACAGCGAGTAGGACAGGTGGATCACGAGGCGTGACTTCCAGAGTTGGGCTCGTCGCTCTCGTCTGTGCCATCAGCCTGTGATTTCGTGGTCGCCTGCTCGGATGGCGTGGCGGAGGCTTCCCCCTCGTCGCTGGCCTGCGGCTGCTTCAGCGCGACGACATCACCGTTGCGGGTTTCACTCGGTCGGTAGTCGGACTTGACGCGGCCTCCGAGCAGGTAGACCTCTCGGAAGCTGTAGCGTGCGACCTGTTCCCGGTCGTGTGTCGCCACCAGTACGGTAGCGCCCTGGTCGGTACAGATCCCCACCAGCAAATCCATGATGTCGCAACTGAGGTCGTGGTCGAGATTGCCCGTGGGTTCGTCTGCGAGGATGATGCTCGGCCGGTTGACGACGGCGCGGGCGATGGCAACGCGTTGCTGCTCGCCGCCCGAGAGTTCGCCTGGCCGCCTTCTGCCCATGCCCTCGAGCCCGACCCGGGCAAGTGCCTCGTTGACGCGCAGCTTGCTCTCCGAGCGGCCGACTCCACAGACTTCCAGCGGCAGAGCGACATTGTCGAAGATGCTACGTCGCGGCAGCAGGCGAAAGTCCTGCATGACGATGCCCATGTTGCGCCGCAGCCAGGGCACGGAGTTGGGGTGCAGCCGTGCAACGGAGCGGCCTTCGAGAAGTACGTCGCCGTGGGTCGGGTGTTCCGCGGCGTAAATCAGCTTCAGGAGGGAAGTCTTTCCAGCACCGGAGCGTCCGGTAATGAATGCGAACTCGCCCTCGTCAAAGCCGAGGTTGATCTTCTCCAGGGCCATCCCGGTTCGGCCGTAGTGCTTGGTGACGTTGTGAAATCGGATCATCTGGTGGCACCGCTGAATGCATCCTGTCGATTCCCCCGCAGATCCATCCCCAGATCGTGCGAACGGGGTAAGATCAGCCGGCCGCAGGAGTCTGTCCGGTTATAGCAGGGTGGAAGCCTCGGGATGACTTACAATGGGGCTTCGTCGTGGCTGAATCCTGCGGCGCGCCTCTTGATGCCCTTGACCGTTGACAGTTTCTTGACAATAGTTCGCAGGTGCCCTTTCTTGCCACAGGGCCAAATCGATAGCTCCACTGGGTTGGAATTCCAAATGAACGAGTCGACAATTCCCTGTTTATGTCGTGCCCGAGCTGCTGTTCGCCTGTTGATGGCGGCTCTGCTTCTGAGTGTTGCCATGGTGCTTGGCGGTTGCCAGTGCGGAATCACCGATGGCCAACCGCCCGGTGATGACGACGTTGCCGACGACGATGACTCCACGGGAACTCAGAATTTCGGTCCCGAGGTCTGTGACAACAACCTCGATGACGACGGCGACGGCCTGGCCGATTGTTTCGACGCCGACTGCAGCGATGATCCGGCCTGTTCACACAGTTGCAGCCCAGCGGCGACAATTTCCTGTGGCGAGATCCTGTCTGCCAACAACGGCGGTGCCGGTCACAGCAATGCGGTCGACAGCTACGGCTGCACCACCTGGGATGAGAGTGGCCCCGAGTACACCTTCGAATTCTCTGCAACCACCACCGAAGAGGTGACTGCGGTTCTGACGGTGGCCGGTCACGGCAACCTGGATGTCTTCGTGCTGGACGGCGACGAAGAGTGCGACGGCACCGCCTGCCTCGCCTATGGCGCCTCGACGGTTCACTGGACGGCAAATTCCGGGCAGGACTACCTGATTGTCGTGGACGGCTATGCCGGCGGCCAGGACAACTTCTCCCTCGAGCTGCTCTGCCCGAGCGGTGGTAGCGGCGAGAACTGCTTCAACGGCATCGATGACGATGGCGATGGCTTGACGGACTGTAGCGATCCCGACTGCTCCAGTGATCCCAGTTGTGTCGACGAGGACTGCAACAACAACATCGACGACGATGGCGACGGCTACGTCGACTGTGACGACACCGAGTGCTGGAACGAGAGTTCCTGTGACGGTGAAGACTGCAGCAACGGCATCGACGACAACCTCAATGGCCTGATCGACTGTGCCGATCCCGACTGCTTCGGTTTCCCGACTTGTTCCACCGAGCAGTGCTACGACGGCATCGACAATGACGGCGACGGCCTGGTCGATTGTGATGACATCGCGGACTGTGGCTCTTCGTCCGACTGCACACCGGAGTGGCCCTGCGCCAACGGCTTCGACGACGACGGCGACGGCCTGACCGACTGCGACGACGACGAGTGTTTCGGCGACTCGAACTGCCTGGGAGAGCAGTGCCTGAACAACGTGGACGACGACTGGGATGGCCTGATCGACTGCAACGATCCGGACTGTTTCACCAATCCAAACTGCATCTCGGAGATCTGCACCAACGGCATTGACGACGATGCCGACGGCGACATCGACTGCGATGACGCCGAGTGTGCCGGAGTCGGTGACTGTGCGCAGCTTTGCATCCCGGCATCGACCATCTCCTGTGGTGCGACCCTCAGCGGTGATACCGCTACCAATCCCGCTGCGACCGATGTGATCGGTACTTACGCATGCACCGCCGCCAATGAGAGCGGCAAGGAGTTGGCATACACCTTCACCGCGGCGAGCAGCGGTGAGGCCACCTTCGTGCTCGATGGGCTGAGCTCCGACCTCGACCTGTTCGGCTTGCAGGATCTGGGCAGTGGTTGTGATCCCTCCGGCTGCCTCGATTTCTCCACCTCGGGCGGAAGTGCCGCCGAGTCGGTGACCATGACCGTGAACGCCGGGCAGACCTACTACGTGGTGGTCGAGGGCTGGAACAACAACGAGGGCCCCTTCACGCTGGCGGCTACTTGCCAGGCCTCGGGCACTCCCGAGGACTGCACCAACGGCGTCGATGACGATGGCGACAGCCTGGTGGACTGCGCCGACTTCGACTGTGCCGGTACCGTGGGCTGCCAACTTGAGAACTGCAGCGATGGCCTCGACAATGATGGCGACGGTCGGATCGACTGTGCAGACCCCGACTGCACCGGTCCGCCGGCACCGAGCCCCGCTTGTACCCCCGAGATCTGTGACAACGGCATCGATGATGATGGCGACGGTGCCATCGATTGTGCCGACACCGAGTGTTCCTTCCTACCGGGGTGCGGCTCCGAGAACTGTGTCGATGGCATCGACAACGACAGTGACGGCCGAATCGACTGCATCGATCCCGACTGCCTGGGCGATCCCGTCTGCAATCCAGGCGCCGGCGACGACGACACCGCAGGCGATGACGACGACATTTTCAGCGGTGAGGATTGCGGCAACAACATCGATGACAACGGCAATGGTTCGGTTGACTGCGACGACTTCCTCTGCCTGTTCGACATCCTTTGTTGGTTCCTCAACGAGGACTGTGATGATGGCAACGACAACGACCTTGACGGTTTTGTCGATTGTGCCGATCCCGAGTGCTACAACCCGGCGAGTCCGGGCGACCTGCCTTCGGCCGCCAATGCTGATCCGGCCTGCGTTCCCGAGCAGTGCAACAACACGGTCGACGACGACAGCGATGGCCTCACCGACTGTGCGGACGATGAGTGCGCAACGGCTCCGGCCTGTGTTGGCGAGGACTGTGACAACGGCATAGACGACGACTTCGACGGCCTGATCGACTGTGACGACTTCGAGTGCAGCACCGAGTCCGAGTGCATCCCCGAGAACTGCAGCAACGGGGTCGATGATGATTTCGACGGCTCCCTCGACTGCGCCGACAGTGAGTGCCTGGGCAACCCCGTGTGTGCTTCAGCGGGTGAGATCTGTGACAACGATGTCGATGACAATGGCAATGGCCTGATTGACTGTGCCGAGACGTCCTGTGCCGCGCACCCGGTCTGCATCCCCGAGATCTGCTGGAACGGTACCGACGACGACGGCGACGGACAGGCTGACTGCAATGACTCCGAGTGTGCGGACTCCATCGACTGTGGCGACGAGTTGTGCTGGAACACGGTCGACGACGACGGCGATGGCTACATCGACTGCGATGATGACGAGTGCATCGGCTGGGCCAGCTGTGACTCCGAGATCTGCGACAACGGCGTCGACGATGACTCCGACGGCCTGGTGGATTGTGACGACGACGGCTGTGTCTACTTCGGCGACTGCGTCGGTGAGACGTGTGACAACGATGCCGACGATGACGGCGACGGCCTGATCGACTGCGGCGACCCGGACTGTACAGGGCAGCCGGCCTGCACCAGCAGCGGTGAGATCTGCAACAACGGCATCGACGACGACGGCGACGGCGATGTGGACTGCAACGACAGCGGCTGTGCAGGTCTGCCGGCTTGTGCCGAGGATTGCAGTAACGGCACCGATGACGACGGTGACGGCCTCGCCGACTGCGATGATCCCGACTGCACCGGCGCTTCCGGGTGCATCTCGGAGTTGTGTGACAACAACATCGATGACGACAGCGACGGCACCATTGACTGCGGTGACTCCGATTGTTCGTCCCCGCCCCCACCGGCGAGCCCGCACCATGTCTGCGTCCCTGAGATTTGTGGCAATGGCACAGATGACGACCTCGATGGTCTCGTCGATTGTGACGACGAGGAGTGCGCCGGCGTGAGCGCCACCTGTGGCGAGGTCTGTGACAACGGCGTCGACGACGACGGGGACGGGCTGATCGACCTGGACGACCCAGAGTGTGCCGGTAGCCCTGATCCTGGAGTGGCGTCCTGCAACGCCCAGACGGAGCTCAGTTGTGGCGACAGCGAGAGCGGCTACACCTTCGGGGCAGGCAGCACGACCGCGATATCTTCGTATAGTTGCAATACCTGGGATGAAAGCGGGCCTGAGTTCGCCTACGTGTTCCGTCCCGAGATCAATGAGTCCGTCGAGATCTGTCTCAGCAACACGGCCGAGGACCTGGACATCTACATCCTCCAGGACAGCGGTGGCGGCTGCTCGAGCTCGGACTGCATCGAGTATGGCAACAACTGCGCGACCGTCGAGGCCGTCGCTGGGGTCACCTACTACGTCCTGGTCGATGGCTACGAGGGCGCGATCTCGACCTATGACGTCGACGTCAGCTGCCCCTCGACCAGCGAGGACTGCGGCAACGGCGTCGATGACGATGCTGACGGCCTGATCGACTGCCAGGATGACGGCTGTGCCAGTACGGTCGAATGTCTCGAAGTCTGCGAGGAAGCCTGGGTGCTGTCGTGCGGCAGCGTCGCTGCGGGCAACACTGCTACCTATTCATCGGCGACCAACCAGGTCGACTCGTACTCCTGTGTGCCATGGGTGGAGAGCGGGCCCGAATATGCCTACTACTTCCAGGCACCCCTCGACCAGGCCAACACCGTCCAGGTCAGCCTGAGCTATGACGCAAATACTGACCTCGATGTCTTCATCCTGGGCGACGAGGGCATCCCCTGCAACAGCCAGGAATGCATCGAGTACGGTGCAGTGCTCACCGAGTTCGAGACCGAAGCGGGTGCTGATTACTGGATTGCGGTGGATGGCTACCAGGGCTCGGCAGGGGCCTATTCCATTGCGATCGACTGTGCGCCGATCGCGGATGCAGAGGACTGTTCCAACGGCTTCGATGAGGACGGCGACGGCGCAATCGACTGCGACGACGAAGACTGTCACGGTACCGAGCTATGTGGCGCTGTCTGCCAGCAGGTCGCCTCGATCAACTGCGGCGACCAGGTGCTCGGTACGACCTCGACCACCGAGTGTGGCGACGGCTTCGACGACGATGGCGATGGCCTGGTGGACTGCGCCGACCCCGAGTGCGCCAATTTCCAGGGCTGCGGTGGTTCCGATCCCGTGGGCATCGAGAATCCGGCGCTGTATCCCTTCCACGCCGATACCACCGATGTCATGAATTTCTACCCCTGCAACATCGGCAATTACGACGGCCCCGAGGTGGTCTACGAGTGGACGGCAACCGTGACTCAGACCGTCGAGTGGAAGCTGCCGGCCAACCTGGTGCACCTCAACCCGACCGACATCAACCTCGACCCGATTGTTCTCGACGGCGACAACACGACGTGTATCAACACGCAGTGCCTCGCGGCAGGGGCCAACTCAATCGAGTTCGCGGCCGTAAGTGGACACACTTACTACCTGGTGGTCGACGGTTATGACGGCAGTGAGGGGCCCTACGGCGCCGAACTGGACTGCAACCCGTAGCGAGCGCGGGCTCGGCTGAAGCGGGTACCGCGAGAGCGGTCTACAGGAGTTCGTTCTCTTCCGGCCAGCGGAAGGAGATGTACTTGTTGCCGATCGACTGGTCGATCTGTTGACGAAGCGCCTCGACCAATTCCTCGGCGGGCAGCCGTGGTGGGTGAATGAATAGGCGGCTGCAGGACGGGCAACGCGCGAGCATCCAGACAAAGGGAGTGCCCATGCCCGGGTCGTAGGTGAAGGATTGCCACTTGAAGGTGCTGCCGCGTCGGAACACGCGGTCGCAGGTGTGGGTAACACCGGCAGTGCTTCCCTTGACGACTTCATATTGGAGATTGGTCTGCAGCATTGTTTCCGGCTCTCTCTACGCGGTGGCGCGGGGGGATACTAGTCGCGCTTGCCCTTGGCGGCAAGGGGAGGGCGCCCAGGCCCCCTGGCTGAGGTTGCTCAGCGCCGTTGCTGCCAGAACGCCTCGGGCTGTCCCGCCAGCTGGCTGTGCCAGCGTGCGGCGACGAACAGCCAGTCGGCGAGGCGGTTCAGGTAGGCCAGGGCGGTAGCTGCTTGCGGGTCGCCGGAAGTGATCGAGAGCGCGCGCCGTTCGGCGCGCCTGCATACGGTCCTTGCGAGGTGCAGCAGCGACGCACCCGGGCCTCCACCGGGCAGGATGAACTCTTCGAGTGCGGGGATTTCGTCGTTCATCGCATCGAGCTCCTGCTCGAGGCGAGTGATGTCTTCGCTGCGGATGGCCGTCATGCCCTCCCAGCGGTCGCCCGGCGGGCTGGCCAGGGTCGTGCCGAGGTCAAACAACTCGCTTTGGATGACTGCGAGCTGTGCATCGAGCTGTTCGGATTGCCCAGCCTCGACCCCGGAGCGGCTCAACTCCGCACGTGCCGCTCCGAGCAGGGAGTTGAGCTCATCGACGGTGCCGTAGGCCTCGACCCGCGGGTCGTCGTTGGGGACCCAGTGGCCACCCCCGAGCTGGGGTTAGCCCCTGTCACCGGTGCGCGGGTAGCCCATGGTGATTGGCATCGCCGGAGAACACTAGCCCGAATCAAGCCTAGCTGCCTTGGTTCTGCCGGTATCTCTCAGGTTGCCGGGCCGCGGACTGACTTGAACAGCGGCTTGCGGGGTGCCTTGGGCACCGGGCCGAGTGCACGCCCCGCACGGATGCCGCGTGAGACGGCTTCTCGTGCCGTTTCCGGGATTGCCGAAGGTAGGGAATCTGGGTGCTCGGAGATCTCAGGCCGTGCTCGGCTGAGACCGAATCCGTAGCCCTCCCAGACCAGCTGCCAGTCCAGGTATGCAGGCCAGCAGGGCTTCTGCATGTCAGCACTCTGGTCGTTGTTTGCAGCAGAATTCCCGTCTGTTGCAGGGTCTTTGCTGTCTGCGGCGCTGTCATCGTCGCCGGCAGCGGAGTCATCGTCGCCACTGCTGGTGGGTTCGGCGTCGTGGGTCGTCCTCTGGGTGGGGCAGGCTCCGCTTGCCTGTGCATCTTTGACTACGGCTGCGACCGTTTCACTGTTCCAGGCAGCACGAATGCCAACAGACCAGCCGATGTTCTGTGCGGCGGCCGACAGCTCATCCTTCACGGGCCGGTGTGGGTCATCATCGAGGTCGCCACCGACCTCGTCCTTCCTCGGCAGGTAGCTCTGGCGCTCCGCCCATTCCTGAATTCCCGAGAACAGCGAGACGGTTGCCATGGTTTCGCCTGGCTCGGGGCTTGCTGCCGTGCTCCACGTCAGCCGGGGTGGATGCCAGTCCCCCTCTCCGAGAGCCAGCCGGTCACCACTTCCCCACAGTCCCGCCTGGATCCCGCCAAAGCCCTCCTGGCTTCCTTGTGCTGTGCGGACGTCGATGAGCTCGTTTACGTCGCGTACCTGCTCGGCCCAGACCGTGCCGATGCCGAGGTTGTAGTAGCTGACATAGCGGTGCTGTCGGAGCGCCTCTATCCGCTCGGGTTGGACCGCAGCACGAGCCTCGTGCAGGCGTGGTGGACATAGCCAGAGCAGGTACACCGCGCTGAGCGCGGCGAGAAGCCATGCGCTCCGGGATCCCGAGCGGATACGAACCATCGCCAAGCCGATTCCCACGCCGGGGGCGCTGAAGCCGAGCAGGCCTAGGGGCACCAGGTAACGTACCGGGATGTTCGGTTTCCAGGGTGAGGCGAAGGCGAGCCAGAGATAAACCAGCGGTGGGCCCACGGACACCAGCAGGGCGAGCCGTCGCCGCAGGGGGTCGCGCTCGGTGATGGCCCAGGGCAGCAGGACCAGCGAGCCGACCACCAGCAGCTTGTAAGACAGGGATTCGAACGAGGCCCCGCCCCAGAGGCGGCCAGCCTCTTCCTGGACGAGCCAGAAGTCGTGGAAGGCGTAGGGGAGATTCTCTTGGACGGTCTGTAGGTACAGGTCGAGGTCGAGTCCACGGCCACGGGCCATGTTGAACAGGGTGGTCTCTTCTCTCTCGGTGATTGAGTACTGGAACAAGGCAGCCGGATCACTCGCCAGAATCAGCCACAGTGGCCACAGCCCCACGGCTACTCCAAGGGCCAGGAAGCGGCGTGTGGCGGCATGGAACTGGGGGCGGGGAGGCACAAAGGTGAGTGCCACGATCAGCGCCAGGAAGGGCCACAGCAGGTAGGAGAAGATCCCGGCGTACCCGAAGCAGAGCCCGAACAGCATAGTGGGCTTGTTTCCGCTTCCGTCGCGGCTCAGCCACCACAGCCATGCTGCGATGACCGCGGATAGTGGCAGGGCAGCTTCGGGGTGGCAGTTGAGGAAGGTTAGTTGAAAGGCAATAAAGAGGGTCGGAACGAGAAACAACCCGACCCCGGCCAGCGCCGCGGCAGTCGTGCCCAGTAGCTTTCTCAGAACCACCATCCACAAGATGAGGGTGCCGATCCAGGCCAACAGCGGAATCAGCCGGACCGAGAGCAGAGTGAAGCCAGTGAACAACGACACGAACCAGTAGGCGAAGGCGCCGCTGCTGTAGGACGCGTGGTGCACTGAACCTGAGTTCGCCAGGTAGGTGCCGAAGTTGAAGTCGCCGGTGCCGAAGCGCCCGCTGACCAGGTCCCAGGCGATCTGGGTGTTCTTGGCCTCGGACGGCTCCAGTGGATACAGGAAGTCGCCCGCAGACAGAATGACCAGGTAGCGGTGGATGGCGAACACCGCCACGACCCCCGCCAGGACGAGCAGGCCGCGATCGAAGCTCCGGCGAGCCGGTTGCTCGGCGCTGGACTGGTCACCAATGTGCACGGGTGGAGAGTATAGCTGCACCGAAGTCGCAGACAGACGTATCCTATGCAACATGAGCGAGGACAACAGCGAGCGACCGTTGCCGAACGACCCAGACGAATCGAGCCCCCAGGGCGCGGATGCTGAGGCGGGGGACGAACCAATCCGCGGCGGACGCCGCCTCGGCGACGATCCCTTCCTGACGGATGAGGGCTTTTTTTGGTGGCTCCCACGAACCTTCTCTTTGCTGGTGGTCGCCGTTGCGCTGATGCTGCTGGGTGCCCACTTCTTTGGTGGCGAGGACCCAGGCGAGCCGCAGCGGTCGTCTGCGTCAGTGGTTCCGGCGCCCTCCCCGGCCGCCTCGCCGGCTGCCGCGTCTCAATCTCAGCAACCGGCCGCGCCGCTGCGTCAGCCTGGCATCGCCGAGCCGTCCAACCGACTCGACCGGGGCCGCACCTACAACGCGCGCCGCCGGCTGGTGCTCCAGGAGGCAGAGTTGCTGATGGCTACGCTGCCAGCCGAGGGCAGAGGGAGTCCCGAGGAGGATCGGGACCGGCGGGTGCTGCGTGATTTCGTTCGGCGCATGGATACCCCGGCTCGCTGAGCGGGGCGCGCTGGACTGGAGCTAGCTGGTGGGGCGGACCAGCAACAGCAGCGACAGCTTTTCGATCTCGCCGTCGACGGTCAGACCGTCGCTGCTCACCGTGGCAGAGGCACTCTCGAATTGCTCTGTCTCGACTCCTTCGCTGTAGTCGGCCCACATCAGTGAAGCTGTGGTGCCGCTGGCGAGGGCCTCGCTCATGGTGATCGAAACGGAGATGTGGCCGCCGCTCTTGAGGCCGAGCTCGAAGGGCGCAAAGGACCAGGCGCGTAGGACCTCGTGGCCGTCGAGACCGCCGACTGGCCACGCGTCCGGCTCCTCGAGCTCGATGGCACCCAGTGTGAGGGGAGTGATGTCTGCGACGAGGAAGGGAACATCCAGGTCGCTGCCGTCGAAGCTGACGCTGAGCCCGCCTGCGTAGCTGAGGCTGTTGGCGCCGCTGCTGACTTGTTGTGCTTCGGCAACCTGCGGCAGAACCAGGTCGTGGCTCACAGTCACCTGTACGTCGCTGGCGACGGGGACGAACTCGAAGAACTTGGACCACTCCATCGCGGCGTTCTGGGGATCCGTGCCGGGGTAACCGAGGTTGTCGATCACGTAGGTGTTGGCGTTGAGACCGCTGATTGTGAAGTCGCCGGCTGCATCGGTGCTACTCGTCAGGCACATCTCCTCGCTGCAGCAACTGACCCCGATGTCCTCCAATGGGGCTCCAACCAGGTCGACCACTCGGCCCGACACTGCTCCTTCGGGAGCCGGAGTCGAGTCGTCGTCGTCACCTGCGGTGTCGTCGTCACCTGTGGTGTCGTCGTCATCTCCGTCGACGCTGTCGTCATCATCCCCACCGCCGCTTGTGGCACAGCCAATGGTCAGGGAGAGGGGCAGGAGTAGGGCGAGCAGCAAGGCGAACAGGCGGGACATGGGGCTCTCCTAGGTAAGGGGACCAACGCATCCTAGCTTGGTGACGCTAGCAAGGGGCGTTGGAGCTTGCTCGGGCAGTGTTGCTCCCGGCAACCCAGCGACCGGCAATCGTACCGCCGGACCGCACCCGAGCGATCAACTCAACGCGGCAATGACTCGCTCGGCGAGGCCCTCGGCGTCGAGCCGGTAGGCCCTGCGAATCTCCGCCGGCTTGCCACTCATAGCCCACTGGTCGATTCCAGCGCGCTCCAGTTGAGCGCTGGTGCCGGCATCAGCGAGCACCATTGCGACCAGGCCACCCAGTCCGGTGTCGGGGTGATGATCTTCCGCAGTGAGTAGGTAGCCAGTCTCCGCGGCCGACAGGATGGCGTCGCTGTCAAAGGGTCGCAGGCTGGCCATGTTGACCACCCGGACCGACTTGCCGGTGCGCTCCTTGATGATGTCGTGCGCGAGGGTTGCCTCGAGTACCAGCGGGCCCACAGCAAGGATGGCGCCGTCTGCGCCTTCGCGGATCACGTCTGCCCGACCCGGCTCGAAGCCCTGGCTGCCGTCGTAGTAAGGGCCGCTGCCATCGGCGCGGGTCAGCACCGGCATCTTGCTGCGTCCCATGCCGACGAACTGGTTGCCCGGCCGGTCGGCGATAAGACGGATCATGCGGTCACACTGGTTGGCATCGGCCGGGACGAAGATCTCCCAGCTGAAGGTCGAGCGCAGCAGGCCGACATAGTCCACTACCTGGTGGGTGGGCCCGTCTTCTCCGACGTCAGTGCCGCAGTGGGTGCAGACGAGTTTCAGGTTGGCCTTGTTGAAGCAGTTCAGGCGTTGCTGGTTGAAGACCTCGGTGACCCCGAAGATGCCAAAGGTGGAGAAGAACACGGAGTATCCTTCGCGGCTCAGGCGGCCTGAAGCTGTGGCGCTGTTGTGTTCCTGGATGCCGCCTTCGATGAAGCCGGCGGGGCTGACGGCGTGGAAGCCGTTCAGCTTCACGGATCCTTCCAGGTCGGCCGAGAATGCCACGACGCGGATTCGATCGCGGTTGTTGTCTTCGGCCAACTCCGTCATTACCGCGCCGTACGCAGAGCGACAATCGGTCTTTGTGCCCTGCTCATAGACGATGGGGGGACCAATCTGCAGCTTTGGTGGCGGGTTGCGCGGGAAGGGGTGATTGACCTGTCCCGGCGGCAGCGCGGCGCGCCGCTCGAGCAGTTCTGGCAGACGGTCGGGCACTCCCAGCTGGGAGATGGCGGAGCGGGCGTCCTCTACACCCAGCGCCTGGCCGTGCCACTTCGCCTGGCCCTCCATGGACGGGACGCCCTTGGACATCACGGTCTCGGCGATCAAGACCGTCGGGCGGTTGGGATTGCCCACCTTGTTCTGGTACGCGGCGCGAAGTGCGCCATACAGGGCCTGCCAGTCGTGGCCGTCCACGGTGATGACGTTCCAGCCATCAGCAGCCCATCCGGCGGGGATGTCCTGCGGCATGATGTCGGCAGTGTCGCCACCGATCTGAAGCTTGTTGAGGTCGACGATCCCCAGCAGGTTGTTGCAGCCGTACTTGACGGCCAGGCGACGGGCCTCGCCCAGTTGGCCTTTCTGTTGTTCACCGTCGCCCATGCAGCACACCACCTTGTAGGCGGAGCCACTCTGTTCGCGAAGGTCCTGCTCGGGGCTCGCGGTCTGCAGGCGAGCCCCCAGTGCGGCACCGACGGCCGCCGACAGCCCCTGGCCGAGATTGCCGGTATTCCACTCGACGCCGGGTACTCCCATCTCGACGTGGCCACCGAATACCGAGCCGAAGTTGCGGAAGGTGACCAGAGCTTCATCGCGGTCACAGAAGCCAAACGAGGCGAGGGCGGCGTAGACCCCGGGTGAGATGTGGCCGTGCGACACGAAGATCCGGTCGCGGTTCTCGGCCATCGGCTCGGCAGCTTCGATGCGGCAGTTGGCATACAGCAGCAGCAGAGACTGCAGGGTGGACATCGATCCACCGGGATGCCCGCAGCCTGCGAGCGTGGTCATCGTGAGGATGTCCGCAGTGGATTGCAGGCGCATCTCTTCGAGGCGCGAAATGTGTGTGTCGGAAAGCTGCTCGGGTTGGAAGTCCAGTTGGAACATGGGCCGGCGTGCTCCATTTACGGTGTATGGGTGGGCGGGCCCGCGTTGTACCGCCGCAGAACGGGGCTGGCAAGAATTCCGTGTCTTGGAAGCGAACTTCTTGGTTGCTGCAGCGCCTTGACATATACTTGACAAATGAATTGGAGATTGGCCTCCATGCATGCGATCTGGCGTCGTGCGGTGCTCGTTGTCGCACTCGTTTTGGGTCTACTGGCCGTAGCTGCTCCTGCAGCCCGAGCCCAGTGTGTGGACTCTTTTTCTCAGGACATCGGTGCCAGCATGACCGACTCGGCCGGCAGCTGGCGAACCTTCAGTGGCAACTGTTCCGGTCTATATAGCTGCGAGCACTACTTCGACCTCTACATCCCTGCGGGGGCCAGTTTTGACGTCAGCCTGTGCAACATGGGCGGGTCGGCGGGTTGGGACACGACCCTGGGTGTGTACGGTGGAGCGAGCTTCTCGACCCAGCACTGGTGTGATGACGACGGTTGCTTGTTCGGGCTGCAGTCCGAGATCAGCTTGATTGCCAATGTCTCCGACATCTACCGGGTGCGTATCGGCGGCTACTGGGGGGCCAGTGGCTCCTACACCATCGCCTATCGTTGGGATTGGGGCGTGTCCCTGGTCTCTGCGTGCACGGACCAGGATGCTGACAGCTACTGCAACGACGTCGATTGTGATGACTTCAATTCGAGCATCTACCCCGGTGCGCTCGAACTTTGTGACGCCGTCGACAATGACTGCGACGGACAGATTGACGAGGGCTACGACAACGACTTTGACGGATGGACCACCTGCGAGGGGGACTGTAACGACAACTCGGCGACGGTGAACCCGGCAGCGGCGGAACTCTGTGATGGCCTGGACAACAACTGCAGCGGGATCATTGACGACGTGGGCGATCCCGATGGTGACGGCTACACGAGTTGTAATGGTGATTGCAACAGCAGCAACGGCAGCGTCTATCCGGGTGCCTTCGAGGGCTGTAACGGTATTGATGACGACTGCGACGGGGAGATCGACGACGGCTTCGATCAGGATGCCGACGGCTGGACGTCCTGTAACGGTGACTGCAACGACAACAGCCCTTCAATCTCTCCGAGTGCGCTCGAGCAGTGCAACGGCATCGATGACGACTGCGACGGCCAGGTCGATGAGGAGTCCGACCAGGATGGCGACGGCTGGACCAACTGCAGTGGCGATTGCGATGACACGGAGGCCCAGGTCAACCCGAACGCGGCGGAGTTGTGCGACGGCCTCGACAATGACTGCAATGGCACTGTCGATGATGGCTACGACTCTGACGGAGACGGCTACTCCAGCTGCGTGGGCGACTGCAACGACAGCGATTCGACGATCAATCCCGGTGCCATCGAGCTATGCAACGGTATCGACGATGACTGCGACGGTTCGGTTGACGAGGACTCCGACTCTGACGGCGACGGCTGGAGCGACGCCGACGGCGATGGCGATGCCGCCGACGACTGCGTAGTCCCCGGAGCGGAAGAGGACTGCAATGGACGTGACGACGACTGCGACGAAGATATCGACGAGGGCTACGACGCTGATGGCGACGGCTGGACAGCTTGTGCTGGCGACTGCAACGACGCGCTGGACAGCGTCCATCCCGGTGCGGTGGAGCTTTGTGATGGTCTGGACACCGACTGTGACGGCGTGACTTCTGACGGCGAGGACCTCGATGGCGATGGCTTCAGCCCCTGCGACGGCGACTGCAATGACGATGACGCCAACATTCACCCTGCGGCCAATGACGTTGCTGGAGACGGTATCGACCAGGACTGTGACGGTGAGGACTCATTGCCCGATGAGCCGACCGACGAGCCCCCGGAAGAACTGCCAGGCGATCCCTTCGGTGACGATGACGATGACGATGATGACGACTTGCCCGACTCCAGCCGGGTGGAATTGGGCTGCAGTTGCAGCGCGGTGAGCTCCGCGGCCTCGATGACGGCCGGCTCTGCGCCGTCGCCAGCACTGCTGCTGGTGCTCCTGGCTGGCCTGCTGCGCCGCCGTCAACGACCCCTTTGACGTTGAGTTCTCAGGTCGATTGAAGGAAGGGCGGCCCCAACCGTCTCACTCTTGGACGGGCTATCGAGGCGAACCTATACTGCAAGGAGCCCGAGAAGCACCGGGTTTTGGGACCGAACGATGCCGAGCGGCAAGCGACGAATTGAACTCCGTGACACGTGGAAGCCAGTTGGCTTCTGGCAACGGCTGTTTGGCCGCGATAAAGGGCGGGTAGCGGTTGAGCCGGCGGTGCTCGGCGTAGATTACAGCTTGCGGCACCGCGCTGCCGTGCACGCGGTGCGTACCTTCATCGAATCCATTGACGACTACCAATTGCAGACGACTCGAGTGGTGCAGGTCATGAGTGACTACCAGGTGCCCGCCGACCTGGGCCTCGAGCGCAAGGTTCCCGAGTGGTTGGCGGAACGACTCCGTTTCGGCATCGTCACCTCCGAGGGCGGTATTCGCTACCTGCCGATTCATACCGTCGACTTTTGCTGGGACGAGCAGGGCACTGAGGTGCTGCTGCATCTTGAAGAAAAGGTTGCACCAGGAACTCGCGCGTTTATCGCCGCGTACCTGGGCCATGGCGATGGCTTTGCTGAGATGCACGAACTGCCGGCGGCGATGGAGCTCGGCGAGCCCGGCTGAGACCTACAGGTCGGCCTGCCGGACGTCTTTGGGGCCGCCCCATAGGATCATCGCTGCGGTGAGGGCGGCAAGGACGGCTATGTAAGCAAGTCCTTCTTCGGGCCCGAATTCGCCACCGAGTAGCTGAGTCGCTAGCGCAGAGTCGGCCACCTGCCAGCGAGTAAGGGAGGGCAGCTCGTATCCTGAGACCGCCAGTCCCAGTACAGCGGCTGTGCTCACGTTCCAGCCGAGGTGGAGCGCTGTAACCAGCAGCAGGTTGCCGCTTGCTACGAACACCAGGGCGAGTAGCAGGCCTGCCAGGAAGACTCCGAGCACGCCCCAACCAGCCATGTGGTCGTTGCCTGCATGCATTGCAGTGAATAGCAGGCTGGAGACGAGCATGGCGCCCCAGGTCCCCAGTCTGGGCTGCAAGTAGCGGATCAGTAGGCTGCGACACAGGAGCTCTTCCCCCAGCGCCGCGATGCCCAATACGGCAACCACCACGGGCAGAACCTCGAGTGCAGAGGAACCGGTGGGGCTGGCAAGCTGCGACCAGCTGTCCACTGCAACGGGCAGGTAGCCACCAACAAGCCGGCCGATTGCCGCCGGAACGAGGATCGCCATCATCCCGAACAGCAGGCCGCCCAGGAGCGGAGTGGCCCGCAGCGGGCGCAGCAGTCCCATGGTCCTGGCGTCGATATTGGCGAGCCAGCCGCCCAGGTACCAGTATGTCGGGATCGCCAGTAGCCAGCCGATTCCGGTCAGCAGCAGCGGTCCGAGGTAGTGCATCTCCTGGTTGGTGCCCCACAGTGGCGTGGGCTGGGTCATGAGAGCCAGGCGGGTGAGTTCAGTCAGCAAGGGGCCCACCAGCAGCAGAATCATGGTGCCCGGGAACGGGTGCAGCCGAGCACGGCGCGGTTCGCTCATCGGTACAGGTCGGGATGATCCTGGAGGTACTGGAATGTCGCCTGGGGGACCAGGTGACGCACGTCGCCGCCGGCATGGAGAAGGTCGCGTATTTCAGTCGAGGAGATGTCGGGCAGGTGGAAGTCCCGGACCAGGAAGGACCCGCCTTCGGGCAAGGCGCTGCCGTCCGTTGCCGTCCCTCGACCCAGGACAACAAAGCGGATCAGTCCGCGCAGTTCCTCCCAGCGAGACCAGAGGTGCAGCTCGCCGAGCAGGTCGGAGCCAATGACCCACGAGAACTCGGTGTCGGGATTCTGCTGTCTCAGCGCCTCGATGGTGTCGATGGTCCAGGAGCGCTCGCCTAGTTCCTGCTCAATCCCGCAGACGCGCAGGCCGGGGTGATCGGCAACTACCGATTCGCACATGGCTACCCGGTGCTCCCAGGGAGCAAGTCCGGAGTCCTTTGCGAAGGCGTGCCGGTGCACTGGGGTCCACCAGATAGCTTCCAGATCGGTCGTTTCGAGGAGGTACTCTGAGGCGAGCAGGTGGCAGATGTGCGGAGGGTTGAATGATCCCCCGAACACTCCGACTCTGCCAGGTGCTCCTCTTGTCACGTGCGGCTCTCCCGGGTCTGCCCGCCCCCTGGTCCGGACAGTCCTCAGCCCGTATCCTCCCCGAGTGGCCGTCGGATGGAAAGGGCAGCAAGTGAGACCGGGCGAACTGCGCCCCATCCGTGGGCGTTTTGCACCGAGTCCGACCGGTGCCCTGCACCTCGGCCATGCACAGACGCTGCTGCTGGGCTGGCTGCAGGTGCGTGCTCTCGGCGGCAGCTTCGTGCTACGCATCGAAGACATCGATGCGGGGCGCAATCGACCCGGCGCGGTCGAGGCGATCTACCGGGACATGGAGTGGCTCGGTTTCGACTGGGATGAGGGGCCGATGGCGGGCGGCGCTGTGGGACCCTACCTGCAGAGCGAGCGGAGCGAACTCTACGACCGTTGCCTCGAGGTGCTCGCAGAGCGCTGCTATCCATGCAGTTGCTCGCGCAAGGATGTCCGTTCGGCGGTGGGAGCTCCCGGAGGTGGCGAGATTGCTTATCCCGGAACCTGCAGGTCCGGGCCCGGTCGTTCCGGCGCCCCGACTTCGCAGAGGTTACGGGTGCCCGCCGGGCAGGTTTCCTGGGATGACCTGTGCCTGGGCCTGCAAGGCGACGACCCCTCGCAGCTTTGCGGTGACTTCATCGTCCGAGCCAAGGATGGTTCCCACGTCTACCAACTTGCCTGTGTTGCCGATGACATCGCGATGGGCATCACTCATGTGCTGCGTGGTGCCGATCTGCTCAGCAGCACCTCGCGGCAGATTCTGCTGTACCACGGCCTGGATGCCGAGGTGCCGCTGTTCGCCCACACCCCCCTGCGCCGTGACGAGGAAGGCAGGCGATTGGCCAAGCGCCGCGGCAGCCCTCCTTTGGCGGCACTGAGGGAGGACGGCACCGATCCATTGCAGTTGGTTGGCAGCCTGGCGGCTGAGCTGGGCATCCTCGAGCGCGCGCAAAGCGCCTCTCCCGCCGACCTGGTCGAGTCGTTTCGTTCCGTGTTTCCCAGTCTGCTTCGCAGTGCCCCCGTCATTTGACCGCCATCGCTGGCCCAATTAGTTTTCAGCGATGCAAGCAAACCTCTCTTTCGTTTCCGTGGCCGCTGCGGTTGCACCGGCCGAGGCCCTGGTCGTCGTCGGACGCAAGGCCGCCCTGTCCTCTTCTGCTCTCAGTTCGCGGCTACCCGAAGCGCTTCGGCCGGTGCTGGCGCAAATCATCGCAGAGCTGAAGCCCGGCGACGACGGCAAGGCCACGTCCAGTTGGACTGGCGCTGAACTGCCGGCTCGGCTCGTGGTCTGCCTGCTCCCGGAGCACTGCTCGCGGCACAATACTCCGACGCGGGCCTACAGCATCACGGCCCTGCTCAAGAAGCAGTTGAAGATGTCGGGAGAGGTGGCGGTTCTGCTCGCCCTCGACGAGCCAGGTCATGCCCTGGCAGCGGCCTGCTCGGTTGCGCGCTCGCTGCCGGAATACAGCAGCAAGAAGCCCGCTGACGATGAGCAGCGGCAGTGTGAGATTCGTGTCGGCCTGGTTGGTCCTGAGGGCGAGCTTGCCCTGGACCCACGCATTCCGGCCGTGACCGCCGCGGTGCGCCTTGCGGGTCGCCTCGTTGATATGCCCACCTCGACCCTGCACACCGATGCCTTCATTGAAGAGGCGCGTGCAGTGGCTGATGCGGTGGGTGCCGAGATGCAGATGATCCGTGGCGAGGAACTCGACCAGCGCGGCTTTGGAGGCTTGTGGGGCGTCGGCAAGGCGGCGTTGCACCCACCGGCGCTGGTCATCCTCAGCTGCGGTCCCGAGGACGCGGAGCAGACCATTGCGTGGGTGGGCAAGGGGATCGTCTATGACACGGGCGGTCTCAGCATTAAGTCCAAGACCGGGATGCCAGGCATGAAGGGCGACATGGGGGGCGCTGCAGCCGTGCTGTCGGCCTTTCAGGCAGTGGCGTCGGGGACTTGCCCGGTCCGGCTTCACGCGCTGCTTTGCCTCGCCGAGAACTCGGTCGGACCTGCGGCGACCCGTCCCGATGACGTTCTCTCGATGTACTCGGGCAAGAGCGTCGAAGTGAACAACACGGATGCAGAGGGTCGGCTGGTACTTGCGGACGGGGTTGCCTATGCAGTCAGGCACCTGGAGCCCGACGTGATCGTTGATCTCGCGACCCTCACGGGCGCACAGTCGGTCAGCACGGGGCAAAGGCACGCAGCCATCGTCTGCAATGATGCCGATCTGGAACTTCGGGCTGTTGCTGCCGGCAAGATCTGTGGTGACCTGGTCCACCCCTTGCCCTACTGCCCTGAGTTCTTCCGCAAAGAGTTCCTCAGCGAGATCGCAGATCTGAAGAACTCGGTCAAGAATCGCTCCAATGCACAGGCGTCCTGTGCAGCGCAGTTCGTCGCTGAGCACCTGGGCGATTACCAGGGGCAGTGGTTGCACGTGGACCTCGCGGGTCCTGCTGGCTGGGACGAGCGGGGAACAGGTTTCGGCGTGGCGCTGTTGGTGGAGTTGTTCGGCCTGGCCAAGACCTGAGCCGCGTCTCGACCGCGGTGACTCGGCCTGCCCAGAGGCCCTCGACCTGTGCCCGGTGGTGCCGGCGGTGACCCGCTCTTCCCTGGGCGCTACAGGTGAGGTTGAATCACCTGAACTCATGGCACCGGTGCAATTGCTCGATGGTCCCGTAGGCACTGAATTGGCTCGGCGAAGTGTCGCCACGCCGGCTCCGCAGTGGTCCGCCCAGGTGCTCGATAGCGCCCCTGAGCTGCTGGGCCGTATTCATGCCGACTATGCCGAGGCGGGTGCAGAGGTCCACACGGCCAACACGTTTCGAACCAGCCCCTGGTCGCTTCGCCGGGTACCTGCGATGGCTGATCGTTGGCAACAGTTGACCCAACTTGCGGTGTCGATCGTGCGGTCTTCGGTTCCGGTCGAGCACCAGGTGGCGGGGTCGATCGCCCCACTCGAGGACTGTTACCGGCCCGACCTGTCGCCCCCCGTCGCGACCTGCCGCGCTCAACACAGTCACTTCGCTGCGGCATTGGCCGAGGCGGGTGTAGACCTGCTCCTGTGCGAGACCTTTCCCCATCCCGGAGAGTCGCTCATTGCGGTGGAAGAGGCCCTGCGTACCGGCTTGCCGGTGTGGTTGAGCCTGACCCTGGGTCCCAGCGGCGACTTGATGGAGCAAGCCGTTTTGCTGCAGACCGCGCGCCGCGCTGCAGACCTGGGCGTCGAGGTGGTGCTGGTCAATTGTTCGCCGGTAGACAGCATCAGTGCACTGTTGCCGAAGTTGCGCCGTCTGGGCTTGCGCACTGGCGGCTACGGAAACGTAGGTCGGCCCGACCCTGAGAAGGGTTGGCTGGCGAGTGGCGACGCTTCGGCCGAGGCCTATGCCCAGGCTGGTAGCCGCTGGGTGGAAGCTGGTGCAGAGGTTGTAGGTGGTTGCTGCGGCACCGGCCCCGAGCACATTCGTGCGCTTGCCGCCGCACTTCGTAGCTGAACAGGCGATGCGTGTATTTCTCCAGGCACGCTGGTTGCCTGGCCAGCGGTGTCGGACCCTGTGCGGCATGCCGAGAGCATCCAGTCCTGCATGTCCCGGGAGTGTCCGCCAACTCGGCGTGCCGACAATCGCAGGCTATGCTGTCGTGTAGTGAAGACACTATTGGCCAGCTTGTGTGCCCTGGTTGTGTTGCCCCTGACGGGTTGTGCGACTTTGCATCAAAGTGCGGCCGGCAACCTATCCATGGATGCTGCTGTCGAGGGCAAGCTCGCCATCCCCGGGGATATCGTGGTTGCCGTGGATCGTGGCGGCGAGGGCAACCAGGGGGAGGTGCTTCGTCTGCGCCGTGCCAGGGCCGTCGATGGCAGTGAGCGGGTTCTCGTTCGCTCGGTAGTCGCCGGCTTGCCGGACATTTCGGGGCTTGCCGTCTCGTCGGATGGTCGTTGGCTGGCCACGGTGGTCTCGGCTTCGGAACCGGGTGCTGGGGCCATTGTCCGGGTGCGGCATCTTCAGTCTGGGGGACTCCAAGGGGATGGCCCGTGGTGGGTCAGCCAACCGGGTTGCCAGGGCCCAGTGTTCAACGCAGCCGCGACCCACCTGTACCTCAGCTGCGGCCCCCGGGGTCGGCAGCCGTCCTCGATTCTCGAGCTCTCGCTCGCGGACCGACGAACCCTGGCGTTCGTTGGCGAGCGGCCTCGAGTCCTCGCGACCGTGGGTGTCGAGGGAGATCTCTACTGGGTGGAGGAAGAGGCCGGACAGAGTCACCTCATTCGTCGGCCCCACGGTGCGGTTGGTTACTCCACTCACAGCCTCTATGGCCGCATCGGTGCGCTCTGGCCGCAAGTCGATGGTTCGCTTGTAGCCGGCTACGGGGTCCCCGGCGCCGCTCCGCAGTTGGCGCGTCTGCTGCCAAGTGGCGTGGTGCGCAATGAGCCGTCGCCGCGGGTCGGCGTCGGCTCTCTGCCGGAGGGAGGTCCCACCCACCTGACGGTGGACGGCTGGTGGCTTGCCGCCGGCTGCCAGTACAAGCCGTGCACCGTGGTCGAGGTAGGGCCGGATGGCGCTGCTGCCAGCCCCCTTCACCTCAGCGGCCTGCCCACGGCCATTACCCAGGTGTCCCGCCTGCGCACTGACATCGGCCATGTTGAGGATCTCGCGACGGCGCCGTCGTCCGTGCTCTCGAGTCACTCTGCGGCAGAGGTTTCCGTCCTCGGAGTCAAGTTGAAAGTACCCGTCGAGACTGCGTTCTCGACTCTGGATCGAGCGGGGCGGCACCCCTACTGGATCAGTGCGAAGGGACCGCGCGGCCGTCCGGGCGGGGTCGGGGTCGGCTGGACCAGCGCGGGCTACTGCATCTCGTTCCTATCCGATGACCGCGGTCGTGTTGCTGCGATCGAGCTGCAGGGCTGCGCCGCTGAGTACCTCAGTCCGCAACTCGCGCCTCTGCTGCGGCGCGAGCAGCTTTCTCAAGGGGCTCTCCAGGTGGCCAGCCGTTTTCTCGGTCCCGGAGTCTCGGTGACTTTGGGCGGCGGCGAGCCGAGTGGTCGAGGACTGCCAATCCAGCGCACCCGCATCTACTACGAGGCGCCCGACCGAGGCTACGAGTTCGAGGCTGAGATCGAAGTTGTGACCACTCGTCGCTCGGTGTTGCTGAAGTCGCGACTACTGGGCGGCCACGTGAGGTTCCGCCTGCAAACGCCGAGCCGCCCTCAAGCCTCGATTCTCGGGGTACCCTAGGCGGCGCCGTCGGGCCAGGAGTCCGTCGCTGTCTAGTCAGCCCAGGAGCCCCATGCGAGTTCAGCTTGCCCTCGTCCTCTGCACCGCCTTGTTCCTCGGCGGCTGTGTCACCGGCAACACCTACCCTGGTGAGCGCGCGCGGATCTACTGCGACGCCCTGTTCTCCTGCGTGGACGACGATGAAATCGAGTTTTGGACTGGCTACGACGACCGCAACGAGTGCGTGGATGAAGAAGTCGACGGGTTCGAGGACCGCTCGGACTACCAGAGCTACCTGGCTGGAGACTGCCCCTTCCAAAGCGATGAGGCTGACCGATGCCTCGAAGAGGTGTCCGACGTACGGCAAGACCCCGACTGCGACGGCAACATGGGGTTCCTGGCCTTTGCCTTTGATATCGCCGACGAGGACTGCGACGAGGTCTACTGCAACTAGGGCCTCGGTGGCGCTCCGCGTTCCCGCTGCGGGCCCTCGCCGCCGTGCCGATCACGCCGCTTGGAGCGCTTGCGGCGTCGCTCTTCGCGGATCATCTCGCGCACCTTGCGCTCGAACTGGATCCTGGCGACCACGAACTTGACTCGTTGCTCTGCCGAGAGGATCGACTGCAGTCCTTGGAGTTGGGCCTGCTCGGTCTCGGCGATGTCTACCTGGACCTGCGAGATGACAGCCAGGCGCTTGTTCACGGTCTTCTCGTCGAACTCGCCACTCTTCACCATCACACGGAGCGCCTTCATCTGCTTGCGCTTGTCCTCCTGCAGCTTCTCGAGCTTGGCGTCGTGCTTGCGAAGATAGGGAAACAGCTTCGCCGCGGTGGCTTCGTCGAGTTCTAGCGCCTCGGTGAGGCTGTACATCCGCACCATGCGGATCTTCTCGAGCATCTCCTTGCGCCTTTCTGGCGCATCTCTCTGGCCGGGCTGCTCGCCCGCTGGCTCTGCGGCAGCCGGGGGTGCGAATACGAGGCAGGCCGCCACGAGGCTCAGGACGATGTGGGTCTTCGTTGAGCGGGTCATTGCAGTCTCCAGGTTAGAGGCGGGTGATCAGGGAGCGCACCTGCTCGGAGTCGAGCAGATCGAACTCGTCGGCCAGCGTGGTGGTGAGAGGCATGGGTGGCAGGTCTTCGCCAAGATCTACGGCCAGGGTGCTCCAGGCGGCGAGGAATGGGGTGGCTTCTTCATCGAGCAGTTCGTCGTCGGCCTCGCTGGTAGAAGACAGCAGGCTCCGTCCCAACTCGCGGGCCATCTCCTCCAGGGCACGCTGGCCCTCGGCCGGTGCGGCATTGTCCTCGGCAAGCAGGGAAGGCTGCTCTTGGCTGCGTAGCAAGCCAACACACAGCAGCAGGAGCGCTGCCATCGCAGCCAGAAGGCTCGGCGGGTTGCGCCACCAGCGGGTAGGGGCAGCGCCGCTGCCGGGACTCGCTGCCGGCTCGCTCTGGCTGAGGGCCTGTTCGATGTCCTGGGCGAGCGCTGCGAAGTAGTCCGAGTCGAAGTCACTGGTCGAGCAGAGATCTCCAGTACGCCAATCGGAGAGGGCCGTGCGCACCTGCTCTACCCGGTCGGCGCAGACAGCGCAGAGGCGCAGGTGCTCGCGGACTTCGGCGTCCGAGGCACCGTCGGCAAACAGGACCAGGAGTTGCTCGTCGGGACACGTCATCGTGGTTCTCCGGGCAGGAAGGGAGATTACCTGGGCGCTCATGCGGCCACCCCCGCGAGGGCCAGGTGCTTGCGGATGTTCCGCACGGCGTGGTGGAAGTTGACCTTGGCATTGTTGGCGGTGATTCCGCAGATCTCGGCGACCTCTGCGAAACTGAGGTCGTGGTACAGGCGCAGAATCGCGACCAGTCGCTGCCGTTCTGGAAGTTCGGCGACGGCCTCCTGTAGTAGCGCTCGCTGCTGGTTCTCGGACAGCTGCTCGAGCACATTTGCGTCCACCCCACCCAGTGGGGCGTAGCTGCCGCTGTCGCTGGGTTCAGCGACGACCTCGCGCTGCCGCCATGCTCGCCGCAACTCGTTGAGGCACAGGTTCTTGGCGATGCGCAGCAGCCAGGTCTTGAACGAGGCATCACCTCGGAAGCTCTGGCGGTGGCCCCAGGCCTGCAGGAAGCTCTTCTGGACAATGTCTCGGGAGAGTTGCTCATCACCGTTCGACAGGCGCATGGCCAGAAAGAACACGCTGCGCTGGTGCTCTTGCACCAGGTGCGCGAACAGGCCCCGGTCACCCCGGTGTAGCGCAGCAGCGAGTTCGGCTCGGTCGACAGGCTCCACGTAGCTACTGACACCTTCCCCCGGGCGCAGGTTAAGCCGGCCCGGCTCGTGCCCTAGAAGTACCAGACGTCGAGGTCGTAGCTGTTTCCCGGTATCGAGTCGTCAGAGCCGGCGAGGTAGACCTTGATCTGCCAGTAGCCGGTGCTGGTGATCGTGTGGCTCAAGCCCTCGTTGTTGCTCAAAGAAAGCCCGACTGCGGCACTCTGGCTGCTGCCCGGAGGGAACAGGCGGACATCGATGTCGCCGAACGCGTGGGTGAACCAGAGATTCACCACGAGCGTCTCGCCTGTCACCATCAGGATCCGGAACCAGTCGTCGTCATTCGGGCAACTGCGCAGGTTGAATAGTTCGGTGCCGGGGAACGGCCCGCCCGTCACGGTGGTTGCGGTGGAAGTGCTGTCGTTGTTCTCGTAGCTGTCTTCGGTGCAGGTCGCGACCGGTACGTAGCTGACCGTCAGGTTGTAGTTGTTGCCGGGATTGGCGTCGTCGCTGGCCAGGTAGACCCGGATCAGCCAGAAGCCCGTGGTGGGGATGGTCAGGTGCAGGAACTCGTTGTTCGTGTTGCTGTAGGAGCCGGTGTGCCAGTTGCCGCTGGGGTTGTAGAGCTCCACCTGGATGTCGCCGGCGGCATCGGAGAACGATAGGTTGATGTCCAGGACCTCGCCGGCCGCCATGTAATAGCGGAACCAGTCGTCATCGCCGGGGCAGGAGGTAAGCCCGATGCCGTTGAAGGTAGAGGCCGGCAGGCTGGTGGCGGAGCCGGAGGTGTCGTTGTTCTCGTAGATGTCATCGCTGCAGGTGGGCGCCGGCGTGTAGTTGACGGTCATTCCGTAGCTGTTGCCGGGCACCGCGTCGTCGCCGTTCAGGCAGACCCTCAGGTGCCACGTCCCGGTGCTGGGGACCGCCAGGTTCAGGCTCTCGTTGTTGGTGTTGCTGAAGGCACCCGAGTAGGGAGTGCCGGCGGGGTCGAAGACCTGGACGTCGATGTTGCCGCTGGCGTCGTTGAAGGTCAGGTCCAGGTTCAGGATCTCACCGCTTGCCAGGTAGTAGCTGTACCAGTCGTCATCGCCGGGACAGGTGACCATGTTGGTGGCCGAGAAGTTCCCGGTGCCGAGGCTGTGGGCCGTAGTGATCGAGTCGTTCTGCTCGTAGGGGTCATCCACGCAACCCGTCGGCGTGCTCGCCACCACCGTCACGCTCAGGGAATAGGAGTTGCCCGCTGTGCTGCCCAGGTCGCTGAACAGCCAGACTCTGAGGATGTAGGTTCCTGGTGCGGTGGCAGTGTACGGGCCGACGGACTCGTTGTTGCTGCCGCTGTTGGACACCGCCAGTTGATTGCCAGCCGAGTCGAGCAGGGACAGTTCGATGTCGCCCTCGCCGTGGGCGAACAGGGCATTGGCGGACAGCTTGTCGCCTGCAGCGAGGCCGATGGCAAAGTAGTCGTCGTCACCGGTGCAGGCGGTCAGGCCGGCGTAGGCGCCGGGCGCAACGGGCGTCGCCGTGCTGAGCGAGTCGTTGTTTTCGTAGCCGTCGGTGGTGCAGCCGCCTGCACAGTTGGGGGCTCCAGCGCAATCGCTGTCAGCACAGTCCACTGTGCCGTCGAAGTCGTTGTCGACGTTGTCGTCGCAGTTGCCCTCGATGCTGGGCATGGTGGCGTCGTCATCATCACCAGGGCCGCTGCCGTTGACACTGACCTGCATGTCATACGAGTTGCCCGGGATGACGCCGCTGTCACCGAACAGGGAGACCTTGATCAGGTGGAGGCCAGCAGTCTCGATAGTGACCGGACCGACGTCTTCGCCGTCGTTGACAGATGTCGAGCTGTCGACGGTCGCACCTCCCGGGCCTACCAGGTGCAGGTCAATATCGCCTTCGTCGTGCAGGAAGGACAGGGAGACGGACAGTTCATCACCTGCACCCAGGTACAGCGAATAGAAGTCCAGGTCGCTGTCGCAGGCCGCCATGGCCGGATAGAAACCAGGGCCAATGCTTGCAGGTGTGGACTCGCTGTCGTTGTCCTCGTAGCTGTCGTCGATGCAGACATCGGCGAAGCTGTCGTCGTCCCCCGCGATGTCGTCGTCGCCGGCAGTGTCGTCGTCGCCCGACGTATCGTCATCACCGGCAGTGTCGTCATCGCCCGACGTATCGTCATCGCCCGACGTGTCGTCATCGCCCGACGTGTCGTCATCGCCCGACGTATCGTCGTCACCGAAGCTGTCGTCATCACCGGCAGTGTCGTCATCTCCTGGCGGGACAATGTCCTCGCGGCAGCCGATGGTCAGCAGGGCCAGGATCAGCAGGCAGAGCAGGGTGGCAGACTTGTGCATCAGGCAATGGTAGCAGCCCGCAGGGGGCGGGGGCGGGCGCTATAGGTCCCTCGACCACGATGGCGGTGGCCCCCTATGCCCCGTGGGCATCCCAGCCCAGCCAGTAGCTAGAGGGCAGCGGTGGTCAGTTGACCTGGATGTCCATGTCGTAGTCGGTAGCGGCCGTCGACTGCGGGTTCGCGGCGTAGACGTAGACCCTGAGGTAGTAGGTGCCGCTCGAGTTCGCTGTGTGAGTTACCGACTCGTTGTTGCTGGAGGTGTAGCTGCTGTCGTGGACCGTCGTTCC
This sequence comes from uncultured Rickettsiales bacterium, assembly GCA_964490445.1. Taxonomy (GTDB): domain Bacteria; phylum Myxococcota_A; class UBA796; order UBA9615; family UBA9615; genus UBA6601. Next base: position 2,251 of record CAZBDA010000036.1, on the reverse strand, counting down.
GTCGGGTCCTCGAAGTTGCAGGTCGAGGTCAGCATTTGAGTCAAGGAACAGGAGGTCGGCGCTCAGGGTCTCACCGCTGTCGAGGTGGACGGAGTACCAGTCCTCGGAGTCGTTGGCACCGTTGGCAGTCTGGCCCCAGTACTCTGTGGAGTCGAGGGCTGCCGCGGAACCGGAGTTGTCGTTGAACTCGAAGTAGTCGTCGCGCGTCCAGTTGGTGGAGTGCCGGGCGACGATGACTTCCATGTCATAGACGTTGCCGACGTGGTTGCCGCTGTCACCATACAGCCGCACCTCGATGTAGTGCAGGCCGGTGCTTGTGGCGGTGCGCGGCGAAATCACCTCGTTGTTGTTGGTCGAAGTGCCCGAGGCGATGGTGCTGCCTGGCCCCGAGTTGGAACTGTTGGGGGCATAGAGGTAGACGTCGATGTCGCCCTCGGCATCGCTGAAGTCGAGACGAATCTCGAGGATGTCATCGGTCGCCAGGGAGACTTCGTACCAGTCGGAGTCTCCAGTTCGCACGCGGAGGTCCTCGTCGCGGTAGCCGGGGATCTCGAGGGCTGCGCTTGAGCTGTCGTTGGGCTCCAGGCCGTCGTCGCCGTCGGTGACGGTGAGGCCAAGGCTGTACGGGTTGCCATTGAGTTGGCCACCATCGCCATAAAGGCGGACCCTTGCGTAGTAGGTGCCGCTGGCCGTGACCGTGTAGCTGACGTCCTCGTTGTCGGTGGTCGTGACGCTGCTGTCGAGTATGCTCTGGTCCTCGTTGTACAGGTACAGGTCGATGTCGCCCTCACTGTCGACGAAGTAGGCGTCCACTTCGACGGTATCGCCCACCAGCAACTCGAAGGAGTACCAGTCTTCGTCCGCGCTGCAGGAGGTCAGCGCGCCCGTGAAGCCGGTACTGATGCTGCCGGCGGCGGCCAGGCTGTTGTTGCTCTCGTGAGAGTCGGTGACGCACGAAGCCAGGGTTACATCGACCTCCAGGTCATAGGGATTGCCGGTTACGGTGCCGTTGTCATTGAGGAGTCGGACCTTGATGTAATAGGTGCCACTTACGGTCGCGGTGTGTGGGCCCACCGACTCGTTGTTGCTGACGCTCAGGGAGTAGTCGATTGCCGCTTCGGCCGGGTCATACAAGACCATGTCAACATCCCCCTCGCTGTGCTGGAACAGCGCGTCGACGGTGATGATGTCTCCGGTCAGTAACTCGACGCTGTACCAATCCTCGTTGCCCAGGCAGGCGCTGAGATTGCTGTAACTGCCATCGCCAATGCTGGCAGCAGCCGCGAGGCTGTCATTGGGCTCGAGGGAATCGCTGGCACACAGCGCCACGGGCTCGCAGGCATCGCCGATGCCGTTGCCATCGGCGTCGGCCTGGCTGGGGTTGCTGTCGCTGGGGCAGTTGTCGGTGTCGTCACAGTAGCCATCGCTATCACTGTCGCCGCTGCCATCATCTCCTGTGCACACGTCGACGTCATTGCAGACTCCGTCGCCATCGCTGTCCCCGCTGGGGCAGGCGGCAGGGGTCACGTCGACGTCCAGAGAATAGGGATTGCCGAGGATGGTGCCGTTGTCCCCGAGTAGCCTGACCTTGATGTAGTAGGTGCCGTTGACGGTCGAGGTATAGGGACCCACGGACTCGTTGTTGCTGACGCTCAGGGAGTAGTCGATCTGCGCTTCGGCGGGGTCGTACAGGACCATGTCGATGTCGCCCTCGCTGTGCTGGAACACAGCGTCGACGGTGATCGTGTCTCCGTTCAGGAGATTGACGCTGTACCAGTCCTCGTCGCTCAGGCAGGCACTCAGGTTGTTGTGCAGGCCATCGCTGATGGCTGCCGCCCCTGCAATCGAGTCGTTGGGCTCGAAAGAGTCACTGGCACAGACCGCCACGGCCTCACAGGCATCGCCGATACCGTTGCCGTTGCTATCAGCCTGGCTCGGGTTGCTGTCGTTGGGGCAGTTGTCGGAGTCGTTGCAGAAACCGTCCGAATCCGTGTCTCCGGTGGAGTCGTTGCCCGTGCATACGTCGACGTCATCGCAGACTCCGTCAGCATCGGTGTCTCCGCTGGCGGAATTGGGGCAGGCGTCGCAGGCGTCGCCCTGAGCGTCGCCGTCCGCGTTGGATTGGTTGGCGTTGGCAATGCTGGGGCAGTTGTCGATGGTGTCGGTGACGCCGTCGCCGTCGCTGTCCGGGCTGCTGGTGGAGTCGTCGTCGTCGCCTGTGGTGTCGTCGTCGCCGGTGGTGTCGTCGTCC